>DATFPQ010000136.1:0-2983 GCA_035264765.1 Actinomycetales bacterium | reverse complement strand
TGGGCGGTGGTCGCCCTCCTGCTGGTCGGCCTGGTCCTGGACCTGCGATCCGGGTCGCAGGGACCGCCCTCGTGGCGGCGGCAGGTCGACGAGGCCTGGCTCGCGCGTTACCGGGGCTGGGTCTACGGCCTCGGCTTCGGGTTCCAGCTCGGCCTCGGCGTGGTGACGATCGTGACCAGCTCCACCGTGTACGCCACCCTCGTGCTGGCCGCGCTGACCGGATCGGTCGCTGCCGGTGCGCTGGTCGGCGCGGTGTTCGGGGTCGCGCGGGCGCTGCCCGTGCTCGCGCTGCGGCGGGTGGAGAACCGCGGCGAGCTGCACCGGCTCTTCGCGCAGCTGGAGCGACTGCGCCCGGGCGCCGACGCGGTGGCCCGCGGGGCCCTGGTGGGGGCGGCCGTCGCCGTCCCCATTCTCGTCGTCGCGGGAGGGAGCTGACGTGCGGATCGCCAGGTACGGGCTGTCGGTGGAGGGCTCCTCCGGCTGGGAGGCGCGGATCTCCCGCCGGGAGCCGGCCAGCCCCCAGGAGGTGACCCACCCGGTGCTGCACGCCTGCACCCGTGAGCTGCCGGCGGTGCGCGGGGACTTCGGCAGTGGGGTGGTCGAGAACCTCGGGCTCGAGGACGTGTTCGTGTCGCTGGTCGAGTTCGGCACCGACGTCGCGAACGAAGGGCTGTTCGCGTCCCAGGGCCGGCCGGTGCTGCGCCCGTCCCAGTTCTCGCCGGATCGGATCCAGCGCTCGCTGCCCAACATCACCGCGGCGCAGCACTTCTTCAGCGAGGGCGGTCGCGCGTTCTGCCTGTTCGTCGTCCTCGGCGCGCACTCGCGTCGGATGGCGCTCGCGCCTCGCGCCGAGCAGTTCGTCACGTCGCTGCGCGTCACCGACAAACGCCAGCTCCTGCGCACGGGAGGGCTGCCATGACCGCGCTCGAGGACCTCGCCGCCCCGAAGAGCCGTAGCGTGCGGCTGGTCGACCGGGTGGCCCGCGGCCTGGCGTCCCGCTTCACCCGCCGGAGCTTCCTGGCCCAGACCGCCGTGGTGGGCTCGGCCATGGTCGTCGACCCGAAGGGCTACATCCTCACGCCCGGCACCGCCTACGCCAGCGTCTGCGGCCCGGGGGCCACGGCGAGCTCGGGGTGGACGGTCTTCTGCTGCACGGTGAACGGCGGCAAGAACGCCTGCCCGCCCGGCACGTTCACCGCCGGCTGGTGGAAGGCCGCCGACTCCTCGTGGTGCTGCGGCGGCTACCGCTACATCGTGGACTGCAACGCCACCTGCAAGAGCTGCACCAGCGGCTGCGCCGGCGACCACATCTGCGACAAGCGATGCTGGAACTGCTCCTGCGGCACCGGCTCGAAGAAGACCTGCGACCAGCGGCGGCACTGCTGCAACGCGTTCCGTTACGGGCAGTGCAACACCCACGTCCGGTGCAGTGGCGGCGTGGCCTGCCGCGTCGTCAGCTGCGTCGCGCCGTACAAGTGGGACAACTGCACCACCACCTCGCTGAGCGACAACCGCACGGCGGAGCACAACGCGCCGTGCCTGCAGGGCTGCGGCCCGATCCTGCGCACGTACGACGCTCTGGGCGCCCAGGGGTCCCCACTCGGCTCCTCGCTCGGGCCCGAGCGGGCCGTCGGCGACGGCCGGGGCCGGTTCGTCCGGTACCAGCACGGCAGCATCCACTGGACCAAGACGACCGGCGCGCGCGCCGTGTACGGCGCGTCCTACACGATCTGGACGAAGGCCGGGGGCCCCGGTGGGTCCCTGGGCTACCCCAAGGGTGGGCGGGGCACGGCCAAGGACGGCAAGGGGTGGTACCAGCAGTTCGAGCACGGGGCGGTGTGCGACAGCGCGGCCACGACCACGCACAGCGTGAGCGGACCGTCGTACACGGTGTGGGTCGCCCGCGGCCGGGAGACCGGCACCCTCGGCTACCCCGCCGGGGAGCGGGTGTTCAGCGCGGATCGCAAGTCCTGGTACCAGCGGTTCCAGCACGGCGCGGTGTGCGACAGCCCGGCGACCAGGTCGACGAGCGTGACCGGGACCGCGTTCACGGTCTGGGCCGCCCAGGGGCGGGAGCGGGGCTACCTCGGCTACCCGACCGGTGAGCGGGTATTCAGCGCGGACCGCAAGTCCTGGTACCAGCAGTTCCAGCGCGGCGCCGTGTGCGACAGCCCGGCGACCACCACGACCAGCGTGAGCGGTCCGGCCTTCAGGGTCTGGGCGGCTCACGGCCGGGAGAAGGGTGCCCTGGGGTACCCGACCCGAGAGCGGGCGTTCACGG
The DNA here is from genome assembly GCA_035264765.1 of Actinomycetales bacterium. Classification (GTDB taxonomy): domain Bacteria; phylum Actinomycetota; class Actinomycetes; order Actinomycetales; family Angustibacteraceae; genus DATFPQ01. The sequence continues at coordinate 702 of DATFPQ010000136.1, read as the reverse complement.
CGGACCGGAAGTCCTGGTACCAGCAGTTCCAGCACGGCGCCGTCTGCGACAGCCCCGCCACGGTGAGCTCGGCGGTCACCGGGGCCGTCTACACCCGGTGGTCGGCGCTGGACCGGCAGCACGGACGCCTCGGCTACCCGCGACGGGACGCGGTCGAGGACCGGCGCAAGCGCGGCCGCGGGCAGGCGTTCACCGGCGGGCAGCTCTGGTCGCTGGACGGCAAGGCGGCTCTGCTCGTTACCGGCCGAGTGCTGAAGGCGTGGCTCGACGACGGCGGTGCGGACGGGCGCTGGGGGTACCCTCTGACCGACGTCACGACCACCGCTGACGGCACCCAGGTCGCCACCTTCGAGGGTGGCGTGCTGCGGGCCTGAGTTCGTCGCGCGCTCCGGCGCATTTGGGTTCTCGGTGCCTCCTGACGTATTCTGCTGTGTCGGCTCATGAGCTCATGCGTCCTCGCCCCGTCCCGCGGCTGGTTCTGGCGGTCGAGGACGTCGTCACGAAGTGAGCCGTCGCACGAAGAACCCACGGGGTCGTACCAGCCTGGGCGGCCCGCAGCATGGAATGCGGAGGACATGGCGAAGAAGGACGGTGTCATCGAGATCGAGGGCACGATCGTCGAGGCTCTGCCCAACGCGATGTTCCGCGTCGAGCTGAGCAACGGCCACAAGGTGCTGGCCCACATCTCGGGCAAGATGCGCC
>DATFPQ010000135.1:0-9023 GCA_035264765.1 Actinomycetales bacterium | reverse complement strand
TCCTCGCTGCTGTACCACCGGGAGATCCCCTCGGCGATCACCGACGCGCGTCCCTGGCAGCTGCCGGACCTCGCGACCCGGGCGAACCACCCGCTGCGCCCGTTCCACCTGCGGCTGCACGACCTGTTCCCTGGCGACGGGCCGGACGCCCGGTGGCGCGGCTCGGACGTCGTCCAGAGCCGTCGCCTGGTGCTGGGCAACGCCGACGTCCGCATCTGCTATGCGGTGGGCGACAGCCCATCTCCCTTCTACCGCAACGCCATCGGCGACGAGGTCGTGTACGTCGAGTCCGGCGCGGCAACTGTCGAGACGGTGTTCGGTGCGCTCGAGGCCCGCAGCGGCGACTTCGTGGTCCTTCCGCGGACGACGGTGCACCGGTGGTTACCGCGGGACGTCGAGCGCCTCGGCCCGTTGCGCGCCTACTGCCTGGAGGCCAACAGCCACGTGGCACCGCCGCGCCGGTACCTGTCACGGTTCGGCCAGCTGCTGGAGCACAGCCCCTACTGCGAGCGCGACCTGCACGGGCCGCAGCAGCCGCTGCTGGCGGAGGGAGCGGACGTCGAGGTGCTCACCAAGCACCGTGGGCCCGGGCCGGGCGGGGTGGCCGGCAGCGTCGTCGTCCACGCGACGCACCCGTTCGACGTCGTCGGCTGGGACGGCTGCCTGTACCCGTACACCTTCAACGTGTCCGACTTCGAGCCGATCACCGGACGCGTGCACCAGCCGCCGCCGGTGCACCAGGTGTTCGAGGGCGGCAGCTTCGTGGTGTGCGCCTTCGTGCCCCGGAAGGTCGACTACCACCCGCTCGCGGTCCCCGTGCCCTACTACCACTCCAACGTCGACAGCGACGAGGTCATGTTCTACGTGGCCGGGGACTACGAGGCCCGCCGTGGCAGCGGCATCGGCGTGGGGTCGGTGTCCCTGCACCCCGGTGGGCACAGCCACGGACCGCAGCCGGGAGCGGTGCAGCGCGCGCTGGGCAAGGACTACTTCGACGAGCTGGCCGTGATGGTCGACACCTTCCGCCCGCTCGAGCTTGGTGAGGGCGGTGCCGCGGTGGACGACGGCGCGTACGCCTGGAGCTGGGCGGGCGGCAGGTCCGGCCCGGGTACGGCCTCGACGTCCGAGTAGGCCTCCGGAACCCTCGATAGGTGTCGACCGGAAGTGGTCACGACCTAACGACCGGCTGGCCGATCAGCTCGGCACCGGCCGCGCGCAGCTCCTCGAGCGCGCGGTCGGTGCTCGCCCGGGCGACGCCCGCGGTGAGGCCGAGCAGCACGCGGGTGCGGAAGCCGGCGCTCACGGCGTCCAGCGCGGTCGCCCGCACGCAGTAGTCGGTCGCGATCCCCACGACGTCGATCTCGGTGACGCGGTGGGAGCGCAGCCAGTCGGCGAGGCCGACCCGGGCTCCCGGCGTGCCGCCGGTCGTCCCCTCGAATCCGGAGTACGCCGCGGCGTGCTCCCCCTTCTGGAACGTCGCGTCGATCCGGTCCAGCTTCAGCGCCGGGTGCAGCGCGGCGCCCGGTGACCCGGCGCGGCAGTGCGGCGGCCACGACGACACGAAGTCCGGTGTGTCGCTGAAGTGGTCGCCGGGGTCGACGTGCCAGTCGAGGGTCGCTACGACGAAGGCGTAGTCCCGCTCCCGGACGACCTCGGCGACGGCCTCGGCGACGTCGTTGCCGCCGCGCACGCCGAGCGCCCCTCCCTCGCAGAAGTCGGGCTGGACGTCCACGACGACAAGCGCGCGGCCGGTCATCGGTCCTCCCTCTCGTACACCGTGGGAATCGCGGGCTCGCCGCGGGACAGCTGCAGCGCAGACGGCGGCAGCTCGGCGAGCGTGGCGGCGTGCCGGTCCCGGGCCGCGTCGAGCGGCTCGCCGCCGACGACCTCGCCGTCCTTGACCAGGTCGACGAGCAGGGGGCGGTCGTTCCCGTCGTCCGTGGGGCACCGCGCGATGCCGATCACCTCGGCCTCCGCCACGCCCTTGGCGTCGCGGCGCCGCAGCGCCCACTTGCGACCGCCGACGCTCAGCTTGTCCTTGCTGGCCTTGGCCACGGGCACCATCGTGCCGTCGTCCGCGGCCCGTGACACCAGCTTGTAGACCAGCCCGGCGGTGGGTGCGCCCGAGCCGGTGACCAGCGACGTCCCCACGCCGTAGCCGTCGACGGGTGCGGCGGCGAGCGCGGCGATGGCGTGCTCTTCCAGGTCGCTCGTGACGAGAATGCGGGTGCCCGTGGCGCCGAGCTCGTCCAGCTGCTGGCGCACCTCGCGGGTCTGCACCAGCAGGTCGCCGGAGTCCAGCCGGACGGCGCCGAGGCCGGGACCGGCCACCTCCACGGCGGCCCGCACGGCGGTGGGGACGTCGTAGGTGTCGACCAGCAGTGTGGTGCCCGGGCCGAGGCTGGCCACCTGCGCCTCGAACGCCTGCCGCTCGTCGTCGTGCAGCAGCGTGAAGGCGTGCGCGCTGGTGCCGGTCGTCGGGACGCCGTAGCGCCGCCCGGCCTCCAGGTTGCTGGTCATCGCGAAGCCGGCGACGTAGGCGGCACGCGCGGCAGCGACCGCAGCCTCCTCGTGCGTGCGCCGTGACCCCATCTCGATGCACGGCCGTTCGCACGCTGCGGAGATCATCCGGCTCGCCGCGGACGCCACCGCGCAGTCGTGGTTCAGGATGCTCAGCACGAGCGTCTCGAGCAGTACCGCCTCGGCGAACGTGCCCTCCACGACGAGCAGCGGGGAGCCGGGGAAGAAGCAGTCGCCCTCGGCGTAGCCCCACACCGACCCTGCGAAGCGGTAGCCCTGCAGCCAGTCCAGCGTGGCGTCGTCCACGACCGACGCGTCGCTGAGCCGGCCGAGCACCGCGTCGTCGAACCGGAACGCCTCGATGGCGTCCAGCAGCCGGCCGGTGCCCGCGACGACGCCGTACCGCCGCCCGTCGGGGAGCCGTCGGGCGAACACCTCGAACACACTGCGTCGGTGCGCCGCTCCGCTGCGCAGCGCCGCCTCCAGCATGGTCAGCTCGTAGTGGTCGGTGAGCAGCGCGGTGCTGGGCGTGGCTGCGGGCGTCGCGTGGGGGGAGCCGGTCACGGCCCGAGCCTAGGTCCTCCGGCGTTCTCGGTCTCGGCTCGAGTGCCTAGAGTGGTGCGGTGGTCACGTCGCCGGTCGAGCTCGACGACCCGCGCAGCGACGCGGAGGTCGGCGTCGTGCGGCCGTGGGTCACGCTGGTGTGGAACGACCCGGTGAACCTGATGTCGTACGTGACGTACGTCTTCCAGAGCTACTTCGGGTACTCCAAGGCCAAGGCCGAGAAGCTGATGATGGACGTCCACCTCAAGGGACGGGCGGTCGTCGCGAACGGCGACCGGGAGGAGATGGAGCGGCACGTGGAGGCGCTGCAGGGCTTCGGCCTGTGGGCCACGATGCAGAAGGACGACTGAGGGAGCGGCGTGACCAGAGGTTTCCGGCGGGCGCGGCACGACGTGCGGGCGCGGCTCGGGGACGACGAGCGCCGCGTGCTGCGCGACGTCTTCACCGAGGTGTACGACCTGTTGGAGGACCCCGCCGCGTCCGAGCCGGCCGAGCAGGACCCGCTCGCCGCGCTGGTCGGCATCGGCAGGACGGTGCGCCCGCCCGAGGACCCCGCGCTGGCCCGGCTGCTCCCGGACGCGCACCGCGACGACCCCGAGGCGTCAGCCGAGTTCCGCCGCTACACCGAGTCAGAGCTGCGCGCCCGCAAGCGCTCCGGGCTGCGCGTCGCCCTGGACACGCTGGCCCGCCCGTCGCCGCTGCGCCTGGACGACACGGAGGCGCAGGCCTGGCTGGTTGCGCTCACCGACGTCCGGCTGGTGCTCGCGGAGCGGATGGGTCTGCGCACGGACGACGACCACGCGCTGCTGGAGCAGGTCGCGGCGCGGCTCGCTGAGGCGGAGGACGACTCGGACGACCTGGTGGTCACCGCGGCGGACGAGTCGGCGCGCGGGGCCACGGCCGCAGCCGACGCCGGACGCCGGCTGGCGATGACCCTGGCGCTGTATGACTTCCTCGCCTGGCTTCAGGAGACGCTCGTGGAGGCGATGGCCGCCGCCCTTCCGGACGAGCGCGGGCGCTGACCCGCCCGGCGCGCCGCACGCGCCAGCACCGCGTCAACGTGGCAACGAGCGTCGCCGCTGCGGTGCTCGTTGCCACGTTGGCGCTCATGGTGCGCGAACCCGCCGAATGCGGCTGATCGTGGCAACAGCCTTCGTCGCAGGGACAGCCGTTGCCACGAAGGCGCGTTCTGACGCACGAGCCATCACGCGGTGGCACGGGCGCCGGCGCCGCAGGACGGCGAGCAGCGCCGGAGCTTGCCGGTCCAGCCTCGGGCGCCGAGCACGGCGGCGACCTCGGCCGCGACGTCGCACGGCGAACCGGCCACGGCCGCCCAGCCGTAGCGGAGCACGGCGTCGCCGGAGAGCACGGCGGCGTTGTCGCGGGCGTCGTCCCGCGCCGACTCGTCGTGGGGGTGGTACGCCAGCCCCTCCAGCTCGACGGTCGTCCGCTGCCGCCGGTACCGCACGTCCCGGTAACGGCGGATCCCCCCGGCCACCACGGGATCGTTCCGCGTCGACCGTGGAAGCCCGTGCGCGCGCTCGACGTCGCGGGCGTAACGCCGTTCGAGCGGCGAAGCGACGCCGTCGGCAACCTCGTCGAGGACCTCGTGCACCAAGCGACGGTGCCGGAGGCGGCTGCGTCGCGCGACGGCCCGACGAAGGCGACGCGGCGTCGTCAGGCGACGCTGGCAGGCGCGGGTCAGCCAGCCGACCACGTCGTCCTCGGCATCACACTGCTCCACCAGGTCGAGGACTGTGTCCTCCAGGCGGGTTTGCGGCAGGGAGCACGCCGGGTGCCGCCGGCGCAGGTGGTGCCTGCTGCGGTGCAGCCGCACACCGGGACGACTCGTGACTCGGTGTGGCGCTCGACCATGACGTCGACGCCGGCGGGGATGACGTCAAGGAGCCCCTGCTCGAACGCCGCGGCCCGGTGGCTCAGAGCGGCGCCCGGTCCGGCGTGGAGCAGCGCCGCCCAGGCCTGTGTCCGCCACGCCAGCGGGCCGGTGACGTTACGTAGACGCCGGGGTGTAGCGCTCGCCAGCGACCGGCGCGCACGCGGTGCGCCACCTCCGCGGAGGTCCAGCCCTCGGCGATGGCCTGCCAGCGGGCCACCACCCCGGCCTGCGCGAGCGAGGCCTCCGTCGTCCGGTCGGGGTCGTGGCGAGCCATCGAACGAGCCTGCCCGTCGTGCCGCCGCCCTCGCCGCGGTGGTCCTCCACAGGAAGCGATGCGCCCCGCGCCCGAATGGCGTCAACGTGGCAACCAATGTCGTCGCCGCGGTGCTCGTTGCCACGTTGGCGCCCAGGGTGCGCAAGCGGGGTGCCAACCGAACGCACCGCTGCACAGCACACGACGTGGACAGCACACGACGTGGGGAGTGTCACGCGCGCCGTAGCCGGTGGCAGGGCAGCGGGCGGCTTAGGCTCGACGTCGTGGCGGACGCACCCATCGGCATCTTCGACTCGGGGTACGGCGGGCTCACCGTCGCCCGCGCCGTCCTCGACCAGCTGCCGCACGAGCCGGTGCTCTACCTCGGCGACACGGCCCGCCAGCCGTACGGGCCGCGCCCGATCGCCCAGGTGCGCGAGTACGCGCTCGAGTGCCTGGACGGGCTGGTCGACCAGGGCGTCAAGCTGCTCGTCATCGCCTGCAACTCCGCAAGCGCCGCGGTCCTCGGGGACGCCCGCGAGCGCTACGACGTGCCCGTCGTCGAGGTGATCCGGCCGGCCGTTCGGAGGGCCGCGGCGGCCAGCCGCACCGGGCACGTCGGCGTCGTCTGCACCCGGGCCACCAAGGCGTCCGGCGCCTACGAGGACGCCTTCGCCGCCGCGCCGCACCTGAAGGTGACCACCCAGGCGTGCCCCCGGTTCGTCGAGTTCGTCGAGGCGGGGGTCACCTCCGGCCCGGAGCTGCTGGCCGTGGCCCATGAGTACCTCGACCCGGTGGTGGCGGCCGGCGTCGACACGCTGATCCTCGGCTGCACGCACTACCCACTGCTGACCGGCGTCATCTCCTACGTCGTCGGCGACCTGGTGACCCTGGTGAGCAGCGCCGAGGAGACCGCCAAGGACGTCTACCGCCAGCTCATGCGCAACGACCTGGTCCGGCCGACGGGGCTGCCCGAGCCGGAGCACCGCTTCGTGACCACCGGCGACCCGCACACCTTCGCGGCGCTGGGACGGCGTTTCCTCGGGCCCGAGGTACGGGTCGCCGAGCCGGTCCGGGCGGTGGTGTGAGGGTCACCGTCGTCGGCTGCTCCGGCTCGGTGCCCGGGCCCGAGTCGGCGGCCTCCTGCTACCTGGTCGAGGCCGACGGCGTCGACGACGACGGCAGACCGCGGACCTGGCGGGTGGCGCTCGACCTCGGCAGCGGCGCGCTCGGCCCGCTGCAGCGCTACGTCGACCCGATGACCCTGGACGCCGTGCTGCTGAGCCATCTGCACGCCGACCACTGCCTCGACGTCTGTGGCCTCTACGTGATGCTCAAGCACGCGCCCGGCGCCGTGCCCGGCCGCGTTCTCCCGGTCTGGGGGCCCACCGACACGGCCGGGCGGCTGGCACGCGCGTACGACCTGCCCGATCCGGGGATGGAGCCGCACGTCGCGGCGTCGACCTGGTCCGACGGCAAGCCGGTCGGCATCGGCCCGCTGACCGTCACGCCGTACCGCGTCGAGCACCCGGTCGAGGCCTACGGGCTCCGCGTCGAGCACGGCGGACGGGTGCTGGCCTACACCGGCGACACCGACGCCTGCGAGGCCCTCACACCCCTGTGTCGGGACGCCGACCTGGTGCTCGCGGACAGCGCCTATGTGGAGGGCCGCGACGCGGCGCCGGGCGTGCACCTGTCCGGACGCCGGGCCGCGGAATGCGTGGTGCGCGCGGGAGGGGTCGGTCGGCTGGTGCTGACCCACCGGCCGCCGTGGAACGAACCGGCGGTCAGCCTCGCGGAGGCCCGGCAGGTCTGGGACGGCCCACTGGACGTCGCGCGGCCGGGGGCACGGTACGACGTCTAGCCTGAGGGCCATGTCGATCACTCCCGCGCCTAACGAACGCCTCCGCCCCGACGGCCGCGCCGTGGACGAGCTGCGCGAGGTGCGGATCACCCGCGGCTGGCTCGACCACGCCGAGGGCAGCGTGCTCGTCGAGTTCGGGCGCACGCGGGTGCTCTGCGCGGCGTCCTTCACGGCCGGTGTGCCGCGCTGGCGCAAGGGCAGCGGGCAGGGCTGGGTCACCGCCGAGTACGCCATGCTGCCGCGCGCCACCAACACGCGCAGCGAGCGCGAGTCGGTGAAGGGCCGGATCGGCGGACGCACGCACGAGATCAGCCGACTGGTGGGCCGCAGCCTGCGCGCCGTGGTCGACACCAAGGCGCTGGGCGAGAACACCGTCGTCCTCGACTGCGACGTGCTCCAGGCGGACGGTGGCACCCGCACGGCTGCGATCACCGGTGCCTACGTCGCCCTGGTGGACGCCGTCGAGCGGTCGCGCGCCGCCGGGCTGGTGGCCAAGAAGGCGCAGCCGGTGACCGGCTCGATCGCCGCCGTGAGCGTAGGGATCGTCGGCGGCCGCCCGCTGCTGGACCTCTGCTACGAGGAGGACGTCAAGGCCGGCACGGACATGAACGTCGTGATGACCGGCGACGGGCGCTTCGTCGAGGTCCAGGGGACCGCAGAGGGGCAGGCGTTCGACCGGGCCCTGCTCGACGACCTGCTCGACCTGGCGACGCTCGGCTGCGGCGTTCTCACCGAGCTGCAGCGGGCAGCCCTGCAGGCGCCGTCGGGGGCGGCGTGAGCCCGTCGCCGCACCGCGGCTCCGTGCCCGACGGCGCCCGGCTGGTGCTGGCTACCCGCAACCGGCACAAGGTTGTCGAGCTGCGGGCGATCCTGGCCGATTCGCTGGCCGCGGAGGGCGCGGACGTCGATCTCGACCGGGCCGTCGTGGGCGTCGACGCCTTTCCCGACGTCGCGGACGTCGTGGAGTCCGGGGTGACGTTCGAGGAGAACGCACTGCTCAAGGCCCGCGCGGTCGCCGAGGCCACCGGCCTGCCGGCGCTGGCGGACGACTCCGGGCTCGTGGTCGACGTCCTGGGCGGCGCCCCCGGCATCTTCTCCGCACGCTGGTCCGGGCGGCACGGGGACGACCGCGCCAACCTGGAGCTGCTGCTCGCCCAGCTCGCGGACGTCCCCGACGAGCACCGCGCGGCCGGGTTCGTGTGCGCCGCCGCGCTGGTGCACCCTGGTGGCGTCGAGCACGTCGAGCTGGGCCACCTCAGGGGGAGTCTGGAACGCGCCCCTCGTGGTGACAACGGTTTCGGGTACGACCCGGTCCTGCGGGTGGACGGCGACGCCCGGACGCTCGCCGAGCTGGAGCCGGACGAGAAGAACGCCATCAGCCACCGCAGCCGGGCCCTGCGCGCCATCGCGCCGGCCCTCCTCGACGTCCTGCGCGGCTGAGCCGCCGAGCAAGCCTTCGAAAGCTCGCCAACCGGCCCAGGTTGCGATCACCACGAGACCGCCCTGGCGGCTTCGGTTCGAGGACAGTCACGGGGCCGACGGCGTGTGATGCTGAGAGCGTGACCACGACGTCCGCGCCGGCGGCCGTGACGGCAGGGCCGCCGCATCCGGACCGCCACCGCTGGTGGCCACCGGTGATGGGGCTGGTGGCAGGCGCGGTGACGATCGGCGTGGCCGAGCTCGCGGCCGCGCTGCTCGTGCGCACCGGCCGGGCCGGAGGGACGCCGTCGCCCGTCGTGGCGGTTGGTGGCGCCTTCATCGACCGGACGCCGCGCTGGCTCAAGGACCTCGCGGTGAGCGCCTTCGGCACGCATGACAAGCAGGTCCTGCTCGGCGGCATCGCGGTCGTGCTCGCCCTCGCGGCAGCGACCGCTGGCGTGCTCGCCGCGCGCCGGCGGGTGGCCGGTCTGCTCGTCGTTGTCGTG
>DATFPQ010000134.1:0-7324 GCA_035264765.1 Actinomycetales bacterium | reverse complement strand
CACGTAGGGGACGGCCTGGTACACGACCTCCTTAGCCTCAACTGGGGTCACCCCACGGTGAGAGCGGCTGCAAGCATCACCCGGTACTCCGAGAGCGCCTGGGAAGCGATCAGCGCAGCCAGCTGCACCAGCAACCGCCGGCGCGGGTCGAGCCCACCGTGACGCAGGACCTCGTCGAAGGCAAAGTTGTCGAACACCTCGACCAGCTCAGGGTCGGTGCCGGCCAGGGACGAGCCGTGCCCGGGGAAGAGCTCCTCGTGGTTCCTTCGGGCTGTGTCACTCACTGCCATTGCTGGTCTCCTCGGTCACATCCGCCTACGGCATCGGCTGTGTTGTCGATCGGGTTCCCTCGTCGCTGAGGGGCGCTTCCTGCTGGGGCTCGGGTGTGGATCAGGTCGGGTGGACCTGGAGGGTGGCCGACCGCGGGCCGTCCTGGAGAAGGTGGTCGACGATGCCGGCGTAGCGCGCGTATTTCTGGCGGTACGCCGTGTCGACCCCTGCCAGGTCAGCCTCGGCGGCCTCGGCGAAGGTCACGTCAGACACTCTGCCGTCGGACACGATCTGCCCGGAGCCGGTCCCGATCGCAGCACGGAACCACGCGGCCGTGCGCCCGTTGGTTGAGCGAACGAACAGCCGGTCGCCGTCGCCGACGATCCAGATCGTGGTGGGCGCTCTCAACGAGCCGTCGCGGCGCCGGGTGATGACCTGCACCTCCTGGGGGAAGGCGATCTCGGCGACCTGCTCAGGGGTCCAGCCTGCCATGCCGTTCCTCCGTGTTTTCGACGACGTGTCAGTTCAGCAAAGCGCTGATCAGCACCTGGTGGGAGTCTCTGGCGATCCAGGTACTGGCAGGGCCACCCAGCCGGACTTCCAGGGACTACCGAATCGCGCCTGGCCAGCAGACCTCAGCTCGTCGAAGAGTCGCTGTCGCCGTCATGGGGCGACAGGATGTCGGTCGCTCGGTGGGCCGCGGGGACACCGGGGTGCAGGGTGACGCTACCGGCGCTGTGGGCCCGGCGCAGAGGAGCGATCGCCTGGTATGCGTCGGAGTGGTACCACCGGCTTGCGCCATCGGGAGTAGGGAAGGCAATGACAACGAGGTCGCCGCCGAGCTGACCCTCCACGGCCTCATGCGGGCCGCCGTGGATGAGAAACCGCCCGCCGAACGGGGCCAGGGTCTCGTCGATCCGCTGCAGGTACTCGAGGATGTCGGGTCCGAAGTCGAGGTCGTGAAACACCCCGACGGCGTAGCTCGGGCTCGTCCGCTCGCCGCTGGGGCGGCTGTCCGGGTTCGGGACGTCGACGTATCGGACCCGGAAGACCGGGTAGTCCCCCGCGATGGCCCCGAACGCCTCCTCCGGGGCACGAGGGTCGACGGGAACGTGCGGCCTGGCTCCAGGGGCGCACTGCAGGTACCGCCGGAGGATGCCCGCGCGCGCGGCCGGTGGGACCTCCTCGAGCTGGACGGCCTCACGGTGCCGGCGTCGAAGCACGGCCCTGCCGTCCGCGGCGCGCACGTTGCGGACCCAGTTGGTGTTCTCGCCGAGCATCGAGACGAGGTACCGCTCACCGTGGTAGTCGGCGACGACGACGGGGAACGACACCAGCCGACCCGTCCGACGGCCGGTGACCTGGAGCATCGCCAGCCGTTCCGGCCCGATGCCGGCCGCGCCCAGGCGAGCCGAGACGCCGTTGAGCAGCCGCGCCAGCCGGTTGGGCCGCCCGCCACGGTACAGCCAGCGATCCAGCCTGTGCGCTCCCTCCACCCGGTGTCTCCTCCCTGGCGAAGCGGCTGGCCCATCCTCGGCGACAGATGAGACCACGTTCACGGTACCTCTGCGCTCCAGCTTGCCCATGGCTTTATTGCATTGTCGCAAGGGACTGCGTGCTGGTCCGGGCAGACCGGGCCACGTCCTGGATGGCCCGGACGGCGGCGGCGGAGTCCTGCCGGTCGTCCAGGAGCGACGCGTGGGTCGCGTCGACCAGCCGGTGGCTGCTGTTGCCGGACAACCTGGCGAGCCGGTCCTGAGCGGTGGGCCACCCCTTCTGTGCCCCTCGGGTGGCGGTGACGACGACGAGCGGCCGGCCGCCGAGCGTGGTGAGGGCACCGGCCTGCCGGAAGACGTCGCGGTAGCGCGAGAGCTCGTCGCGCTGGCTGCGTGCGCCGCGGGCGCTGGCCGCGAAGGCCCGGTTCTGCGCCGCCGCGGGCTCCGGGAGCGTGGAGCCGAGCAACGAGCCCACCAGCCGCGCGACGCCGAGCCGGGCCAGGGTGGGCTGTAGCGCGGACACCCGGCGCCACGCGGCGTAGAAGCCGGCGTAGGCGGGCAGGACGGTGAACTGGTCTGGGCTCGCGGAGTCCACGAGCACCATGCCGGCGACGTCGGCCGGGTAGCGGGCCGCGTGGGCGAGGGCGTACGTGCCTCCGATCGAGTGCCCGACGAGCACGTAGGGACCGCGCTCGCCGGCCTGGACGAGGAGGGCGTGCAGGTCGTCGGCCACGTCATTGGCGTCCTGCGGGGCCGCCGGGTCGCCGCTCCAGCCCTGCCCGGCCCGGTCGTAGACGCAGACCCGGTTGGTGTCGCTGACCGCCGGGGTTACCCAGCTCCACGCCAGGGAGGTCTCACCGAGGCCGCCCTCCAGCACGACCGTCGGGCCGCCCGAGCCGGTGCACCGCAGGTGCAGCGGGTGCCCGTCGACGACGTACGTGCGTCCGGGCGCGGGGAGGGCGCTGTGGTCGAGGGTTACCCGGACGGTCTGGTAGCCGCCGCCGACCGCCCCCACCGCCATCGCGCCCAGCACCGGGTAGAGCAGCCAGCTCCGCGCCCGGCCCGGCAGCGTCTGCCGCGCCCGGACCGCGATCCAGCCGGCAAGGACGAGGAGCAGCGGCGGCCAGACCCAACCGGCCGCGGTCAGCGCGTCGTCGCCGGGCGCGAGCACCACCAACCCGGTGCCGACGACGGCCAGCGCGGCGGCGGGCACCCGGGCCCAGCGCTGCGGCCGCGACGTGAGCCGGGAGGACAGCACCGCGAGCAGCGCCCAACCCACCGCGAAGGCCAACAGCGCCGAACCGGTGATGACGTGCTCGGGCGCGCCACCGAACACCCCGAGGGTCAGCGCCGCCGCGCCGAACACACCGGTCGCGAGCGAGGCGGCGACGACCCGGGCGATGGGGCCGCCGTCCGCCGCGGCAACCTCGCCGCCGGGGACGGCTGATCCGTTGTCGTGCTCGGCCGGAGTTCCGGCGGGTCGGGCGAGGGTCCTGGTCACCCTTCGAGCGTGCGCCCGAGGGCGTCGGCGGCGCCAGGACACGGTCTTGACGATTCCGGCCACGTCCAGGCCTACGGTGGTCCCGTGGACACCCTTCGCATCGAGCGCCTGCCTGAGGGCGGTACCGCCCGTGGTACCGAGCGAGTGCCCGAGCGCGGGCCTGAGCGCGGGCCTGAGCGCGGGCCCGAGCGCGTGCCCGAGCGCCGGGTCGTCATGGTCACGTTCGCGTCCGCCCAGGTCCTCGACGTCACGGGACCGTTGGAGGTGTTCTCCAGCGCCTCCCGCCTCCTGCCCGGCGTCACCTACCGCACCGAGGTGGCCAGCGCCTGTGGCGGGCCGGTCCTGGCCAGCTGCGGGCTGGAGCTCGCCACCACCTCGCTGGCCACGGTCACCGGCCCGGTCGACACCCTGGTGGTCGCCGGCGGGCGGGACATGGATGTGGCGTGCGCGGACGCCGACCTGCTGCACCACGTGCGGCGACTCGCCGCCACGGCGCGGAGGGTCACGTCGGTGTGCTCGGGGGCGTTCGTGCTGGCGGCGGCCGGACTGCTCGACGGGCACCGGGCGACCACGCACTGGGCCGAGTGCGACCTGCTCGCGGCCGGCTACCCGCGGGTGGCGGTCGACCCGGATGCCATCTATGTGCGGGACGGGCGGCTGTGGACGTCGGCGGGGGTGACCGCGGGCATCGACCTGGCGCTGGCGCTGGTCGCCGACGACCACGGCCGGCCGGCGGCCGCGGCCGTCGCCCGTCAGCTCGTCGTCTACCTGCGCAGATCCGGTGGGCAGGCGCAGTTCTCCGCGGTCCTGGCCGCCCAGTCGGCCGACACCGAACCGCTGCGCGACCTGCTCGCCTGGCTTCCCGACCACCTCGACCATGACCTGTCGGTGCCCGCCCTGGCCCGCCGCGCCAGCCTGTCCGAGCGGCAGTTCCGGCGGGTGTTCACCTCCGAGGTCGGGCGCACCCCGGCCGACCACGTGGAGGCCGTTCGGTTGGAGGCCGCCTGCCGGCTGCTGGAGACGACGGACCGCTCGGTCGGCCAGGTCGCGCGGGCCTGCGGCTTCGGCACGCCGGAGACGATGAACCGGATCTTCCGCCGCCGCCTCGGCACCACCCCCGGCGACCACCGGCGGCACTTCGGCACGGTGGGCTGACCCGTCCGGCCGGCGCGGCGGTCGAACGTCCAAAGCATCAACCGAACCAGCGGGTATCCCCAAGCAGCTCCGCGCCTCTTCTCTTGAGTCGGGAGAGGTGGACGAGACCTGGCCGGTCGGCGGAGACGGCACGGGACCGGTGGCCGAGGGCTCGGGCCGCGGCGTCGAGGAACGCAACCGGCGGTTCCGTCACCGGCAGCGCGCGCCTGACGAGCTCGTCCAAGCCGACCCGCCGACCCGCCGCCTCGGAGGTGCGGCGTTCGATGTCGTCACGATTGAGGAAGGGCTACGCAACCGGCATACGGTTCCCGTGCTTAGGGTCGCCGGAAGGCCAACACCGGAGGTGTGCGTATCCCCGCACACCATCGGCGTCGATGAACGAGTGCCGGTCCCCCGTTCGTGATGATTTTCGGGCGAGCTCGTTTGTCCGGCGTCACCTCATCCGAGGTCCGACCAGCCACACAGATGGTTGCCTGAGCGAAAGTGACCCCATCACGGTGACCCTAGCGGGGAACCGGCCGGCGGCCGGGAGTCGCGGACTGCTGATCGACGCCGACCGATCCGACCGATGACTACCAGCGCCAGCAGCGTGATCGCGAGGCCCAGCAGGCCGGCAGCGCCATCGACGGGATCGGGCGTATTGAGGGTAGTCACCGTCGACTCGGTAAGGACGTTCACCAACCCCAGCGCTCCGGCCCATGCCCACAGCTGCCAGCGGGGCAGGCCCTCGAGCAGCACGCGCCCGCCCGCCACCAACAGAAAGATGCTGGACAAGGCGGGGCGACTGCTCCCCGAATCCTGACGCCTCAAGCACTTTGGGCGGCGGAGTACTGCTCATCGGCGACGGCCTCGAGCCACGTGGTGCCGTCGCCGTCGGCTGTGCCTTCGAGCATGGCGATGTGGCACATCATGTTGTCAGCGGTTCCGCCGTGCCAGTGCTCCTCGCCCGGTGGGGTCCACACGGTGTCGCCGGCGCGCATCCGGATGACGGTGCCGTCGCGGCTCGCGACCACGCCAACGCCTTCGGTGACGTGCAGGGTCTGACCGTTGGCGTGCGAGTGCCAGTTCGTGCGTGCGCCGGGGGTGAAGCGGACTAGGACGGCGATGAGCTTGGACTCCTCACGCGCTTGGACGATGGGAGTGACGTACACGTCACCGGTGAACGCCGCGGCGGGCGCCTTGGCTGTGGCAGCTGGGGCCTTGAGCTCCATGTCGGTTCTCCTCGTTGTCGGGCTTTCGATGGTGATGGTGGTCGGGGCACGTCGAGGCGCAGGGTCGTGGCGGCGGCGCGGCCTCGAGGCGGTCGAGCAGTTCGCGGGCCAGGGTGGGCAAGGCCTGTCTCCTTCAGGCGGGGTCGACGCGCAGCGCCGCGGCGGAGGCCGAGGCGGACCGAGACCGCGCGACGTCGTCGGCGACTCTGGCCGGGCGCAAGTACGGGGTGGCGGCGATGGTGATGACCGAGATGCCAGCGGCGACGAGGAGGGCGGTGCGCATCCCGGTCGTGAACGTGTCGGGCTTGGTCAGGAGAGTCCCGAACACGGCCACGGCCAGGGCGCCGCCGAGCTGACGGCTCGTGTTCAGGACCCCGCTGGCGGTACCGGCCAAGTGGGAAGGGGTCGCGTGCAGCAGCGCAGCGGTGAGGGGTGGGCTCACGGTCGGGCCGCCCAGGCCGACGAGCACCATGACCGCGGCCAGCCCCGCGACAGGTGTCGTGGCGGGCAGGAAGGCGAGGGTGACCAAACCGGCGGCCATCAGCAGGAGCCCGGAGGCGACAACCCGCGTCGTCCCCAGCCGCGCCACGAGGCGGGCGCTGAGCGGGGTGAGTGCGGCGCCGGCGAGCATCATCGGCAGGAACACCGCGCCGGTCTGCAGGGCGCTCAGACCACGTTGCTGCTGCAGGAACAGGCTCATTACGAACGGCAGCCCGTAGTAGCAGACCATGAACGTGAACCCGGTCAGCGTGACCGCACGCACCGCTGGCGGCGCTACGAGCGCGGGCGGCACCATCGGGTGCCGTCCCTTGGCCTGCGAGATCACGAACGCGGCTGTGGCGGCGAGGGCCACAACGAGGGCTCCCACCACGGTGGGCGAGGTCAGCCCGACAGAGCCGGCCTCGATGGCACCGAACGTCACGCCGCCCATCGCGACCACGGCGCCCGCCTGACCGACCCAGTCATATCGGGACTGCCGGGTCGGCGAGGCCGGCGTGCGGCGCAGCATCACGAGGATCAGCGCGCCGACGGGCACGTTCACCAGGAAAAGAAGACGCCAGCTGGCCAAGGTCAACAGCCCACCCAGAACCGGTCCGGAGGTGGAGGCGACGGCCCCGCCCATGGCCCAGGCGCCGACGGCTTTGGCGCGAGCGACTGGGTCGGGGGAAACCTGGCCGAGCAGTGCCATCGAGGCCGGCATCACCACCGCTGCTGCGGCGCCCTGGACGACCCTGGCGGTGACGAGGGCGGGTAGGGACGGCACGAGTGCGCACGCGGCGGACGCGATGGCCAAGACGATCGTCCCGCTCCCGAACGCGGTGCGCGCACCCACGCGGTCAGCCAGCGCGCCGAAGGGCAGCAGCAGCGCAGCGAACGGCAGCGTGTACCCGTCCACGACCCACTGCAGGCCCGTCATGCCGGCACCGAGGTCAGTGCGGATGGCGGGCAGGGCCACATTGACGACCACCGCGTCCAAGGTGATGACGAACATGCCCAGGGAGCAGGCGACGAGCGTGGCGGTGGCCCCGGGCGTCCGTGACCGCGGTCCGGCTTGAGGTGCCGGGGTCCCGATCTGGGCGGTGGACGGCGTTGGCAACTTGGGTCTCCGAGTTGAGGCGCCGCCGTCTGGCGGCTGCGTACACCTCCAGGGAACGGGCTTGGCGACGCCGGCAACAGGTCGCGGTTATCCG
>DATFPQ010000133.1:0-16838 GCA_035264765.1 Actinomycetales bacterium | reverse complement strand
CGGTGGCGACCTTCAGGACCGGCTCGGAGGCGGTGGCGCCCCCGAAGGAGGCGCTGCTGACGGTGCCGGTGCGGGTGCTGCCGTCGGTGTCGAGCCAGCTGATCGACTTGCCCACCAGGCTGCTGGCGGCCATGCCCTGCTCGATGCCGAGGGTGGAGGTGGTGGCCTTCGCCATGTCCTCCAGGCGCTGAACCATGGTGAACTGCGCGCTCTGCGCCATCATCTCGTTGCTGTCGGTGGGCTTGCTCGGGTCCTGGTACTTCAGCTGGGCGACGAGCAGTTTGAGGAAGGCGTCCGAGTCGAGCTGAGTGTTGTTCTCGGGGGTCTTGGACCGCGCCATGTACTGCGCGAGGGCGCTGTCCGCGCCGGAGACGCCGCTGACGGTCATCGAGGCTCCTGGGTCGGGTGTCACACGTGGATGTCGAGGGCACGCCCCCGTGCGGGGCCTGCTCTCCCGGCTGCCGGCGGGGTCGGATCCGCGTCGCGGCTCCGGCCCGTGCCGCCCGGGAGCTCGACCGGCGCCGGCGTGCGGCGTCCCGTCTGGTTCCCGGGGTGTCCCGTCCCTGGGTGGTGCGACGGGGGCTGGTCGGACACCTCTACCGAGGCGCCCTGCACCCCCGCCGCGGCGAGGTCGGTGCCGAGGTCGGCCAGAGCCGCCCTCAGCACCTCGCGGGTGGCGTCCGTGCCAGCCCGCAGCTGCACCGTGGTGCCGGCGTCGCCGAAGCTGGCGACGACCTGCACCGCGCCCAGCTCGGCCGGGCGCAGGTGCACGGTGATCTGGTGCACGCCGTTGCCTGCGCGCGCCAGCGCGGCCACCGGACCGCCGAGCTGCTGACCCACGAGCTGGGCCATGGCAGTGGCGGCCGGCGCCGGCACGCCGGTCGAGCCCGAAGCCGGCGGAGCCTGCCCCGGAGCGCTCACGGTCGTGATCGCCGTCTGCACGACCATCGGCAGCTGCGACGCGGTACCTGAGGCCGTACTCACGACCGGTTCCACGGCGGTGGTGGCATCGGTGGTCGCAGGGGTCGTCGCTGTTGCGCTCGCGGCGAGGTCCGTGGCCAGGTCCGTGGAAAGGTCCGCGGAGGTGTTCGCCGGCGCGCTCGCCGTGGTCTGCTCCGCCGTACGGGCGGAGTCCGGGATGGTCGTGGCCTCGGCGGCTACTGCTGCTGCGGCGGTGGTCGCGGTGGCGTCCATTGTCGTGGTCCAGTCGGACGCCGTGCCGCCGATGGTCGCGGTGGGGCCGGTGGTGGTCGTCGAGCCGGACGTCGCGGCGGCACCGGCCGTGGAACCAGCGGTCGCCGCTGTGCCTGCAGCGGGAGCCTGGAATGGACCCGGCAGCTGCGCCGCGGACCGAAGTGCCGCCTGCAGCACCTGCTGTGCCTGGTGCACCTGCTGCACCAGGGGGTCGGCCGGCTCGGCGCCGGGCCGCGGTGAGGACTGCGGTCCGGGCAGCTGTGCAACGGCTCCGTCGGCCACCGGGCCCACAACGCCGCGGCCACCTGCCGCGGCGCCATCGGCGTGTGATTGTGCGGCTGCGGGCGTCGTCGCCGCGGCTGACGCCGAGGCCTGCTCGGCGGGCATCCGCGCTCCCGGAACCGGGCTCACGGTCGTTCCTGCGGCAGTGTCTGCAGCGGCCGAGCCGGCACCCGGCTCCCAGGCGGCTGCCGGGGAGGTCTGCAGTACGGACACCGGAGCCCCGGGCACCGGCCCTACGGTCGCTTTTGCAGCGCCGACGACTGCGACCGCAGCTGCCGGCGCACCGGCCGTGTCGACGGCTGGGGCGGCCTCCACGGCGTGTGCCTGTTGACGGAGGGCCTGCTGACCGAACACGTGCCGACCGAGCGACTGCTGACCGACCGACTGCTGACCCAGCGCCTCCTGCGCGACGGACACCGCAACGGTTGCGGGCGGCAGCGCATCGACTGGCGTCGGCGGCTGCGAGAGCAAAGCCGTCGAGCCGCTCGTTAGGCCAGCCGTCGGGTCCCCGACACCGGCCGTGGCGACCGCCTCGGGGTCCGCTCCGCGCGCGGTGGCGTCGGCCGCCCTGGCGTCGGCCGACTCGCCGGACGCGGTGTCGCGGGAGGTGCCAGGTACGGCGCCTCGCGTGCCGTCCTCGAGCCGCTCCCCCAGCACGCCCTGCCGCGCGGTGCGCAGCGAGGCGGCGAAGTCTTCCCCCAATGAGGACGCCGTGGCGGCGCGGCTCACGGGGCGCGCGGGGGTCACGGGCAGTCCGGCGATACGGGTCATGCGGCGTACCTCTCGATGCCGGCCAGCACTCGCTGGACGTACGTGCGGGTCTCGGCGTACGGCGGCACGCCGTCATAGCGGCGCACCGCACCCGGTCCGGCGTTGTAGGCGGCGACCGCGAGACGCACCGAGCCGTCGAACTGGCGAAGGTTCGAGCGCAGCAGCCGGGCGGCGCCGTCGACGGCCTCCGCCGGGTCGCGCGGGTCGACGCCGAGCTCGCGGGCAGTCCCGGGCATGATCTGCATCAGGCCGATTGCGCCCGCGGGGCTGTGGGCGCGGGGGTTGAAGTTCGACTCCGCGCGGGCCACGGCCTTGAGCAGCCCGGCGGGCAGGTCGTACTTGCGGGTAGCGGCTGCGAACAGGTCGTCGTACGCCGTGGACCCGCTGCCGCGCAACGCCGTAGGGCGCACGTAGGTGGCGCTCGACGCGGACGGCGTGTCCGCGGAGCCGTCCACCACGCGCCGGATCTTGGTCGGGGTGTCGTAGACCTTGGCGATCTTCACGACGTCCCCGCGGTGCGGCGCGTGCAGCATCTTGCCGTCGCCGACGTAGATCCCGATGTGGTGGGTCCCCAAGACGAGGAGGTCGCCCGGACGGGCCTGGCCCATCGACGGCACCGCCGTGCCGGCGTGCTGCTGCTGCGCCACGGTCCGCGGGATCTTCACCCCGAGGTCGGCGAAGACGCGCTGGGTGAGTCCGGAGCAGTCCAGGCCGGTCGCCGGGTCGGTGCCGCCCCACGTGTAGCGGATGCCGAGGTAGCGCTTCGCGTCCGCGACGACCGCGTCGCCGTCGACCCCGCCGGAGGACCCCACCGCGGCGCGAGTGCGCGTGGCGGCCGGCGTCGCCCCGTTCACGCCGGCCGTGGCGCCCGCCAGGGCGCTCGCGAAGGCCGCCGACGAGGTGGCCGCGGACGGCGTCGAAGAGGTCGTGGACGAGCTCGCCGAGGAGGTGGTCGAAGAGGTGGCCGCCGAGCCGCTGCTGGCGGAGGCCGTGCGCACCGTGCCGGTCTCTCGCATGGACCGGAGGGTCCCGGCGATCTCGCTGACCCGAGCCATCGTCGCGGCCATGTCACTCATGCGTGTCCTCCGTCCCCTTCCAGCGGGTCGACGCGAGCTCGTCGGCGTCGGCCTGCTCCCGGCGGGCCAGGTCGACCCGCCGCTGCTCCTCGTGCTTGTCGGCAAGTCGCCCCACCGCCCTTGAGCGGCTGCGGGCGTCCTGCCAGGTGCCCCGCGCCGCGTACACGTCCCGCGCGGCCGCCTGCTCCAGCGCGACGCTGTCGCTGACGGCGACGGCGAGGGCCGCACGCGCAGCGGCCCCGGCGAGGAACACCGCGGCCGACCCGTCCGGCGCCGGGCCTGCGACGCGCACGGCCTCGCACGCCGCCGTCGTCGCCAGACCGGCCGATGCCAGGGCCTGCTGGGCCCGGCCGAGGCCGACGAGTGCGTCGTCCTCCTGCATCGAGCGCAGCCGGAGCAGCGCGGCCAGTCGGAAGGTGCTCACCGAGCGATCCCGCTGGCTGGCGAGCGCATCCAGCTGCGTCCTGGAGGAGTCACCTGGCGCCCACCTGCACCAAGGCGCCGGTGAGCGCCGCGAGCTGCTCCCAGGCGGCCCGGGCGTCGACGATCTCGTCCACGGGCTGGCGCAGGAAGGCGGTGATGGCCGGCCACAGCGCAACGGCGGCGTCGACGTCCGGGTTGCTGCCGGCGACGTACGCGCCGACCTCGATCAGGTCCTTGGTGTCCCGGTGCGCCGCGAGCACCCGCCGGAGCAGGTTGGCCTGCCGGCGCTGCTCCGGCGTGGTGACGAAGCCGACGACGCGCGACACGGACTCCAGGACGTCGATCGAGGGGAAGTGACCGGACGTCGCCAGCCGACGGTCCAGGGTGACGTGGCCGTCCAGGATCGAGCGGGCCGCGTCGGCGATCGGCTCGTTGTGGTCGTCGCCGTCGACCAGCACCGTGTAGATGCCGGTGATCGTCCCGTGCTCGCCGGGTCCTGCTCGCTCCAGCAGTCGCGGAAGCAGCGCGAACGTCGACGGCGGGTAACCGCGGGTCGCGGGCGGCTCGCCGCCGGAGAGCCCGATCTCGCGCTGGGCCATCGCGACGCGCGTCAGGCTGTCCATCATGAGCAGCACGTCCTGGCCCTGGTCGCGGAACCACTCCGCGATCCGGGTTGCGACGAACGCGGCCCGCAGCCGGACCACGGGCGGCGCGTCCGACGTCGCGACCACGACGACGGACCGGGCCAGGCCGACCTCCCCGAGGTCGTTCTCGAGGAACTCCCGGACCTCCCGGCCGCGCTCCCCCACCAGGGCGAGGACACTGACCGAAGCGCTTGTGCCACGCGCGATCATCGACAGCAGGCTCGACTTGCCGACGCCGGAGCCGGCGAAGATTCCGAAGCGCTGACCGCGCCCGGCGGGCACCAGCGTGTCGAGAGCGCGGACGCCCAGGGTCAGCGGTGCCTCCACCCGTTGCCGCGCAAGCGCGTTCGGCGGGACGCCCTCAACACTAGTGCGGACACCGCGCAAGGGTTGTCCACCGTCCATGGGCACGCCCAGTCCGTCGAGCACACGTCCGAGCAGGTCGCTGCCGACGCGCACCCGCAGACCGTCGCCGCTACCGACCACGCGGTCGCCGGCACGCAGGCCGGCCACGGGGCCGAGCGGCATGCAGCGGACCCGGCCGCGGTCGACGCCGACGACCTCGGCCGGCACGCCGTCCAGGCCCGTGGTTGTGGCGAGGAGCAGCAGGTCGCCGACTGCGGCGTCGACGCCGACGACGTCGACGACCAGTCCAACGACGGCCGAGATCCGCCCGGTGCTCGTGGGCCGCGCGGCGTGCAGCGCGGCACCGAGCCGCTCGGCCACGGTCGGCACACTCGTCGCCAGGGCGCTCATCCGGCGACCTCGACGACGGCCGCGCGGGGGCCCGCGAGGGTGGCACGGGCCCGGTCGAGGGCGGACGCGATGGACCCGTCGACGACGGCGCCATCGGACTCCGCCACAGCCTCACCGGGGCGCAACGACGGGTCCGGCGCCAGGTCCAGCTCGCGGCCCTCCCAGGACGGCTGGGGCAGCCGCTGGGTCAGCTCGGCGTGGTCCGCCGGGCTCAGCCGAACCCTCGCCGGCCCGGTGCCAGGCAACGGAGCCACGCTGCGACGCAGCGCGAGCAGCGCCGTGTCGTCCAGGCCCTGCAGCTCGCGGTCGAGCACGGCGGCGGCCAGCGCGAGTGCAGCCTCCAGCACGGTCTCGCCCACCTCGTCCAGCACGGGCAGCTCCCGATGGTGCAGCTGGGTGGCGGCCTGCGCCAGGGCGGCGACCGCACTGTCGCAGCGCATCCGGGCGGCGGCGTCCATCGCGGCCTGCTGCTCGGCTCGACGCTCGGCCTCGGCCTCCGCCGCGGCGAGCGCCTGCTGCTGCCCCAGCGCCCAGCCCTCGGCGTACCCGGCGGCGAGCGCGGCCGCCCGCTCGTCGGCCACCGACGGCCGGGACAGCTGACCGAGCGGTGCGAACCGGCGGCTCCCGACGTGGTCAGTCGACGAGCTCATCGTCACCCCCGCGACGCAGCACGATCTGGCCGGACTCCTCGAGCGCCCGGATGATCTGGACCACCTTGGCGCGGGCCTCCTCGATGGCCGACACCCGCGTCGGGCCGAGCAGCTCGATCTCCTCGAGCAGGTTCTCGCGAGCGCGGTCGGACACGTTGCCCAGGACCTTGTCCCGGACGATCCCGCCGACGCCCTTGAGGGCGAGGGCGAGGTCGGAGGCCTCGACCTGGCGCAGCACCAGCTGCACCGCGCGGTCCTCGAGGCCGGTGATGTCCTCGAAGACGAACAGCCTCGCGCGGACCGCCTCGGCGAGCTCGGGGTTGCGGGCCTCCAGGCTCTCCAGGATGACCCGCTCGGTGCCGGGGTCGGCGCGGTTGATGAGGTCGACCAGGGGCTGGACGCCGCCGACGACCGCCGTGCGGCCCGGCTGCAGCAGCGAGCTGGTCTTGCGCTCCAGGACGTCCGCAACGGTCCGGACCATCTCCGGGTTGGAACGCTCCATCGTGCCGATGCGGTGCGCGACGTCCGCCTGGACCTCCGGAGAGAGCCCGGACAGCACCACCGACGACTGCTCCATCGGCAGGTGCGCGAGCACCATCGCGACCACCTGGGGGTGCTCGCCGGCCAAGATGGAGACCAGCGAGCGCGGCTCCGCCTCGGCGAGGAAGGCGAACGGCTGCACCGACTGCGCGTCGGCCAGGCGGTGCAGCACCTCGCTCGCCCGCTCGGCGCCGAGGGAGGCGGCGAGCAGGTCGTGCGCGACGTCGAGCCCGCCGCCGGTGCCGGTGCGGCCGCTGGACAGCAGCGCCGCGAACTCGGTCAGGACGTCCTCGACCACCTCGGCCTCGACGCTGCGCAGCCGGATGATCTCAGCGGCGAGCTCCTCGACCTCTGCCTCGCGCAGCTGGGCCAGGATCGGCGCACAGCGCTCGCGACCGAGCTGCATGACCAGGACGGCGGCCTTCTGGGCGCCCGTCAGCATCGCGGCGGGGCCGGGCTCGGGTGCTGATGGTGCGGGCACCGTGGGCACGCCGGCGGGGATGGCAACGGTCATGGTCAGCTCCTCCGGTCCGCGAGCCAGCCGCGGAGCAGCTCGGCCACCTCTTCGGGCTGCCGCTCCACGAGTGCAGCCACTTCCTCACGCCGCCGGGCCGCGGCGCTGGGACCGTCCGGAACCTCGAGGGCCGGCGGCAGCGCCTGCAGTGGAGCGGCCGTCGACAGCGCGTCCGGCGTCACCGTGGAAAGCGCGGTCGGCGGGTCGACGACGTCCAGCTCCAGCAGATGCAGCGGCATGCCGGCGTCCGCCTTCTTCTTCTTGCGCCGCTTCAGCCAGAACACGAGCAGGGCGAGCAGGAGCGCCAGGGCGATGGCCCCCTGCTTGAGGTAGCCCATCAGCTGCTGCTTCTGCTGCGCCTCGTCCGCCTTCTTCAGCTCGGCGGCAGCCGCAGCCGCAGAACTGTTGTCGAATGGTAGGCTTGTGACCGAGATGGTGTCGCCGCGCTTGGCGTCGACCCCGGCCGCCGTGGTGACCATCTGCTGGATCTGGCCGATCTGCAGCCCCGGCGTCTTGGCGTCGACGACAACCGACACGGACTGCCGGGAGACCGCGCCGGGCGCCGCCTTGGTCTTGGTCGTCTCCTTGGAGACCGAGTTGTTCTTGGTCGTCGCCTTCTTGTCGTAGCTGCCGTTGCCGGAGCTGTTGCTGGGGACGGCGAGGTTGTCGGTGCCGAGGACGCCGCCTACGCCGCCGCCCGCACCCTTGTACGACTCCGTCGTGGTCGTCTCCGCGACGGGCGCGGTGTTCGGGTTCGAGGTCAGCTTCTCGTTCGTCGACTCGATCGCGTCGAAGTTCAGCTGCGCCGTCACCTGGGCCACCGCACGGCCCGGGCCGAGCACGCGGTCGAGCATGCCCTGCAGGTTCTTCACCTGGCGGGCCTCGTAGTCCGCCCTCATCTCCTCACGCGAGCCGCTGCCCGCGCCGGCACCGCCCTCGGTCGGGGACGAGAGCAGCTGGCCCTTGCCGTCGACCACGGTGACCTGCGCCGGGTCCATCCCCTCGATGCTCGAGGCGACCAGGTGGACGATGCTCTGCACCTGGTCCGACGAGACCGTTGCCCCGGGGCGGGTGGAGACGAGGACCGAGGCCGTGGCCTGCTTCTGCTGGTCCAGGAAGACGTCCTTCTGCGGGATCGCCAGGTGCACCACCGCGCTCTGCACGCCGTTGATCGCCTGGACCGTCTTGGCGAGCTCGCCCTCGAGGGCGCGCTGGTAGGTGACCTGCTGCTGGAACTGCGAGGCGGTGACGCCCTGCTGGTCGAGCAGCGAGTAGCCGCTGGACTCGGCGGCCGGCAGGCCCTGGCCGGACAGCTTGACTCGCTCGGCGTACACGACGTCCTTGGGCACGAGGATGGTCTGGCCGCCGTCCTGGAGCTCGTACTTCACGCCGTCGCTGTTGAGCTGGTCGACGATCGCACTGGCGTCGCTGCCCGCGAGGTTGCTGAACAGCGGCGCGTACGTCGGCTGGCCGACCCAGCGGGTGAAGGCGGCACCACCGATGAGGACGCCGACGAGGGCAAGGGCCGCGATGACCTTCTGGCCGGTCGTGAAGCCGCCGAGGGTGCGGCCGAGCCGCTGCACGAGTGCCGTGAGCTGCGGGGGCATCAGGCCTGCATCCTCATGATCTCGTTGAACGCGTCGACCGCCTTGTTTCGCAGTGCGACGGTCAGCTCGGTGGTGACCTGCGCCTCGGTGCTGGCGATCATGTACTGGGCCGGGTCGGACAGCTGACCGGTGGCGGCCTGGGTGGCGAGCTCGTCAGAGGTGGCCTGGGTCTGCTGCAGGTGGTCCAGGCCGCGGCTCAGCAACGTCGAGAAGCTCGCGCCGGCGGTGCCGTCGGCGCCGCCGGCCGAGCCGGCCACCGGGGACAGCGAGGTGTCGACCGGCGTGGGCAGGGAGATCGCGCTCAGCGCGGGGATGGCGGTCATCAGCCACGTCCCAGCTGCAGCGCCGACTGGTAGGCCTCACGGGCGCGGTCGGCCATGCTGAGGTTCGCCTGGTAGCCGCGCTGGGCCATGATGAGCTGGCCCATCTGGTCGCCGAGGTCGATGTCGGGGTAGCGCACGTAGCCCTGCGCGTCCGCCAGCGGGTGGCTGGGCTCGTAGACCATGCGGCCCTCGGCGCTGCCGAGCGCGGTGCCGGTCACCTGCGCGCCGCCACCCTCCATCGGGGCGGCCAGGACGTACGCGGCCTGATAGGCGCTCTCGTTGGTGCCGCGCACCGTGTGGATGTTCGCGATGTTGTCGCTGATCGCGTCCATCCACTTGCGGTACACGGCGACGCCGCTCTGCGCGACGCCGATCGACTGGAAGATCGTCATGAGGTCCTCATCGCCGCGCGCAGCACGCTGAACTCGGAGTCGACGGCCCGCAGGGCCAGCTGGTAGCGCATCGTGGTGTCGACGCTCGACATCGTCTCGGTGTCGAGGTTGACGTTGTTGCCGTCCAGGCGGGTGGGCTCGAGCGAGGTGGCCGTGGTCGCCGTCACCGCCGGGGACTCCCCCTGGTCCACGGCTCGCGCCAGGTCGTCCTCGAAGGAGACCCGCTGGGCGCCGTAGCCGGGCGTCTGGATGTTGGCGATGTTCTGCGAGATGGCCCGCTGGCGGACGGCCAGGCCGGCCACCGCACTGCGGAGCGCGAGGCTCGTGACGTCGTCGAACAAGGGGACACCACCGAAGAGAAAGGCCCGAGGACGGGTCTGACGAGGTGGCCGATCCGTGGCCGAGAGGTGGGCGATCCCTGCCCACAGAATTCTTCGTCACCGGGCCGGGCGACTTGAGCCGGATGCCGGGTTTTTGTCGGGCGCTCGGCGGCGTGGGAGCACGGCGAGGGTCGTTGATGCGGTGGTGGATGCGAAGCGATGGCTGTTCGCGCAGCGCATTCGTCGCATCGACCGTCGCATCCAAGGGGTCGGGCGCGCCCGCCGCGCTGGGGGGCGGGCCTAGGGCTGCTTCGTCCAGCGCCGCCCGGAAAGAGCCGCGTGGGTTGGTCCAGGGTGCCCGCGGACGACGGGGCCGGGTGGCTCAGCAGGCGGCGTCGACGTACAGGGGGCGGGCCGGCGGGGTGACGTCGGCGTGCCGGGTGAAGGCCAGCTGCTGGCGGGACTGGACGGCGGCGGCGGCGAGCCGCTCGGCAACCTCGAGCTGGCGGGCGAGGACCGTGCGGGCCCGCTCCTCCATCGACTCTGGCAGCGGTCCGAGGCCGACCGGCGGCGCCCACGCGCCTCGCGCGGCGGAGAGGGCGGCCACGGGGTCGAGGGCCTCGGCGTGCAGCCGGGACAGCAGCCGCTCCGCCTCCTGGAGGTCAAGCTCGACCGCGTCCAGCGCAGAGGCCCAGGCGGTCGACCACCCGGAGGGGTCGGCCGAGCCGGTGGTCATCCGGCCAGGCCGGTCAGGACCCCGGTGGGGGTGGTGGACGTCATCGACGTGGCGGCCTCGGCCCAGGCGTCCCGCAGCTGCTGCGCCATGTCACGGCACGCAGCCACCTTGCCGGCGTCCGCACCGACGTTGGCGCGGGTGAGCTCGGCGATCATCCAGGAGTAGAGCCCGGCCAGGCCCGGCCCACCGTCCCACGCGTCCTGGTCCAGGCTCGACAGCAGCTCGGCGAGAATGTCCTGGGCGTGCTGGAGGTTGGCGTTCCAGGCGCTGCGCTCCCCCGCGCCGATCGCGTGCTCGGCACGCGCGAGGTCCAGGACCAGCCGGTCGAAGAGCATGACGAGCAGCCGGGCCGGGCTGGCCGTGGTCACCGCGTCGTCGCCGTAGCGGCCTGCGGCCTTGGCATAGGGGCTGGCGCTGGGGTTGGCGTAGCCGCCGTAGGTCACGAGTCGCTCCGGGTGGGAAGGGTGGCCAGCTGGCCGGCCAGCCAGGTGGACTGGGACTTGAGCTTGCCGAGGGCGACCTCGAGCGCGGAGTACTGGGCCTGGAGCCCCTTCTGCCGGTCGGCGAGCCGGACGTCCCAGGCGGCGATGCGGTCGTTCAGGTCCTCGATGGTGCTGTTGCGGCCGGCGATGGCCACCGCCAGCGTGCCGGTCGTGCTCTGCGTCGCGGTCTTGCCGACCGCGGCCAGCCGCACCGCGACACCCTCGCTGCCCGCGGTGGACCCAGCCAGCAGCGCCTTCGTGGCGTCCGGCTTCGCCGCGAGGGCGGTGCCGAACTTCGCGGCGTCGAACTTCAGGCTGCCGTCGCGGGTGCTCTGGATGCCGATGGAGGCTGCGGACGCGCCGCCCACGGCGTACGTGACGGCGTTGAGGACCTTGGTGGCGAGGGCGCGCATGCCGGCGTCCCCCGCGAGCGCGCCCGCGCCGGCGGAGGTGCCGCCGGCCGAGACCGTGCCCAGCTTGGTCTGCGCCGCGATGGTGCTCAGGGCTCCGTTCGCCGCGTCGACCAGCGCCTGCACCGCCGATGTGATCGACGAGGTGTCCTGCTCGACATCGACGCGCACATCCGTGGCCAGCGCGGTGGCCTTGAGGGTGACGCCGGGGAGCACGCCCTCGACGGTGTTGGAGGCGGAGGTGATGTCGTAGCCGGCGTTCGCGTCACCGACGTGCAGCGTGGCGTCCGAAGCCTTGGTGACCGTCGTGAACGCGGCACCGGTGACGGCGAAGTCGTTGGCGCTCCCGGTGGCGGTGGAGGTCAGCTGCAGCTGCCAGCTGCCGCTGGAGGTCTGCACGGCGGCCGCACGGACGCCGAGGTCGGACGCGGCGTTGATCTGGCTCACCAGCGAGGACAGCGACCCGTCCTTGGAGGTGAAGGCCTGGCCGGTGCCGCCCTTCGGGCCGGTGATGGTGAGCGGCGCCACGGCGGTCGAGGGTGTGCCGATCAGGGAGTCGTAGGTCTGGGTGCCGATCCGGCTACCGGCCGCGGCGAGGGAGGTGACGCTGAACGTCACGCTGCCCGACACGGCGCCGGTGCCGGCGGTGGCGGTGACCGCGGTGCTGCTCGACGTCGCCTTGCCCTGGGTCCAGGTGGTGGCGAGCGCCACCTTCTCGGCCGCGGCCTGCAGCGTGGCCATCTTGGTGTTGATCGCCTGGTACGCCGTGACGTCGGCCTGCTGGGCGGTGAGCGAGGTCTTCAGCCGGGTCTGCGGCGCCCTCTCGATGCTCATCAGCTGGCTGACGATCGTCGTGGTGTCCAGGCCGCTGATGAGCCCGTCGACGGTGGCCATGCGGTCCTCCCCTCGCGAGCGGTGCGGATGGTCGAGCGTTCACGGTGCACACGGCAGCGGTCCCGGGGGCGGGGTTCGCCGCCCCCGGGACCGGTTGCCGTGCTGGGTGGAGCGGGGTTACAGCAGGGTCGCTGCTGTGGTCACTGCTGTGCCTACTGCGGGGTGCTGCTAGCCGCTACGGCTCGGATCAGCCGAGGAGCTTCAGGACCGACTGCTGCGAGGAGTTGGCCTGCGCGAGCATCGACGTGCCGGCCTGCTGCAGGATCTGCGCGCGGGTGAACTTGGTCATCTCCTGCGCCATGTCCGTGTCGCGGATGGCGCTCTCCGACGCCGACAGGTTCTCGACGGTGACGTTGAGGTTGGTGATCTTGTGCTCGAGGCGGTTCTGGGTGGCACCCAGGGTGGCCCGAGCGGTCGACACGGTCTTGATCGCGGTCTCGACCTTGCCGAGCGCGGTCTGCGCCGCGGTGACGCCGAGGGCCACCGTGGTGCCCTTGAGGGCCTGGGCGTCCACACCCAGGTCGGCCGCGCTGAAGCCCTTGCTGGTGGTCCCGTTGTTGATCGTCAGCGCGAGCTGGTCCCCGGCGTTGGCGCCCACCTGGAGCTTGTTGTCGTAGGTGCCGTCGAGCAGGGCCGAGCCACCGAACTTGGTCTTGGTGGCGATGTCGGTGAGCTCCAGAGCCAGCTGCTGGAACTCGGTGTCGGCCGCCGACTGCGCGTCGACGTCCTGGGCGCCACCGTTGCTCGCCTGCACGGCGAGGTCACGCATGCGCTGCAGGATGGAGTGCGTCTCGGTGAGGGCACCCTCCGCCGTCTGCACGACGTTGACGCCGTCCTGCGCGTTGCGGACGGCGACCTTCAGGCCACCGACCTGCGAGCGCAGGCCCTCGGAGATGGCCAGGCCGGCCGCGTCGTCGGCCGCCCGGTTGATGCGGAAGCCGCTGGACAGCTTCTCCAGCGACTTGTTCATCTGGCCGTCCGAAACCGACAGGTTCCGGTACGAGTTCATCGCCGCGATGTTCTGGTTGATGCGAAGACCCATGATGATTCTCCTCCGTGATGGGGTCCGAGTGCCGCCCGTCCGTGGGCGACACCCCTCTCATCGGCCGCTGAGCGGCCGACCTGAGGCTTTTCGTTACGCCGACCGGGTGATGTCGGCGAGAGGCCGGCTCACGGCGGGTGCCGGAGCGGCCGGCGCACCGGCCGCGGCGAACGCCGCGACCTGCGCGAAGTAGGCGGTACGACGGCGGGCGGCAACGCCCTCCGGTCGCATGGGGGCCGGAACCTGCGCCGGGTCGAGGTGGGTCAGCACGCCGTCGCGCAGCAGGGCCAGCGCCTCGGTGCGCAGCTGGGACACGCGCGACTCGGTGACGCCGAGCTCCTCGGCCAGCTCGGCAAGCGGCCGCTGCTGCAGGAAGGAGCCCTCGACGACGACGCGCAGGCGCTCCGGCAGCGCGGCCACCGCCGCGGTGAGGTAGCGCAGGCGCTCGGCCTGCAGCACCAGCTGGGCCGGGTCCGGGTGGTGGCCCTGCACCTGCTCGTCCGGGTTCGCGCCCGCGTCGACCAGCTGGTCCAGGCTCAGGACGACGCTGCGGTGGGCGTCGCTACGGGTGGCGGTCATCTGCTCCAGGTCTGCGCCCAGCTCGCGGGCCAGCTCGAGGTCGCTGGGCCAGCGGCCCAGCTCGGCCGCCAGCCGGTCCTCGGCCGCGGCCAGGCGCTTGGCACGCGAGCGGGCGCCGCGGCTGGCCCAGTCCGCGGACCGCAGCTCGTCGAGCAGCGCGCCCCGAACGCGGGTGCGGGCGTAGTGACCGAACGGCACGCCGGTACCGGAGTCGTAGCTGCGGGCCGCGTGAACGAGGGCGAGCTGACCGGCTGAGACGAGGTCGTCGCGCTCGACGTGCGGGGGCAGGCGGTGCAACAGCTCGGAGACGAGGTAGCCGACGATCGGCAGGTGCTCGCGCACCAGCTCGCGATTGGCGTCGCCCAGAGCGGTGGGGATCGGGCGCGATGCAGTCCGCGGAGGCGCGGCGGGGCGCCCGGTCTCATGTGGCATGACCGTCCATCGGTCCGGCCCCGGCGGGACTGTAGGGGCGAGGTTCGGCACCGGCCGGTGTGCGCCAGGCCGGGACTCCTCAGGTCCTCCGCCGGCCCGCCGATGAGCAGGCGAGCCGTCCAGGACGGGTGGCGCACACCGGGACCCTCAGGAGGCCGCGGACATGGGTCTGCCCGACGTATCGACCGTGCTGTGGCGCGAGCGCGAGCTGCTCGAGCTGTTGCTGTTCAAGCTCGAGGAGGAGCAGCTGGTGCTGACCAGCGGCCGCACGCGCTGGCTGGCGCACGCCACCCGCGAAGTCGAGATGGTGATCGCCCAGATCCGCCAGGCGGAGGTGGAGCGGGCCGTGCTGGTCGACGCGCTCGCCGCCGAGCTCGGCCTGCCGCCGTCCCCGAGCCTGACCGCCCTGGCCGAGGCCGCCTCCGCCCCCTGGGACGACCTGCTCCGCGCACACCGGGCCGCCTTCCTGACCCTCGCCGAGGAGATCGCCGCACTGTCGACGACCAACCGCGAGCTGCTCACGAGCGCCCAGCGGGCCAGCCGCGAGGTGCTCGGTGGGATGGACCCGAGCGCCGCCCAGACCTACTCCCCCAGGGGCACCGAGGCCGAGCCGGCCCGGGCCCGCGTCGTCGATCGAGCACTGTGAGGCCATGGTGACCAGTACCTTCACCGGGATCAGCACCGCGCTGAACGCCTTGATGGCGCAGCGCACGGCGGTCAACGTGACCGGCCAGAACATCGCCAACGCGAACACCGTCGGCTACACCCGTCAGCGCGCCGAGCTCACCGCGATCGAGCGGGTCGGCCTGCCGGGCGAGTTCGGCAGCCGCGACCAGGTCGGCTGGGGCGTGCAGGTCACGTCCGTCCAGCGCCTGAACGACGCCTTCGTCGACGCCCGGCAGCGCGACGCCCGCTCCAGCGCGGCGTACGCCGACGCGCAGGCTTCCGCACTGGGCCAGGTCGAGTCCATCCTCGGCGAGCCCTCGGACACGGGACTGGCGTCCCAGCTGGACGCGTTCTGGACGTCGTGGCAGGCGGTCGCGACCGCGCCGGACAACATCGCCGCCCGCCAGGGCGTGCTGAGCAAGGCCACAACGCTTGCCGCCAGCCTCCAGCACGGGCGCGGCTCGGTGGAGCGCGCCTTCACCGACGAGCGCACCCGGCTGGACACGCTGGTCCAGCATGTGAACACGGCCGCGGACGGCGTCGCCGCCCTCAACGACCGAATTCGGATCTCCAAGGTCAACGGCAACCCCGCCAACGAGCTCGCCGACCAGCGCGACCAGCTCGTGCTGCAGCTCTCGGAGCTCACCGGCGCGCGGGTCTTCGCGAACGACGACGGTACGGTCAACGTGACGGTGGGCGGCTCATCCATCGTCACGGGCATCTCGGTATCGCATCTGTCCGTCGCGGGCGGCCACACGGTCGACACCCTGGCGTCGGAGCCGCTGCGGCTGTCCTGGCCGACCGGCAGCACGGCGATCAGCCCTGGTGGCTCGGTCGCCGGGTCGGTGGACGCGCTGACCTCCGTCTACGTCGGCGCGGTGCGGGGCTACGACACGGTCGCGGCCTCGCTGATCCAGAACGTCAACGCCCTGCACTCCGCGGCTCAGGACCTGGACGGACGGGCCGGCGGCGCGTTCTTCACGGTGCCGTCCACCCCCGGCGCGGAGGCCAAGAACATCGCCGTGGCGATCAGTGACCCGCGCCGGGTCGCCGCCGCCGTCAAGACCGGGACGGCCACGCTCGACGGGTCGGTCGCCGACGACATCGCGCAGCTACGGACGACCGGCACCGCGGACTCGTCGTGGGGCCGGCTCGTCTCCGACACCGGCGTCCGCAGCCGTCAGGCCCAGGACCGGTCGACGGTACAGAAGGCCATCGCCACCCAGGCCGAGACCGCCCGGGACTCGGCCTCCGGCGTCAGCATCGACGAGGAGATGACCAACATGCTCATGTACCAGCGCGCCTACGAGGGCGCGGCCCGGGTGCTGACCGCCGTCGACGAGATGCTGGACACCCTCGTCAACCGCGTCGGCACGGTCGGACGGTGATGACGATGCGGGTCACCCAACACTCGATGTCTCTGAACAGCCTCGCAAACGTCCAGGCCAGCCTGAACCGCACCGCCAAGCTGCAGGAGCAGATGAGCAGCGGCAAGCTGCTCAACCGGCCGTCGGACTCCCCCACCGGGACGGTCACCTCGCTCAGCCTGCGCTCGCAGATCAGCGCCCAGGAGCAGTACGCGGCCAACGCGCAGGACGGTGCGGCCTGGCTGGGCACGCTGGACACCGCGCTGCAGTCCGTGGGCAGCGCCCTTCAGCGCGTCCGCGACCTCACCGTGCAAGCGGCCAACACCGGGACCCTGGACGTGAACGCGCGGCAGGCCATGGCGGCCGAGATCACCACCCTGCGTGACGGCCTGACCGGTCTGGCCAACACCACGTACCTGGGTCGGCCGGTGTTCGGCGGCACCACGGCCGGCGGGCGGGCCTTCGATCCCACGACCTACGCGTACGTCGGCGACTCCGGAACGGTGACCCGCCGGGTCGACGACCGCACCCAGGTGTCCGTCGGATCCGACGGCGCGGCTGTGTTCGGCTCCGGCGCAAGCTCGGTCTTCGCGTTCCTCGACACCCTGGCGGCAGATGTGGTGAGCAACCCCAGCGCGTTGGCTTTAGACCTGACGGCGCTTGACGGCAGGATGGGCACCGTGCTGAACGCCCTCACGGACGTCGGGGTCCGGACCAACCAGGTCGAGCAGGCCCAGA
>DATFPQ010000132.1:0-4739 GCA_035264765.1 Actinomycetales bacterium | reverse complement strand
GTCGACGACGCCGCTGAGGCCGACGTCGCGGTGGTGAACACCTGTGGGTTCGTCGAGCAGGCGAAGAAGGACAGCGTCGACGCGCTGCTCGAGGCGTCCGACCTCAAGCAGGACGACGGGAGCCGCACCCGCGCCGTGGTGGCCGTGGGTTGCCTCGCGGAGCGCTACGGCGAGCAGCTGGCGGACAGCCTGCCCGAGGCCGACGCCGTGCTGGGCTTCGACTCCTACGCCGACCTGTCCGCGCACCTGGGTGCGGTGCTGCACGGCGAGCGCCCGGCGTCCCACGCGCCCCGCGACCGGCGCACCCTGCTGCCGCTGAGCCCGGCCCGTCGTCAGGAGGCCGCCGGGCAGGTCCCGGGCCACGGCTCGGCCGCGACGTCCCAGAGCCGCCCCGAGCTGGCGGACCTGCCGGATCTGCCGGGTGGCCTCGCTCCGGCGTCCGGACCGCGCGTGGTGCGCCGTCGGCTGGACGGGCGGCCCTGGGCCCCGCTGAAGATCGCCTCCGGCTGCGACCGCCGCTGTGCGTTCTGCGCCATCCCGGCCTTCCGCGGCGCCTACCTGTCCCGACGTCCCGCGGACGTGCTGGCGGAGGCGCGCTGGCTGGGCGAGCGGGGCGTGCGCGAGCTCTTCCTGGTGAGCGAGAACTCGACGTCGTACGGCAAGGATCTCGGCGACCTGCGGCTGCTGGAGTCGATGCTGCCCGAGCTCGCGGCCGTCGACGGCGTCGAGCGGGTCCGCGTGTCCTACCTGCAGCCGGCCGAGGTGCGGCCGGGCCTACTCGACGTGATGGCGGGTACGCCGGGCGTCGTGCCCTACTTCGACCTGTCCTTCCAGCACGCCTCCGCCCCGCTGCTGCGCCGGATGCGCCGGTTCGGTGGCAGCGAGGCCTTCCTCGACCTGATCGGCCAGGTCCGCGCCCGGGCGCCTCGGGCCGGCATCCGGTCCAACGTCATCGTCGGCTTCCCGGGCGAGACCGAGGCGGACGTCGCGGAGCTCGAGGACTTCCTGGTCGCAGCCCGGCTCGACGTGGTGGGTGTGTTCGGCTACTCCGACGAGGACGGCACCGAGGCCGAGACCTACGACGGCAAGCTGGCCGCCGAGGTCGTGGCCGAGCGGCTGGGGAGGGTCACCGACCTGGTCGAGCAGCTCACCGCCCAGCGCGCCGAGGAACGGGTCGGCGAGGCGGTCGACGTCCTGGTCGAGGAGGTCTGGCAGGACGGTAACGAGGTCGTCGCGGAGGGCCGGGCGCTGCACCAGGGCCCGGACGTCGACGGCACGACCCGGATCCCGGGCGTCGACCTGCGCCCCGGTGCGGGCGGCCGCCGGCTGGTGCCGGGTGAGATCGTGCGGGCCGAGGTCGTGGCGAGCGAGGGCGTGGACCTCCTTGGGGAGCTCGTTGAGGCGACCGGCGGCGGGGTCGGCGGCGTCGGCGGGGTTGGCGGCCTCGTAGGCTCCGACCGGCTCGCGGTCCGGTGACCAGCGGCGCGGGTGGTGGCGGCGGCCCGAAGGCCGTCGCCCCGGCGGTCCGGCCGCCGAGCACCTGGAACGTCGCCAACGGGCTGACCGCCCTGCGGATCGCACTGGTTCCGGTCTTCGCCGCGCTGCTGCTGCACGAGGACGGACAGGTCAGCAGCTGGCGGGTCGCCGCCTTCGTCGCGTTCGCCGTCGCCTCGCTGACCGACCGGTTCGACGGCGAGCTGGCCCGCAGGCACGGGCTGGTGACCGACCTCGGCAAGATCGCCGACCCGATCGCGGACAAGGCCCTGACCGGCACCGCGCTCGTCGGGCTCTCGCTGCTGGGCGAGCTGCCGTGGTGGGTGACCCTGGTGGTCCTGGCGCGCGAGGCCGGCGTGACAGCGCTGCGGTTCGCGGTGATCCGGCACGGCGTGCTGCCGGCCAGCCGCGGCGGGAAGCTGAAGACGTCGCTGCAGATCCTGGCGATCGGGTTGTACGTACTGCCCCTGTCCGGCGCCATGCACCTCGTTGCCGAGGCGATCATGGCGTTGGCGGTCGTCGTCACGGTGGTCACCGGCGTGGACTACGTCGCGCGCGCCGCTCGGCTGCGGCGCTCGAGCCCCCGGGCGCTCGCGCGCCGGCGCGGGGCCGGGCGTGGCTGAGGCAACCGCGGCGGGGTCGTCGGCCGAGTCGCCCACGGTCCCATCGGCGGAGTCCGGCGCTGCGGCGCCGGTCGAGCCGGGTACTGCGTCGCCGGCGGGGTCGTCGAGCGAGTCGCCGACCGGATGGCCGACCGGATGGCCGGCCGGGTGGCCTGGATCGGCTGGGGCGCCGATCGGGTGGCCGGAGTCCACTGGCGCGCCGTCGGACTCCGCGGAGCCCGAGGTATCTTCGGGGCCGCTGGACGGTGGGCCCCACCTCGCTGATGCCTTCGCCGGCCCGTGGCCCGAGCAGGTGCGCGCCGCCGCCGTCGCCGCCGTTGAGGTCCTAGGCGCCGCCGGTCGCACCGTGGCCTCGGCCGAGTCCCTCACCGGCGGGTTGCTCGGTGCGGCCCTCACGTCGGTGCCGGGGTCGTCGAAGGTGTACCGCGGCGGTGTGGTCGCTTACGCCACGGACCTGAAGCAGCGGCTGCTGGGCGTGGACGCGGAGCTGCTGGCCCGGGTCGGCGCGGTGGACCCGGACGTGGCGCGTGGCATGGCCGAGGGCGTTCGCGACCGGCTGGGCGCGGACTACGGCGTCGCGACGACCGGCGTCGCGGGGCCGGAGCCCCAGGACGGGCAGCCGCCGGGCACGGTGTGGCTCGGTCTGGCCGGGCCCGCCGGCAGCTGGGCGGTCGACGTCTCCTGCGCAGGGACGCGTTCCGACGTCCGGCTGACCACCACGGCCACGGCCCTGAGCCGGCTCGTCGCCGTCGTGTCGGCTGTGTCCGGGGAGGTCGAAGCGGCTGAGCCCAAGGGCGCGGGCGGCGCTGCGGAAGAGTCAGGGCCCCCTTTGCGTTGAGCCAACTGAGCTGATCCGCCCGACCGGTCCGTGTGCCGTGGGTGCGACGGGGTACCGTGTGAGTGTCCTCGTTGGAGAGGGCCCAGCGAACCGTCCACCGCGTCGGACCAGGGAGGCGTCATGGTGCTGCTCCGTCAGGAGATCGGCGACGTGCTGCGCGAGCAGCGCCAGCAGCAGAGCCGGACGCTGCGCGAGGTGTCGGCAGCGGCGCGGGTGTCGCTGGGCTACCTCAGCGAGGTCGAGCGGGGGCAGAAGGAGGCGTCCAGCGAGCTGCTGGCGTCCATCTGCGGCGCCCTGGAACTGCCGATGTCCCGCGTGCTGAGCGAGGTCAGCGAGCGCGTAGCGGACGCCGAGCGGCTCGAGCGTGGCGTCGCGTCGCTTCCGGTCACCCCCACCAGCCGCGCGCGCGGCCTGGTCAACGCGGCCTGAGGCGCTCGCTCGCAGCAGTTCCTTCTCGTACGACATCGAGTCGGCCCTGCCTGGTCAGGGTCGACGCTCTTTTCTCGTCCCGTTCGTTGGCCCTTCTCGTCCGATGCGTCGATCGGTCGGTCGCGCCTCAGGGGCGCGGACGCCTCGACGACCCCAACGGCCGCTGCCGCCTTCGGTCGTCGGTGGGCGTCGGTCCGGGCTGGCAGTGCGGGCAGTAGAACGCGCTTCGGTCGTGCGGTGCCCGGCCGATCGGCGCCACCCGGACCGTGGTTCCGCACCGTCGGCATGGTCGCCCGGACCGACCGTGCACCCACTTGTCGCGGCCCGGGCGCGCGTCGCCCGTCGTGATCTGGTCGACGCGCTCGCGGTTGGCGTCGAGAAGCCGGTGCACCACGGCCAGTAGCGCCTCCGGGTCCGCGACGTCCCGCACGGGCGTCCACGGGGATACGCCCCGCACGAACAGCGCCTCGGCCATGAACATGGTCCCCACCCCGGCCAACACGCGCTGGTCCAGCAGCGCGTCGCCGATCACGCGGTCCGGCAGGCTCCGCAGCGTGGCCAGCACGACCTGCGCGTCCCAGTCCGGGCCGAGTACGTCCGGACCGAGGTGCCCGACCAGCTGCGCCTCGTCCGCGGTCGGCACCAAGTCGAGCATGCCGAGCCGGTGCCCAACCGCCGTCCACTCGGCGTTGGCCAGCACGGCCCGGACCTCGTGCGCGGTGCGGGCCGAGCCCCACCGCTGGCCGGTTCGGTGAACGTGCCAGGAGCCCTCCATCCGCAGGTGGCTGTGCAGCGTCAGTGGCGGCTCGCCGTCGACCCGCAGCAGCACGTGCTTGCCCCGGGCCACCACCTCCCGGACGGTGCGGCCGGACAGGTCCACGGTCGCCAGCGAGGGCCAGCGCAGGTCGCAGCCGGTCAGCACCCGGCCGGACAGCGCCCGGTGCAGCCGGTCGGCCGTTCGCCAGACCACGTCTCCCTCGGGCACCCGGACATCCTCTGTCATGCCGGCGCCCTGTGCTGCGGCGGCCTGTACGTGCGGTTGTACCCCGGGCGCCCACCTGCGCGGCGCGCGCCGGGCTGCGAGGCAGGCTGGGCGCCTGCCTGCGCGAGGGCATACGTGTGAGGCCCGCCCTGCGCGGTGCCCGCCCGCGCGAGGCCCGCCCGCGCGAGGCCCGCCCGCGCGAGGCCCGGCCCCGTGCGTAGGCCCGCCCCGTGCGTAGGCCCGCCCCGTGCGAGGCCTGCCTGGGCTAGGACCGGCGCCGCTGGCTCAGGCCCGCAGCCGCAAGCCCCGGGGGGTCGCATGGAAGCCGGCGCCGGCCAGGGCGGCCACCAGCGGGTGGTCGGAGCCGAGCAGG
>DATFPQ010000131.1:0-5814 GCA_035264765.1 Actinomycetales bacterium | reverse complement strand
CCGCCCTGGAGCTGGTACGCCGGTGACGCGGCCGCGACCGCCGTCTTCGAGATGCAGGGCGGCACCCGCTACGTGTTCAACGGGAGCTGGTGCAGCCCGGGCGCCGAGACCTCGTGGAACGGGTCGTGGCGGGTCAGTGCCCAGAAGGGAACCGCCTTGTGGAACGGCGACGACGAGCCCCGCTTCGAGGGCGAGGCAGAACTCCACGAGATCACCCGCACCTGCTACTCGGGCATCGACGGCGCGCTGCAGGTGTTCGTCCGTGCCCTGCGCACGGGCGAGCTGCCCATGGGGGAGATCCACGAGAACCTGCTCAGCCTGGCCATGGTCGAGGCGGCCGTGGAGTCCGTGCGTACCGGACGGCACACCATGCTGGACGACGTCCTGGAGCGCGCGTACGACGCCGCGCTGCGCCAAGAGCAGCGGGCGGACGTGCGGGCGGCCCTGGACCGCTGGACATCCGTGCGCGCAGCACTGGCCGCACCGTGGGCCCGCGCCGCCCCGCCGGCCGGGTAGCCGACGAGCCCGTTGGCGCGCCTGCCAACATCGCCTGGTGCGGAGCGAGCGGTCACCGCGGAGTAAGGATCGGCCGCGGCTCGGCCGTCGGCGCGGGCGCAGTGGTCACGAAGGACGTGCCACAGCGTTTGCGCGTGCATGCGGGGCGACCGGACACGGCGCACCCGGGTCAGCGTCTCAGGGGAGGCAGCGCTGCCGCGATCTCGGAGCCGAGGTACGGCGCGAGCGAATGGGAGTACGTGGTGGTGATGTGGTGGGCGTCGTAGTAGACGATTACCCCGCCGATCAGCCCGTGGCACCTTTTCGCGTCGCAGAAGAAGCGCGTCAGCGGCACGTACCGGGCCAGCCGGGGATTCTGCTGGGCGAGCCCGGTGAGGAGGTTCGACCGGACGACCGAGCCACGGTCGACGGAGCAGGGGTCGTAACGGTCCTGCGATCGAGCGATGCACTCCGGGTCGCTGTCCGGGCGCATTCCGGGGACGTCCTCGGTGACGATCACGCGCACGCCGCGCCGGGTGAGCGCCGACCAGGTGTCCAGGACCCGGTGGCGCGCCTGCGCGACGGTGCTGCCGGATGCGTCGTTCCCGGTGAGGTAGGCCCTGGCGCCGATGTGGCTGGCGAACACGACTGCGTCCAGGTGCGGCATGTCGAGCAGCCGGCGCTGCAGCGCGGCGGACCAGCGCACGCAGGGGTCGTTCGCCGGCTGCGACGCGACCGGCTTCGTAGCCAGTCCCGTGCAGTCGACCTTGGCCGCCACCAGCACCCGCCAGCCGTGCTGCCGGCCGTACCGGTCGAGCGCCGGCGCCAGCCGGGCGGCGTGGGAATTGCCCACGAGGGCGATGGTCCTGCGGGGCGACGTCGTGGTACCGAGCTCGCAGGGTTGGGGCACCGCGGCGCTGGGGCTCTGCAGGCAGGTGTAGCCGCGACCGTCCGCCGCCGCGAAGGTCGGGTCGAGGTCCGCCGGCCGCGCGAAGGGACGGCGGCACCGGTTGACCGGGTCCATGGCCGCCGCGCCGTCGCAGGAGCGCGGCGCGACGGCGGTCTCCGGCTGTTCGCGGCCGGGGCGGTCCGCTCGCCGAGCCGGCTGGCCGCCCGCATCGGCTTCCGCCCCGGCGTCGGGACCGGTGTGGGAGTCGGCGTCGGGGCGGGCGTCGGGAGTGGCGGCCACGGGGGCGTTGCTTTGCTCCTCCTGAGCAAGGCGGGCACGCACCGCGGCGTCGACCCGGTCGACCCTTACCGCGGGCAGTGCTGTCCCGGCGAAGGCGACGAGGACCCCCGCCACGGCGAGTCCGTACGCCGGCCAGCTGTGCCGTCGCCAGCGCCGTCCCAGCCGGACCGGGTCCTCGACGTACCGCTTGGTGATCCAGGCAAGCCCCAGCGAGCCGACGGCCACCAGAGCGCGCGACCCCGTCGACATCGGCCCGTGCAGCGCCCATGGCGCCACGATCACTAGCGGCCAGTGCCACAGGTAGACCGAGTACGAGTGGTCGCCGAGCCACTGCACCGACCGGAGGCGAGCGACCGGGCCGGGCGACCAGCGGCCGCGCGGGTCCCCGGCGGCCAGGACGAGCGCGGCGCCGGTCACCGGCAGCAGCGCGACCGCGCCCGGGAAGCCATCGACGCCGGTGATCGTGGTGGCGGAGTAGGCGATGAGACCAAAGCCCAGCCACGCGGTGGGGCCGCGGAGGGCGTCCGCTCGAGATCCGTCGCGGTCGGACACCACCAGCGCGAGCAGGCCGCCGACGCCGAACTCCCAGGCTCGGGCCGGCGTAGCGAAGAAGGCCATGGTTGCGTTCCCCGCGGTGAACCACACCGAGAAGGCGAGGGACGCCCCGGTGAGCGTGGCGAGGACGCAGAGTGCGACCGGCTGCCAGCGCGGACGGCGGAGGGCGCGGGTGAGCCCGGCGGCCAGCACGAGCAGCAGAGGCCACGACAGGTAGAACTGCTCCTCGACGGACAGCGACCAGTAATGCTGGACCAGGGACGCGCTGTTCTCGGCGGCCAGGTAGTCGACCGCGTGCGCCCCGAGCAGCCAGTTCTCGACGTACGCCGCGGCCGCCCGCACCTCCTGCAGGTTCTGCCGCCACGTCACCACCGGCATGAAGAGCACCAGGAGCGCAGTGGAGACCCCCAGCACGACGAACGCCGCCGGCAGCAGGCGCCGGATGCGGCGGGCCCAGAAGCTCGCGAGCGAAACCCGGCCGGTTCGTGCCAG
This sequence comes from Actinomycetales bacterium, assembly GCA_035264765.1. Lineage (GTDB taxonomy): Bacteria > Actinomycetota > Actinomycetes > Actinomycetales > Angustibacteraceae > DATFPQ01. Next base: position 3,083 of record DATFPQ010000131.1, on the reverse strand, counting down.
CTCGGTCGCGAGCTGCCCGGTGATGAGGTAACCGGAGATGACGAAGAACACGTCCACGCCGACGAAGCCGCCCCGCAGCCGGTGCGGCCAGAGGTGGTAGATCACCACCGCCGCCACCGCCACGGCGCGCAGCGCCTGCACGTCACTGCGGACGGCGCGTCCTGACGCCGGTGGCCGTCCGGCTTGTCGGGTTGCGGTGTCCTCACCGAGCGCGGTCGACGCGCCCAGCCATCCTCGTCCCCCTGGCATGGTCCACCAGTCTGCGGTCAGCAGCGGTTCGCGACAAGGCTATCTGCGGTTGCTGGGTCGGGGTGGCAGCGGCGCATCAAGGGCCGGACGGGGGGTATGGCGCGAGGGAGACGCGTCGCCGCTTCCGCGGTGGGGAGGTCCGGCCATGGCACTGTCCGTCGTCACCGCGAGCACCGAGGTGCTGGACGGCCTGCCGGCTCCGGCGCGGCCGCGGGTCGACCCCGGGGACGTGGCTGTGCCGGACGGGTTCGAGGTCACCGTCGCCGTGGTTGGTCTGTCGTTCCCGACCGGGATGGGATTCGACACCGACGGCACCCTGTACCTGCTCGAGGGGGGCAGCACCTGGCCGACCCGGCCGTACCTGCCGGCGCGCGTGCTGCGCCTGAGCCCCGAGGGAGACCTGGACGAGATCGCCGAGGAAACCCTCGGCGGTCCGCGCGGGGTCTGCGTCCACGGCGGTGCGCTGTTCATCAGCGATAAGGGCGGTTACAGCAGCCGCATCGTCCGCCGCGACCTGGGGACGGGGGAGCGGACCGTCGTCGTCGATGACCTCCCCGACGGCGGGTGGCACGAGCCCGGCGGCCCGATCTTCGGCACGGACGGCCTGATGTACTTCGGCCAGGGCTCGGTGTCGCAGAACGGCGTGGCGCTGCCGCAGGGGTTCACGGTCGACCTGGCCAAGCATCCGCACGCCCACGACGTGCCGGGCCAGGACGTCGAGCTCACCGGCAACACCGTGCAGAGCTACGACCCGACCTCGCCGTACCCGTACTACGTCGAGACGGGTCCCTTCAAGCCGTTCGGGGTGCCGGCGTCGCCGGGCGAGGTCGTCCGAGGTGAGCTGAAGTGCAGCAGCGGGGTGTGGCGGTGCCGCCCGGACGGCAGCGGGCTCGAGCTACTCGCCTGGGGCATCCGCAACCCCTACGGCATGGCGATCGCCGAGGACGGCACCCTGTACGTCTCGGACAACGACTTCGAGGAGACCGGGGACCGCGCCATCGCGGGCGACCCGGACCGCATCTGGCGGATCCGCACCGCCGACCTCCCCTTCGGGACCGTGACGACCCCTGACTGGTTCGGCTTCCCGGACATCTGCGGCGACGGGCTCCCGGCCTGGCACGAGTCCCACCTCCCCAGCCGCGGCACGCCCGCCAAGCCGCTGATCCGCAACCCGCCGCCCTGGGCCGGTCCCGCCGCGTACCTCGAACGTCCCCACTCCTGCATGACGAAGATGGACTTCTGCCGCTCGGACCCGTTCGGCCACCGCGGCCGGCTCTTCGCCTGCGAGTGGGGGACGCTCGCACCGTTGAACTCGCCCAACCCGGACGACCTGCAGAACGGCTTCAAGGTCATCGCGGTCGACGTCGCTACCGGCACCGCGGAGGACTTCGTCCGCAACGTCCGACCCGGTCCCTCGTCCGCGCAGGGACTGGCCGGCATCGAGCGGCCGGTCGACTGCAAGTTCGCCCCCGACGGCCGCAGCTTGTACGTCCTGGACTTCGGCGTCGTGCGCGTCGAGGAGGCGGGGATGTTCTCGTACGCCCACACCGGCGTGCTGTGGCGGATCGGCGTCCGTTAGGAGGACCACCATGATGCCGCTGCTCCTGGAGCTGGACGACGACACCTGGTCGTCGCAGGTCGACCGGGTGGAGCGCTGGCTGGCCACGAGCCGGATGCTGCAAGCCGCGTACGCGAGGGTTCTCGAGAGCACCCTGAACGGCGTTGCGGAGCCGCACATCCGGTCGTACCTCGACGAGCTGCTCGAGGTGGCACGCGAGCACGAGAACCGGGTCGACGACCTCTACCGCGCCTTCGGGCGCGAGCCCGCAGCCGTGGGCACCGTGCGGTCGACCGCGTCCGCGCTGCTGGCCATGACCCGGGAGGCGGTGGGCCACGCCGAGGGGACGGCCGGCGGTGCGGCGAGTGGTCCGTGGCGCGGCCTGCGCGAGGTGCTGCTCAGCAACGTGGACGCGATCGCCGGTTTCGCCGTGACCGAGCAGCTCGGGTTGGCCCTCGGCGTCCCGGCCGTCGTGGATGTGACGATGCCGGTCGTGCGCCGCAAGACCCAGGACCAGCTGCTGCTGCAGGAGTACCTGCTAGAGATGGCCTCGAACGCGGTGCTGCGCGGGCGGGACTTCTAGCCGTCCCGGTCCGATTCCGGCATGACCGCATGGCCACAGTGCGGGGAGATGCGGACGGCCGCGCGGATCGCCGAGCGGCACACCACTGCTCACCGACGGTCCGTTCGTCAGGACCAGGGAGGTCCATCCGCGGCCAAGGCTGCGCGCGGTCAGCGGCTAGATCCGCGCTCGCTCGACGGCGGCAGGTGAGGGTCGCGACGCAGGTCTGTAACCATGATCAGCTCAGCGGCGGGTTCGGTAGCGCAGGTGAAGAACCCTGTCACCTTCGATGACCACATGCGGATCCTCCAGCAGGTGCTGGGAGCGGACCGGACCGAAGTACCTCTTGCCCGCGCCGAACACCACCGGCACAACGTCCATCGCCACCTCGTCCACCAGGCCCAGAGCGAGCGCCTGCCCGCCCACGTTCCCGGCGCAGACCGCAACCACGCGGTCCCCGGCCCGGGCCTTCGCCTCCTCTACCGCGGCGGCGACGTGCTGGAAGAAGGGGACATCGGCCTCGGGGTGCCAGCCATCCGGCTTCGGTCGGTGAGAGACCACGACCAGATGGTCTCCGGCCGGTGGCTCGGCCTCCCAGCCGTTGGTCAGGTCGAACAGGTGCCGGCCTTGGATTGTGGCGCCGATGCTGCCCCACATCGAGCTGACGTACGCATGGGAGCGCTTGCTGACCCGAAACGGCGCGTGACGTTCCTC
>DATFPQ010000130.1:0-7418 GCA_035264765.1 Actinomycetales bacterium | reverse complement strand
GGTCGCGGTCGTCGGTGCGGGGGTCGCCGGACTGTCCGCGGCGTGGCGGCTGGTGCGCGACGCCCCCAGCACCCGGGTGGTCGTCCTGGAGTCGGCCGGCCGGGTCGGCGGCAAGCTTGCCTTGGAGGAGCTGGGCGGTCTGGTCGTCGACGTCGGCGCCGAGTCGCTGCTGGCGCGACGGCCGGAGGCGGTCGACCTGGTCCGCGACGTGGGGCTCGGCCATGACCTCACCACGCCGCGCCCGGTGGGGGCGCGGCTGCTGAGCCACGGGCAGCTGAGGGCACTGCCGGCCGGGACGCTGATGGGCGTCCCGTCGTCCGCGCGCTCGCTCGACGGTCTCCTGACACCACGGGAGGCGGCGTTGGTCGACGAGGAGCCCGCGCAGCCGCATGAGCCGGTCGTCGCCGACGTCGACGTGGCGTCGTTCGTGTCCCGCCGGCTGGGGCAGGCCGTCGTCGATCGCATCGTCGAGCCGCTGCTCGGCGGCGTCTACGCGGGGCATGCCGGCGGGCTGTCGCTGCGCGCCACCGTCCCGCCGCTCTGGGAGGCGGCCGTGGCCGGGCGGTCGGTGGTCGAGACCGCCGCTCGGGCGGCCCAGGTCGGGGCGGCGACGCAGGCGCCCGTGTTCGCGGGCGTCCGGGGCGGGGTCGGCCGACTGCCACTCGCCGTCGCCGACGCGCTGACGGCGCACGGTGTGGAGGTGCGCACGCGTGCCACGGTGCGCCGGCTGGGGCGCCGGCCCGGGGGCTGGCGCGTCGTCGTCGGCCCGACCACCGAGGAGCAACCGATCGACGTGGACGCCGTGGTGCTCGCGATCCCGGCCGCCCCGACGTCACGGCTGCTGGCCGACGTCGCACCGGGGGCGGCCGCGGCCCTGGCGCGGATCGAGTACGCGTCCATCGGGATCGTGACCCTGGTGCTGCCGAGGGCGGGTCTGCCGCCTGCGGTGACCGGGTCCGGCTTCCTCGTGCCGCCGGTCGAGGGACGCTACGTCAAGGCGGCGACCTTCTCGTCGGCCAAGTGGGCCTGGCTGGACGAGGCCGCACCTCACCTGGTGGTCATGCGGGCGTCCGTGGGGCGGCACCGCGAGGAGAGAGATCTTCAGGCGGATGACGTCGAGATCGTCGCGCGGGCGGTGGCGGACCTCGGCGACGCGCTGGGGGCGCCGCTGCCGGCGCCGGTGGCGAGCAGCCTGACCCGGTGGGGCGGTGGCCTGCCGCAGTACGCGGTCGGACACGTCGACGTCGTCGACCTGGTGCGGCGGGAGGTGGCGCGGTTGCCCGGCCTGGCGGTCGCGGGGGCCGTGTACGAGGGAGTCGGTGTGCCGGCCTGCGTCGCGTCCGGCGCGCGTGCCGCCACCGCGGTTCTGACCCACCTCGCCGCGCGCGAGGAAGAGCGGCGACAATCGACGTCATGACCGACGTGCAGGAGACCAGCGCCGCCAAGCCACGCGCCCGCGACATCAACCAGATCGTGCGGTACGCCATGTGGTCTGTCTTCGCGGTCCGCGAGCCGCTGCCCGAGTCCGGCCGGGACGCGATGGTCGCCGAGGTGGAAGAGCTGCTCACCGAGCTCGGCGCTCGCGACCTCGTGGTCCGCGGCGTCTACGACGTCGCCGGGCTGCGGGCCGACGCCGACCTGATGGTGTGGTGGCACGCCCCGTCGGTCGAGGTCGTGCAGGAGGCCTACCGACGGCTGCGCCGCACCGCCCTCGGACGCCACCTGGAGCCGGTCTGGTCGGTCGTCGCGCTGCACCGGCCGGCGGAGTTCAACAAGGGTCACGTGCCGGCGTTCATGGCGGGGGAGGAGCCGCGCGGGTACATGTGCGTGTACCCGTTCGTCCGGTCCTACGACTGGTACCTGCTGCCGGACGCCGAGCGGCGCGACATGCTGGTCGAGCACGGGAAGGCCGCCCGCGGCTACCCCGACGTCCGGGCCAACACCGTCTCGGCGTTCGCGCTGGGCGACTACGAGTGGGTGCTGGCCTTCGAGGCCGACGAGCTGCACCGCATCGTCGACCTGATGCGCGAGCTGCGGGCCACCGACGCCCGGCGGCACGTCCGCGAGGAGGTGCCGTTCTACACCGGGCCTCGGGTGGCGCTGGCCGACCTGGTCGACCGCCTGCCCTGACGTTGCCGGCAAACGCGATGGAGCCTTCTTCCCGCTCACCGGGAAGAAGGCTCCAGTTTGTTTGGCGTCAGCCCTCGACGCGCTGCAGGGTCAGCGAGATCGAGTTGATGCAGTAGCGCTGGTCGGTCGGGGTGGGGTACCCCTCGCCCGAGAACACGTGCCCGAGGTGCGACCCGCATCGAGCGCAGCGCACCTCCACGCGCCGCATGCCGAGGGTCCGGTCCTCGATGTAGTCGACCCGGTCCTCGGCCAGCGGGCTGTAGAAGGACGGCCAGCCGCAGTGCGACTCGAACTTGGTGTCGCTGCGGAACAGCTCCGCCCCACAGGCCCGGCAGGAGTAGACGCCCTCGGTCTTGGTGTCGGTGTACTCGCCCACGAAGGGCCGCTCGGTGCCGGCCTCGCGGAGCACGTGGTACTCCTCGGGGGTCAGCTCGGCCCGCCAGGTGGCGTCGTCCTTGGTGACCTCGTACTGCCGATCGGTATGCATGCTGGGTTCCTTCCGGAAGAGGTTCACGCTCGCACAACACCGCGCCGGCCGGGGGAGTTCCCCCGGCCGGCGCGATGCGGACGTGCGGTCAGCCGTGCGAGAGGTCGAGCCGGACGACCTGCGGGTCGTGGTCGCTGTCCTGGTCGTGGAACTCCGCGTTGGTGTGCACGATGTCGTACTTGTACCCCGGACGCCCGCCCCGCTCCTTGGCCAGCCGCTGGCTGACCAGGATGTGGTCGAGCACCTGGCTGTTGCCCTCGAAGACGTAGCTGTAGCGCTCCCTCACGGGCAGCGTCCGCGGCAGGTCTACCAGCGCGGTGCGGCCGCCGCCGACCAGCAGGTCCGCCGTCGTCGAGAACTCGAAGTCGTTGAGGTCTCCAAGGACGACGATCTCGGCGTTGTGATCGATGGCCAACAGCTCGTCGACGAAGGCGCGGACCACCTTGGCCTGCGCGTGCCGCTGGGTCTGGCTCGAGCGCACCGGCTGCTGCCAACGGCCGAACAGCGGGTCGTCACCGCCCTTGCTGGCGAAGTGGTTCGCGATGACGAAGACGTCGTGGCCACGGAACCTCAGCTGCCCGACGAGCGGCTTGCGCGAGCTCTCCCAGGCGGCGTTCTGCGGCTCGATCCGCCCCGGGTTCACCGACAGCTGCGGGTCGCCGTGCCGCTTGCGGACCTGAACGGCGGTCGTGGCGTCCCCGGCCGGTCGCTGGACGAAGGACACGCCGCGGTCCGGCCGGAAGAGCAGCACCTGACGGATGTTGCCCCCAGGCTCCCCGCCGTCGGTCTTGTCCTGCGGGTCCACCCAGCGGGCCTGGTACCGCGGGCCGCCGGCTGCCGTGATGGCCGCGATGAGGGTGCTCACCGTGCGCTCCGAAGCCACCGTGCCGTCGTCGACCGATCCGTTGTTGTCCTGGATCTCCTCCAGCGCCAGGACGTCCGGCGCCTGCAGGTTGCCCACCACCTGCCTCGCCAGGCGCTGGAACTTGCTGTCGGGGTCGTCCGCCGCAAGGTTCTCGACGTTGAAGGTCGCGACCGCGAGCTCGTTCCCGCCCTGCCGCTCGGTGACCTCGCGCCGCAGGCCGCCGCTGCGGACCGTGGGGGCCGCCGTGACCTCGAGCTTGTAGTTGGAGAACGAGTAGTCGAGGACGCCGGTCGTCGTGCCGGTCAGGGTGTCGCCGACGTCGGCCGCCGGCATCGTCCCCGTGGGCAGCAGCGCGTCGTCGAGCTGGACCCGCATGGCGTTGGGAAGCCCGTAGCCGCCGTACACCACGCCACCGCGGGCCGAGCGGATGGCGCTGCCCGGCGCCAGCTCGCCCGGCACGACGGGGATCTCGCCGAAGGACGCGGTGGGACCCACGACCCGGGCCTCGTTCACCTCCACGAGCATGCCCTCGAGGGACTCGTAGAAGTCGATGGCGTCGACGTCCGGCCGGAACGGCGCGTCCGCGGCCTCGACCGTGCCCGGGTCCCCCTGCTCGACCGTCTGCGGCGGTGCGGTGCGGTCGACGCCGAGCAGCACCGCATCGGGCGACGAGGGGGCGTCCCCGGAGACGGGCGTCACCGTGGGGTTCGAGATCTCCGTCGTGGTGAGGTTGTCGTTCGCAGCGCGGAACTCCTCGACGTCCCCGGCAACGCTGACGGCAGTGCCGACGACGACGCTGGGTGCACTCTTGGTGAAGACGAACAGGCCCTCGCTCGTCGCGGGGTCGTCGTCCGGAGTCGTGCTCTGGATCCAGAAGCCGCTCCTGCTCTTCGCGGTGACGACGCCCTGCACCGCCTCGACGGACTTCCCGGCGAGGGGCGACAGGTGCGAGCGCCCTTGGATCTGCGGGATGGTCGCGCGCACCACGGGGTTCGGGGGCGGCGTGGCACACGGCGCCGAGCCGTCCGCGGCGTTGGTGGGGCTCGGCGGGCCGGCGGAGAAGTCGGCGGCGTCGTCGGTGTCCGTGAAAGGGCCGGATCGGGAGGCAGACGTGGTGTTCGACGCGCTGTAGCGCACCTGGTCGACCAGCAGCTGCTGCTGGACGTTCACCAGGTCCACCCGCCCTGCGCCGGCGGCCATCGTGGCCGTCCCGGTCGCGTCGGGGCACGGCAGTGCCGTGGTCCCGGCGGTGCCCTTCGCCTGCTGGATGAGGTAGGACCCGCCCGGCGCGATGCTGCCCGTCAGGGTGGCGACCGCACCGGCGGCGTTATGTGCCGAGTAGTACTGGACCTGCCAGCCGGTCAGGTCGACCGACGCGGTGCCGATGTTGCGGAGCTCGACGAAGTCATGCGTGTAGGTGGCGCCGGTATTGCCGCCACCGCCGTACACCTCGCTGATGACGACGGTGGTGGAGGCGGCCTGGGCGGGCGCGGCGAGGGTGACGCCGGCGGCGACCAGGGCCGCTGCCACGGGTCCGGCGACCAGCCGGCCGGAGGGCTTTCGGGGCATGAAGGGTCTCCCACTTTGGGACGGGTGCGGGCTTTGTCTACCAGGCGTCCCTGACAGGGAAGGTCAACGGCGGGCAAAGTCTGGACGAACCGGCCGTGTGCGGACTCGTGGAGACGTCCGCCATAGCCCCGTGCGGTTTGGCGCCGCGGATATCCGCAGATCCGGGCGCCGGCGCCGTAGGGTCGGCTCGTGGCGTCGGATGCGGTGGTGGTCGAGGTGGCGGGGCCGGAGGGTCCGCGCCAGGTGCGGGTCTCCAGCCCCCAGCGGCTGATGTGGCCGCAGGACGGCATCACCAAGCTGGATCTGGCCCAGTACGTCGTTGACGTCGGCCCCGCGCTGATCCGTGTCCTCGGCGACCGCCCGGTGACGCTGCAACGCTTCCCCGACGGCGTCGAGGGCGAGGCCTTCTACAACAAGAACCCGCCGCGCGGGGTGCCGGAGTGGGCGCGCACCGTGCCGGTCACCTATCCGAGCGGGCGCAGCCACCCGCAGCTGGTCATCGACGAGACGGCCACCGCGGTGTGGGCCGTGCAGATGAACACCGTGACCTTCCACCCGTGGCCCGTGCGGACGGCGGACCGCGACGATCCCGACGAGCTGCGGCTCGACCTCGACCCTCAGCCGGGCCGCGGCTTCGCCGACGCGGCGCAGGCCGCGCACCTACTGCGTGAGCTGCTCACCGAGCTGGGTCTGACCGGGTGGGTCAAGACGTCGGGCAACCGTGGCGTGCACGTGTTCGCGCGGATCCGCCCCCACCTGGAGTTCCTGGACGTCCGGCACGCGGCGATCGGGATCGGTCGGGAGCTCGAGCGCCGGGCGCCGGACCTGGTCACGATGGCCTGGTGGAAGGAGGAGCGCGGTAACCGCGTCTTCGTCGACTTCAACCAGACGAACCGCGACCGGACCATCGCGTCCGCGTACAGCCCGCGGCCGCTGCGGCACGCGCCGGTCTCGACGCCAGTCACCTGGGAGGAGCTGGACGACGTCGACCCGGTCGAGCTGACCATCCGGACCGTACCTGCCCTGGTGCAGCGACGAGGCGACGCGTGGGAGGGCATGGACGACGCGGTGGGGTCCCTGGACGCGGCGCTCGAGCTGTGGCAGCGCGACTGCGAGCGGGGGTTGGGTGAGCTGGCCTTCCCGCCGGACTACCCGAAGATGCCGGGCGAGCCGCCAAGGGTGCAACCGAGCCGCGCCCGGCGGCCGGCCGGCGAAGCCGCCGCCGGCACGGCCGAGTGAAGGCCTCCGCCCCAACGCCGGCGAACTCCCACCCGGACATCTCATGGGCTCGGTGACGGCCACGGAGCCGGAGGTATAGAGGTCCGGCTCGGATCTATAGGAACGGGGCCCGTCCTATGATTCGGCCGCCTTGTACCCCGGGGGCCGCTAGGTGCGCGAGGTTGAGCAGCTGCCGCAGGCGAAGGCGGGAACGGCGCCCAGCCCCCGATGCTGGGGGCATAGACCGCGATGCTGGACGGCTCTAGCCTGGCCGCGCAGCGGATCCACCGAGCATCGGAGCCGGGCATGGATCGCAGCCGGCGGGCATTGCTCATCGCCGTCCTCGTCATCGCGACCGCCGGTGCGGCCAGCGCAGTGGCGCTCAAAGACGGCTCCGAGACGCCCCCGGGCCCCCTCACAGCGCCTGGGGTCGGCGCGGACGTCGAGGACGGTGTCGGCGTCCCGTCCCGCAAGGTGGGGGACACCTTCTGCTACGGCATGGTGGCCGTGGTGAGCCGGTCGAACCGCACCGCCGTGCTCGATCGCGTCACCGTCGAGGGCGGCGAGGGACTGCGCGTCCGCCCCGCACGCGTCCTCGGTCCCGACCGTGCCGACTACCAAACCTCGACGTGGACCCGGTGCCCCAGCGGCACCAGACCTCTGCAGGGTCAACGGGTGCCGCCGGGCAGCGGACAGGGGGAGGACGACTTCGGGGTCGAGGTCGTGTTACCGATCACGATCGCCGCGCCGGGCAAGCACCGGATCACCGCCACCGTCGTCCACTATGCGGTTGACGGCAAGGCGTACCGGTTCACACAGCCCACCGATGTGGTGGCCTGCACCTACGACTGCGACTCCCGGCCCGGGGGGCGGTAGCACCAGCCCCAGGCCGCGCGTTGCACCACCGCGGCCGCTGCGCCGGGGCTGGGCACCGGCCCCGGTGGAGCAACCCGGACGGGTCAGCGGGGGGAGAGGACCCGGAAGCTGGACGCTCCGGTGCCGGAGCGGTTGACGGCGCTCACCCGCACTCGGTAGCCCTGCGCGGACGTCAGCCCCTTGACGGTGAGCGAGCGCGCGCTCGCCGGCAGCCGGCGCTCGGCGATCTTCAGCCAGGTGCCGCGGGGGCCCTGGCGGTCGGTCCACACTCGG
>DATFPQ010000129.1:0-8353 GCA_035264765.1 Actinomycetales bacterium | reverse complement strand
CATGGGCTACCTCGACGAGGACCGCTGGTTGTTCCTCACCGACCGCCAGTCGAACATGATCATCTCCGGCGGCGTGAACATCTACCCGCGCGAGATCGAGGACGTCCTGGCACTGCACCAGGCCGTCCACGACGTGGCGGTCATCGGCGTTCCGCACGAGGAGATGGGCGAGGCGGTACTCGCCCTCGTGCAGCCCGCTCCCGGCGCGGCCACCCCGCAGCTGCCGGCCGAGTTGATCGCCTACACCCGCGAGCGGCTGGCGCACTACAAGTGCCCCACCCGCGTGGAGCTCGTCGACGACCTGCCCCGCACACCCACCGGCAAGCTGCAGAAGCACCGGCTCCGCGAGCGTTTCTCCCCCACTGCCTGATGCGGGGCGACGGCTGACCGGTTGCCGGTCACGCCGTGGCTCACACCCGGACGACCCGCCCGCCGTCGACCTCCAGGACGGTGCCGTTGACGAACCCGGCGCCCGGCGACACGAGCCAGCGAACGGCGTCCGCGATGTCCTCGGGCGTGCCCACCCGGCCCACGGCGATCCCCCGCGCGACACGCTCCGTCCACGCCGGGTCCATGCCGCCGTCGTAGAGCTCGGTGTCGGGGACGAAGCCCGGCGCCAGCGCGTTCGCGGTGATGCCCTCGCTGCCCACTTGGCTGGCGAGCGCCTGGATCCACCGGTTGACCGCGGCCTTGCTGCTGCCGTACGCCACCCCGCCCCCGCCGGAACGGGCGGCCGCCGACGTCACCGCGACCACCCGTCCACCCGGACGCCGCAGGTGCGGCCGCAGCGCATGCTCGAGCAGTACGGCCGACAGCACGTTCTGGGACACCGTCCTCGACCAGTGCTCCGCCAGCTCAGCGAGCGTCTCGACCGGGCGACGGTCCGAGCCCCCTGCGTTCAGCACCAGCGCGTCGACCGGGGCCCCCAGCGCTGCGACGATCTCGCCGGCAGCCCGCTCGACCTGGGCCGGATCGGTCAGGTCCGCGACGACCACGTGCGCGCCGGTCTCCTCGGCCACGACGTCGAGCACTTCCTGTCGCCGCCCGACAACGGCCACGCGGTAGCCGTCGGCGGCCAGTGCGCGGGTGATTCCCCGCCCGAGGCCGGTGCCTCCCCCGGTGACCACTGCGGTTCGCTGATCCTGGGTGCTCATCAATCGTCTCCTCATCGACAGCCTGACCGGCGCGGCCCGTTCCCGCGGGTGGAGACGCGGTCGGCCGGCCTCCGGTTAGCACGGTAGCCAGCCCGCGGGATGGACCGGGCGACAGGTCAGGCGGACGTTTCGCATGGATCCCTGTTCCCCCTCGGTCGCACGAGCGACGCCTCGTGGCGGGAATCAGTGGTCTTAATTCCCGAGCACGCGGTAGCGTCCGGCGGCATGACCGTTGATGACACAGCTCTCCGCGCGCACGGGCAGGCCCACGCCGACGCGATCCTCGCCGGCGACGGCGCCGCCTTGATGGACGATTTCGCCGAGGAGGCCAAGCCGCTCATGAAGGATCTGGGCCGCATGCTCCCACGCCCGGTGACCGCGGCCGAGGTGGTCTCGGTGTCCGACGGCGGACAGGTCGACATCCGCTACTCCGGCGAGCCGGGCACCGAGCACGTCGTCGTCCGGGCCACCTGGGCCGACCGAGACGGCCGGCTGCGGATCGTCGCCGCCGAGCGAGCCTGACCCCGAGCGGCAGATTCAAGACTCCCACCGCCAGGCACGCCCCAGGCCCCTGACCGACGCACGCGTCGGTCAGGGGCCTCGTTCCGCTCCGTCGGCGACCCCTGGATCGAGCACCCGGACGACCACGACCGGTCAGCAGCAGGGCGGTTACGGCGATGGGATGCCCCACATCCGCATGCGCCGGGCGCCCTTAAGGTCTCGGCCTCGGGGCACGCCGGTTCTCCTCGGGGATGTGGCCTGTCGACAAGGCGGGCGACGAAAGGCGACCGGAGACCAGCCGCAGGGCCCCAGGCAACCGTTAGCTCATCTAGCTGGTTCGGGGGTGTGACGTCGGGCCGGGCGGATTCCTTGACAGTGCAGAAGCCCGTGGAAAGACTCCCCGGATCCGGTCCGGCGTCACGGCGCAGCAGTTGCCCGCACGCCCGCCCTCCCCCGAACGAGAGGCACGCATGTACGACGTGATGGACGGCGTCAGAGTCGTGGAGGTCGCCGAGCACACGTTCGTCCCGTCGGCAGCGATGGTGTTGGCCGACTGGGGCGCCGACGTGGTGAAGGTGGAGCGCCGGGGTGGCGATGCGTCCCGACACATGCGCGTGATCCAGCGGCCGGGCCTGCGCAGCAATCCCTACTTCGAGGCGGCCAACCGCGGCAAGCGCAGTCTTGGCCTCGACCTGACCACGGCCGCGGGCCGGGAGGTGCTGGAGCGTCTCCTCGACGGCGCTGACGTCTTCGTCACCAACCTGCGGGCGGACGCCCGCACCAAGCTGGGCATCGGTGCCGAGGAGCTCATGGCCCGTCACCCCCGGCTCGTCTATGCCAGCGGCAGCGGGTACGGGCGGCAGGGCCCGCTGGCGCGCAGCGCGGGATTCGACTACCCGTCATCCTGGTGCCGGTCGGGGTCGGCGTACGTCCAGACGCCGGCCGACGGCCCGCCGCCGCTGCAGCCGGGGTCCGTCGGTGACCTCACCGGCGGTGCGACGCTGGCCGGCGCAATCGCTGCGGCACTGTTCCGGCGGGAGCGGACCGGCCGCGGCGCGGTCGTCGACCACGCGCTGTACCAGATGGGCACGTACATCATGAGCCAGTCGCTGACCAGCGCGAGTCTCGGCTGGCTACCGACCGGGGCGGCCCCGTCCCGCGCCGAGGCCGTCGACCCGCTCAACAACCCCTACCGCACGCAGGACGGTCGCTGGCTCGTGCTCTGCCTGCTGTACGACGCCTGGTGGCCGGACTTCGCCTCCGCCGTCGGCCACCCCGAGTGGCTCGACGACGCGCGCTTCGCCACCCCCGCGGCGCGGGCCGAGGACAACGTCGCGCTGATCGCCGCTCTCGACGCGGTCTTCGCCTCCCGCACGCTGGCCGAGTGGGAGGACGCGTTCCTGGAGCTCGAGGGCGTGTGGTCCCCGGTCAAGAGCCCGGCCGAGGTGATCGAGGACGAGCAGGCGCTGGTGAACGGCTTCGTCGCTCCGGTCGCCTTCCGCGACGGGGACGGGGAGTACTACACCGGCCCCTCGCCCGCCCAGTTCGACGAGCGGCCCATCGGCGCCCTACAGGCAGCTCCGGCTTACGGCGAGGACACTGACGCGGTGCTCGGCGAGGCCGGCCTCGGGGCCGAGCAGATCAAGGACCTACGGACCGCCGGCGTGATCAGCTGACCTCGGGCGACTGGGCGTGTGAGTGCCCGCCTGTCAGGTGGCGGCCTTCGTCAGTGCTCGGCGGGTGAGCAGTCGGGCCAGGTGCCGGCGGTACTCCGCGTCGGCATGCATGTCGGCCGAGGGCTCGAGCCCCTGATCGGCCAGCTCGGCTGCCTCGGCTATCGATGCTCCCCGGGTCAGCGCCTCTTCGGTCGCTATGGCCCGGACCACCGCTCCGGCCATGTTCGCCAGCGCCACGCGGCCCTGGACGGCGGCGGCCGCGACGATCGGCCAGTCGTTCTCGCGGCGGGTGAACTTCTCATACCCCCACCCGGCCGCGCCGGTGCGCGGCACGCGCAGCTCGACGACCATCTCGTCGGGCTCCAGCGCCGTGTCGAAGAAACCCAGCCAGAACTCGGTCACCGGGACCGACCGCCGGCCGGCCGGACCGAGGACGACGACGTCGCCGCCCAGGGCGAGCAGCGCGGTCGGCAGGTCGGACGCCGGATCGCAGTGCGCCACCGTGCCGCCCAGCGTGCCCCGGTGACGGACCTGCGGATCGCCGACCCGGGCCGCGACATGCGGCAGCAGCGGCACCTCCGCCCGGGCGACGTCGGAGGCCTCCAGCTCGTGGTGGCGGGTACCGGCGCCGATCGCGACCTCGTTCCCTTCGACGCGGACGTAGGACAGCCCCGGGATGCGGCTGATGTCCACCAGCACGGCGGGCGTGGCCAGCCGCAGCTTCATGAGGGGCAGCAGCGAGTGCCCCCCGGCGAGCAGCTTCGCGTCGTCCCCGTGCTCGCTCAGCGCGGCGACCGCCTCCTCCGGTGAGGTGACCCGGAGGTACTCGAACGGTGCCGTGATCATGCCGGCACCTGACCCGCAGCGGGGCCGGCCTCCGCCGCGGTGCGGACCGCTCGGACGATGTTGTGGTACCCGGTGCAGCGGCAGAGGTTGCCTTCCAGCCCCTCGCGCACCTCGCGGTCGGTGGGGTCGGAGTTCTCGGCGAGGACGCCGATCGCGGCCATCACCATGCCCGAGGTGCAGAACCCGCACTGCAACCCGTGCTCGGCGCGGAACGCCGCCTGCACCGGGTGCAGCTCGCCGTCCGGACCGGCCAGGCCCTCCAGCGTCGTCACTCTCGCCCCGTCGGCCTGGGCGGTGAGCACCGTGCACGACTTCACCGACAGACCGTCGCAGAGCACGGTGCAGGCGCCGCACGAGGTGGTGTCGCAGCCGACGTTGGTCGCGCGCAGCCCGCACACCTCGCGGAGGTAGTGCGCGAGCAGCAGCCGCGGCTCGACCTCGTCGGTTCGCTGCTGCCCGTTGACGGTGACTGTCACCTGCATCAGTTGCTTCCTCCCGGAGCCTGCTGGATGGCCCGCCAGACCCGCATCGGTGTGGTGGGCATGTCGACGTGCCGGACCCCGAGGTGGGCCACCGCATCGACGACGGCGTTCTGCACCGCCGGCGTCGCCCCGATCGTGCCCGCCTCGCCGATCCCCTTCGCGCCCAGCGGGTTGTAGCTGGTCGGCGTCTCCGAGGCCACCAGCTCGAAGCTCGGCACCTCGGTGGCGGAGACGATCGGGTAATCGGCGAACGTGGTCGTCGTCGGGTTGCCGTCCGGGTCGTAGAGGACCTCTTCGAGCAGCGCCTGCGCCACTCCTTGCGCCAGCCCCCCGTGACGCTGCCCCTCGGCGATGAGCGGATTGAGGATGGTGCCGGCGTCGTCGAGGGCGACCAGGCGGACCACCTCCGCCTTGCCGGACTCGACGTCTACCTCCACCACGGCGACGTGCGCGCCGAACGGGTAGGTCGCGCCGGGCTGGCTGAACGAGGTCTGCACCGACAGCGGCTCCCGCTCCGCCAGCTGCGCGTACGAGACGCCCGCTCCGGGCACGCCGGCCACCCGCAGCCCCTCGTTCTCCCGGTCGACGACGAGGTCCGCCGGGTCGGCCTCGAGTTCCGCGGCGGCCCGATCGCGGGCCAGTTCGAGCAGTTGCGCCGCCGCCTGGCGGACCGCGACGCCACCGAGCTGCAGACTCCGGGAGCCTCCCGTACCCCCGCCGCGCGGGATCAGGTCCGTGTCGCCCCAGCGCACCGTGATCCGCTCCAGGGGGATGCCGAGCTCCTCACCGGCGAGCATCGCCCAGACCGTGGAGTGCCCCTGACCGTGCGGCGACGTGCCTGTCAGGATCGTGGCCGACCCGTCGGGATGGATCTCGACGGTGGCCTCCTCCGCCGGCCCACCCGCCTCGGCACCGGCACCGGTGATCTCGACGTACACGGACAGCCCGATGCCGAGCTGGCGGACGTCCCCCCGCAGCCGTCGTGCCGCCTGCTCGGCGCGCAGCGCGCGGTAGTCCGCAGCCTCGAGCACCGCGTCGAGAGCGGCCGGGTAGTCGCCCGAGTCGTAGACCGCCCCGCCCTTGCTGGTCCACGGCTCGTCGAAGGGCGCGACGAGGTTCTTCCGCCGCACATCTGCCGGGTCCATGCCGAGCTCGGCGGCGAAGAGATCCACCGCCCGCTCGACCGCCGCGGTGGCCTCCGGGCGGCCGGCGCCGCGGAAGGCGCCCACAGGGGCGGTGTTGGTGACCACGCTGACGTAGGACGCCTCCACCGCCGGGATGTCGTACACGCCGGGCGCCATCAGCACGGTCATGGAGGGCAGCACGGCGCCGAACCGTGGATACGCGCCGCTGTCCTGCAGGACCTGCAGCCGGTAGGCGCGGATGCGCCCGTCCCGGTCCCCGCCGACCGTGACCGTCTGTACCTGGGCGCGCCCGTGCCCGGCCGCGACCATGTTCTCCGACCGGGTCTCCGCCCACCGGACCGGCCGGCCCACGCGCCGGGCGGCCAGCGCGACGACAGCGTGTTCCGCATCGGCGCCGAAACGGGCACCGAAGGCGCCCCCGACGTCCGGGGTGAGAACCCGGATCTCCCGGTCGTCGAGCCCGAGCATGCCGGTCAGGGAGGACTTGCTGCCCTGCGCCCCCTGATTGGGCAGCCACATGGTCAACCGACCGTCGGCCCCCCAGGCGGCCGCGGCGGCCCTCGTCTCCAGCGGCGCGGCAGCCACCCGCTGGTTGACGATCTCGCGGGTGACGACGACCTCGCAGCCGGCGAGCGCGTCGTCGACGGGCGTGCGGCTGTCCCGGCGCCGGACGACGTTCGTGCCGTGGTCAGGGAAGAGCACGACCTCGTCGGTGAGCGCGTCCCGGGGGTCCACCACGGCGGGGAGCGGGTCGTAGTCGACGGCGACCAGCTCGGCGGCGTCCTCGCCCGACCAGCGGTCCTCGGTCAGCACCACCGCGACCGGCTCCCCCACGAAGCGCACGACGTCGCGCGCGAGCAGCGGGAGTGCCATGCCCGCCGGCATGGCGCGGGTCATCGGCCGCTGCTCGGGCGCATCGGCGAAATCGTCGGCAGTGAGGACAGCGACCACACCCGCAGCCGTGGCTGCGGCGGACGTGTCCAGCGAGGCGATCCGGGCGTGGGCGACCGGGGACCGGACGAAGGTCGCGTGGACGGCGCCGGCCAGCCGGTCATCGACCAGGTCATCGGTGTAAATGGCACCCCGGGTCAGAAACAGCGGGTCCTCCACCCGCACCACCCGGGTGCCGAGGATGCTGCCGCCTGGCAGCGTTCCGGTGCGATCCGCCGTGTCCGTCACCCGTACTCCCTCTCGTGGATGCCGGCCAGATTCGGGACCCGCCCTGGCTGCGATGAGGGCACCTTATGACGGAGGGCATCGCTCTGCTCCGCAGAGGACGGTGGTTCCGCCCCGGGTGACCGGAGGCAGCCGGCTAATCCGACGCGGTCTGGTGCATCCAGTTCACTGTTTGCGATGCTTTCGACATGGACGCCGGACGGTTCGACCGCGAGACCAGGCACCGGCCGGACGGTGGGCGGCACGACGCCGTGAGTGCCCGGTGACCACCCGCGGTGAGCCACGGCTTGCGCACGGCGTGACGGTCGCGGGCACCGAGGTCAGGTTCGGGATCCGGGGCGACGGCGCGCGGGATCTGGTGCTGCTGCACGGCAGCGGCGCCAACCACATGTGGTGGCACGCGGTGGCACCGCAGCTCGAGCGCTCGTGGCGGGTCATCAGCGTCGACTTCAGCGGACACGGGGACAGCGGTCACCGCGCGACCTACAACGCGCAGACCTGGGCCGACGAGCTCCTGGCGGTGATCGGGGCGGCCGGGGCGGCCGCCCCGGTCGTCGGGGCACACAGCCTCGGCGGCCGTGTCGCCCTCGTGGCCGCTGCCGGCGCGCCCAGCGCCTTCGCCGGGCTCGTGCTCTTCGACACCGGCATCTGGGCGCCGGAGGGGCTCCGCGAACGACTGGCCGGGCTCGCCGCCCGCACGGGCCCCCCGCGCGTGTACCCGACGCGGGAGGACGCGCTGGCGAGGTTCGTGCTCATGCCTCCGCAGCCGGCGGCGCCGGCCGAGCTGCTCGGCCCGGTCGCGGAGTACTCGCTCCGTCCGGTCGAAGGCGGGTGGAGCTGGAAGCACGCAGGTCAGGCCTTTCCCCACCTCTACGAGGACGTCGTGGCGCAGGCCGCGGCCGATGTCACCGTGCCCGTGGCATACGTGTCCGGCGAGGCGAGCAGCGTGGTGACCGAAGAGCTCGCGCAGCGGGCCGCGGAGACGTTCGCCGGACCAGTCATGGTGCGGTTGCCCGGCGCCCACCACCACCTCCCGCTCGAGGTGCCGCAGGAGTGCGCGCGGCTGATCGACGAATTGGGCGGGGGGATGCGCTGACGTCCCGACCGAGTCCGGCGTTCAGCTCCGCGGTGCCCCTGCACCCTCGTGACCGCGTCAGGCCGTCGCCGATGGCGGATCATCCCTCCCTGCACGACGGGGACCACGAGGCGCCCGGAGCGATCGAACGTCGCGCCGCCTCGACCCGGGCCTGTCACGGCGGCCCGGCCTGCAGCCGGTCACTCACCACACGCGGCTGTCATGGCGGCGCACTCGGTGCGGACCGTCACGAGCGGTCCCCGGTCGGCCAGCCGCACCTGCCCAGAGCGGAGATCTC
>DATFPQ010000128.1:0-21430 GCA_035264765.1 Actinomycetales bacterium | reverse complement strand
CATCGTCATGGTCGCCACCGCGAGCAGCAGCGCCGTGATGGCCACGTGCGTCCACCGGGTGCGGTGGGAGAAGATCCCGGCGTACGGCGTCGTCCAGAGGACGAACAGCAGGAACGGGCTGCCCGGGTCCTGGGTGGCCGCGAACGCGGTCGCGATCACGGCCTGGGCCGAGAGGATGCAGCCGTGCGCGATCCGGTTGAGCCCCCGTGCCGACAGCGGCGCGCATGAGAGCCCGCCCATCACGGCGCCCAGCGCGATCGCCAGGCAGGCGAGCACCAGCACGACCGGACGTCCGGTGAACGGTGCCTGCGTCGGCAGGAGGGCCCAGCCGAGCGCGAGCGCCCCGCCCACGGCGTACTGCACGCCGAGAACCCGGGCCAGCGACCGAGGCGCGAAGACCTGCTCGCTGACCGCGCACACCTGTCCCGGCGGCGCCGACCGGCGCGCCGCACCTGCACCCATGACCGTTCCCCCGTCCGCCGAACCGCGCACCCATCCAGTCGCTGAGCGTGGCCGAGCCTATCCGCGAACGCTGGGGCGATGCCGTTCTGCGGGAGGTGTACCTGGCCGTCTCGCCCTGGCCGGGAGGCCCGGAGCCCTACGAGCGCCTCCGACCGGACTCTGCCGGTGGGATAGCCGGTGAGATAGTGCGACGGTGGCCGGCTGCTGCGATCCCCGCGGATGCGACCGGATGTTCAACGACCGGTTCGCCCACCGGATGGCCGCTCGCTACCGGAGGAGGGGCCTGGACAGGACCGCTCGCCGGATGGTCGAGCTGCTCGCCGAGCGCGGCGTGCAGGGCGCCACGGTGCTGGAGATCGGCGGCGGGGTCGGCGAGATCCAGATCGAGCTGCTGCGCCGCGGCGCGGCCTCGGCCACGAACCTCGAGCTGTCACCCGCCTACGACGCCGAAGCGGCCCAGCTCCTCGCCGAGGCCGGGCTCACCGGACGCGTGGACCGCCGCGTGGCCGACATCGCCACCGACCCGGCCGCGGCCGAACCGGCCGACATCGTGATCCTGCACCGTGTGGTGTGCTGCTACCCCGACTACTCGACGCTGCTCGCCACGGCTGCCGACCACGCCCGCAGCCAGCTGGTGTTCAGCTTTCCGCCACGCAACGCGGCCTCTCGGGCCGTCGTCTCCGTACAGAACCGGCTACTCGGTTGGGGCGGGCGCCAGTTCCGCACCTTCGCACACCCGCCGACGGCCATGCTCGCTGTCCTCGCCGAACACGGACTGCATGCCGCCATCGCCTCCCGCGGTGCCGTGTGGCAGGTCGGTCACGCGACCCATTGAGACCGAGCGGCGATGATCGCCGGCAGCTCAGCCGCTCTGGGGAAACAGCGCGGCGTAGCGGGACAGGTAGAGCGCCCAGCCCTGGTCGTGCCCGACGCCGTCGGCGACGGATTCCCACCCGGGGCCGTGCCGGTCGAGGTTGCGGTGCTCCAGCTCCACCCGGGTGCGCTCGGGGCCCTCGGCGAGGAACCGGACCCCGACCTCGCTGGCGTTGTCCGGCTCGGTCTCCACCTGCCAGGTCGGGCCGATGTCCCAGCTGAACACCACCCGGGCCGGCGGCTCGTAGACCAGCACCCGGGCCCAGCGGCATTCGCTACCGTCGATGCTGCGGTCGTAGATGTGGCCGCCGACCCGAGGCTCGAACACGGTCTCGGCGATCGGGGAGCTGAGCAGGTTGTGCTCCGGCGGCTTGAAGTCGCCGAACCTCGAGGTGAACACCTCGAACGCCTGCTCGACCGGTGCCTCGACGACGATCTGCCGACGGACCACTGCAGCTGTTGTCTGGGTCATGACGTCTCCTCTGCCGGTTGCTCGACTGCCGGTTGTGCGTCTCGGGACTGGGCGACGACCTCGCCGTAGCTGGCCAGCGCCCGGTTCCAGAAGGTGTCCAACTGGTCCCGCAGGGCGGCCACGGCGGTGGGGTTGAGCCGGTAGATCCGACGCGTGCCGACGGCGCGCTCGGTGACCAGGCCGGCGTCCTTGAGAATCTTCAGCGCCTGGGACACCGCGGGTCGGCTGACCGGCAGCTCGGCGGCGAGCTCACTTACTGCTCGCGGCCGCTCAGCGAGAGACGCCACGATCGCCCGTCGGGTGGGGTCACCGAGCGCGGCCCAGCCGTCGTCGTCTCGGTAAGCATCCATGAACGGTAAGCATTCTCTTACCGGTACGGGCTGTCAAGACCAGCCGTGCCGAGGAGCCGCCGGCACGCCCTCCCAGAGCGTGCCCTGCGTCGACCTCAGGAACGCCGTTCCAGGCGCTACTTCAGGAGACTGCGGGCCATCACCAGCCGCTGGATCTGGTTGGTGCCCTCGTAGATCTGGGTGATCTTCGCGTCCCGCATCATTCGTTCGAGCGGGAAGTCCTTCACGTAGCCCGCGCCACCGAGCAGCTGGACGGCGTCCGTGGTGACCCGCATGGCGACGTCCGAGGCGTAGCACTTCGCCGCGGCGCCGAAGAACGGCAGGTCGGGGTCGTCCCGCTCGCTCTTGGCCGCGGCGACGTACACGAGCTGACGCGCGGCCTCAAGGGTCATCGCCATGTCGGCGAGCATGAACTGGACGCCCTGGAACTCGGCGATGACCTTGCCAAACTGCTTGCGTTCCTTGACGTACGCGGTCGCGGCGTCGAGCGCGCCCTGCGCGATGCCGACCGCCTGCGCGCCGATGGTCACGCGGGTGTGGTCGAGCGTGCGCAGGGCCAGCCGCAGGCCCTGGCCCCGCTCGCCGACCATCCGGTCCGCCGGGATGCGGCAGCCGTCGAAATGCAGCTCCCGCGTCGGGCTGCC
Organism: Actinomycetales bacterium; assembly: GCA_035264765.1. Lineage (GTDB taxonomy): Bacteria > Actinomycetota > Actinomycetes > Actinomycetales > Angustibacteraceae > DATFPQ01. The sequence goes on along the minus strand of DATFPQ010000128.1, from coordinate 18,629 downwards.
CTTGATGCCGAGCTTGCGCTCGGGCTCGCCGAACGAGAAGCCCTCGTCGTCCTTCTCGACCACGAAGGCCGTCACACCACGACCGCGGGGGGCGTCGGGGTCGGTGACCGCCAGCACCGTGTAGTACTCGCTGATCCCGGCGTTGGTGATCCACGACTTCTGGCCGTCGAGGACGAACGTGTCGCCGTCCTCGCGGGCCCGGCACCGCATGGCGGCGGTGTCGCTGCCTGCCTCCCGCTCGGAGAGCCCGTAGCTGAACATCGCCTCGCCGCGGGCGACCGGCGGCAGGTACCTGGCCTTGACCTCCTCGGAGGCGGCGAGCAGCAGCGGCATGGTGCCGAGCTTGTTGACCGCGGGGATCAGGGACGACGACGCGCAGCCGCGCGCCACCTCCTCGATGACCAGGCAGGTCGCGAGCGCGTCGGCGCCCACACCCTCGTACTGCTCCGGGATGTGCGGCGCGTGGAAGTCCCCGGCGCGCAGCGCGTCGTAGGCCTCCTGCGGGAAGCGGCTGTGCTCGTCCACGGAGGCGGCGTAGGGCACGACCTTGTCCTCGACGACGGCGCGCACCGCCTCCCGCAAGGCCTCGTGGTCGTCGCTGATCCGGAACAGGTCGAAGTCGCTCACGGCGCCGATGTTACTCGCCAGTCACCTTCGTGGGACCGGGTCTGGAGCAGGGAAGGCCGGGGCCTCGGCGGCCGCCAGCTGCTTGTCCGGACCACTACCTCACGGCGGCCCGGTGACCCAGAATGGAGCGGCACGGCGCCTGGGACGGCACCAGGCATGGAACGGCAGCAGGCATGGAAACCGCACCAGGCACGCAACAGCGAGGCACGGCGACGTCCCGGGCACGCTGACGGCACGGGGGTCCGACGGTGAGCACACACCAGGTTCCGCAGGGCACCCCGGGGAGCGACCCGGGCGACGACGCGCGATGGCTCTCGCGGCGAGGGTTCCTTGGTGGTCTCGGGGCTGCAGGGGTGGTGGGCGCGGGGCTGGGCGCCGCGGTCACGGCCGCCGGCGCCTCCGGTCCCGAGGAGCCCGAGGAGCCCGAGGAGCCGCCGCAGGCCGCCCGCGTGGAGTTCCACGGACCGCACCAGGCCGGCATCGCCACGCCCTCGCAGGACCGCCTCGCCTTCGCGGCCTTCGACCTCGTGACCGAGGACCGCGCGTCCCTGCGCGACTTGCTCAGGGAGTGGACTGCGGCCTCGGTCGCGATGACGCGGGGGCTGTTGGTCCCGGGAGACTCCAGCAGCCCGACGATTGCGCCGGCCGACACCGGGGAGGCCATGGAGCTGCCGCCGTCCGCGCTCACCGTGACGGCGGGCTTCGGACCGTCGCTGTTCGACGACCGGTTCGGGCTGGCCGCGCACCGGCCCTCCGCCCTGGTCCCGCTGCCCGCACTGCCCGGGGACGCCCTGCAGTCCGGCCGCACCGGCGGGGACCTCGCCGTGCAGGCCTGCGCGTACGACCCGCAGGTCGCCTTCCACGTGATCCGCAACCTGGCCCGGATCGGTGAGGGCGTGGTCCGGCTGCGCTGGTCGCAGCTGGGCTTCGGGCGGACCTCGACCACCAGCCGCCGGCAGACCACGCCCCGCAACCTGATGGGATTCAAGGACGGCACCCGCAATGTGAAGGCCGAGGACGCCGCGGCCATGGAACGGCACGTGTGGGCCGACGGCGACCAGCCGTGGATGCGCGGAGGCACCTATCTGGTGGCGCGCCGGATCCGGATGCTGATCGAGCCCTGGGACCGCGAGCGGCTGGACGAGCAGGAAGCGGTGTTCGGACGCCGGAAGGAGACCGGCGCGCCGCTCACCGGCAGGCATGAGTTCGACCCGCCCGCATTCTCCGTCCGGGCGCCAGATGGCAAGCCCGTCATCCCAGCGGACGCGCACGTGCGGCTAGCGAGCCCGGAGAGCAACGGCGGCACCTCGATCCTGCGCCGCGGGTTCTCGTACACCGACGGTCTCGACGACAAGGGACTGCTGGACGCCGGCCTGTTCTTCCTGTCCTTTCAGCGCGACCCGCAGCAGTTCGTCCAGCTGCAGCGCCGGCTGGGTTCGTACGACGCGCTGAACGAGTACATCCGGCACACCGGCTCCGGGGTGTGGGCCTGCCCGACCGGTCTCCCCGACAAGACCCGCAGCTGGGCCGACCACCTGTTCGGCTGACTCGTCCGCCGCGCGTTCGCCGTCCGCGTGGCGAAGGGCCGGCCACCCGCCGCCCGCCGCTCGCCGCGACCTGCGAAGATCGGCCGCCATGACGACCTCGGCGAACGGCCTCGCCCCGCTGCCCGAGCACGCCGGGGTGTCGGTCGTCATGCCGGTGCTCAACGAGGAGCGGCACCTCGCCGAGGCGGTGCGCGCGGTCCTCGACCAGCGCTACGACGGGCCGGTGCAGGTCGCCCTGGCGCTGGGGCCGAGCCGCGACCGCACCGACGAGGTGGCGGAGGCGCTGGCCGCCGCCGACCCACGCGTCGTCCTGGTGGCCAACCCGAGCGGTCGCACGCCCGAGGCGCTGAACGCGGCGATCGCCGCCACCCAGCACCCGGTCGTCGTCCGGGTAGACGGGCACAGCGTGCTCGACCCGGACTACGTCGCCGTCGCGGTCGCTCTGCTGCGCCGCACCGGCGCCGCCAACGTCGGCGGCATCATGGACGCCGAGGGCAGCACGCCCTGGGAGCAGGCGGTCGCGGCCGCGATGACGTCCGTGCTCGGCGTGGGCAGCGCACCCTTCCACGTGGGCGGGGCCGAGGGCCCCGTCGACACCGTCTATCTCGGCGTCTTCCGCCGCGAGTGGCTGGAGCGGGTGGGCGGGTACGACCCCGAGTTCGTCCGAGCCCAGGACTGGGAGATGAACCACCGGATCCGCGCCCTGGGCGGGCTGGTGTGGTTCTCGCCGCGACTGCGGGTGTCGTACCGCCCGCGTAGCACCGTGCGCGCGCTGGCCCGCCAGTACCGGGACTACGGCCGCTGGCGGCGGGTCGTGGCCCGGACCCACCCCGGGACGATCAACCCCCGCTACCTGGCACCGCCGATGGCCCTGCTGGGCGTGACCGGCGGCACGGCGCTCGGCGTGGCCGCCGCCGTCACCGGACGCCGCACGCTTGCCTGGGGGATGATCCTGCCGGCCGGCTACGCCGCCGTGGTCGCGGCCGGGACGGTCTTCGCGGGCCGCGGCCTGCCGCGGCGCGCCGCCCTGCGGCTGCCCGTCGTCCTGCCGACGATGCACCTGTCCTGGGGCTGGGGCTTCCTCACCAGCCCGGCGTCCATCGTGCCGCGGCGGTCGGAGACCCCGACCGCGGAGGAGGAGGTCCGGCTCACCGGTCGCTGACCGGTCGGTGACCGGGGCTGAGCCGGGCCGAACTAGGGTGTCCTGGTAGGTTCCCCGCCGGGTGAGCCGGGGTCGGCCACAGGGACGGACGGGGTGAGGCATGAGCTTGGCCGCTCGCGTGCGCGCCCTCGTGGATCATCGGCGCATCCTGTGGCTGCTCGTCCGGCGCGACCTCAAGGTCCGCTACGCCAGCTCGGCGCTGGGCTACCTGTGGACGGTCCTGGACCCGTTCATGATGATCCTCATCTACTGGTTCGTGTTCTCGCTGATCTTCCACGGGCGCGACGTCGGCGAGGAGCCGTACATCCTGTACCTGGCCTTCGGCCAGCTGGCCTGGCAGTGGTTCAACGGCACGGTGACCGACACCACGCGGGCCCTGACGTCGGAGACCCGGCTGGTCCGCTCGACCCGGCTGCCGCGGGAGATCTGGGTGCTGAAGGTGGTCCTGTCCAAGGGGCTGGAGTACCTGTTCTCGCTGCCGGTCATCGCGATCTTCATGGTGGCGAACCGCACCGGGCTGACCTGGCAGACGATCTTCTTCCCGCTCGGGCTGGTGCTGCAGGCCGTGCTGCTGACCGGGCTCGGCCTGCTGGTGGCGTCCGTCACCGTGCTCGTGCGCGACCTGGCCCGGGTGGTCCGGATCGTGCTGCGGATGGCGTTCTACGCGACGCCGATCCTGTACTCGGTGAAGAGCATCGACAGCCCGGTGATCCGGCAGCTGTACGCCCTCAACCCGCTCACCGGCATCCTGGACCTCTACCGCGCCTCGGTGTTCCCGGCGGAGATGGCGAGCGTTCGGGTGATCGGCGTGTCGGCGCTGGTCTGCGTGCTGGTCCTGTTGCTGGGCGCCCGGATCTTCGCCCGGCTCGAGAGCCCCGTGCTGAAGGAGCTGTGACGTGACGGCGGACGCAGCGCCGGTGATCGAGGCCAAGGAGCTGGGCATCCGGTTCCTGCGCAACCGCAGGCAACGGCTGTCGCTGCGCGAGATGCTCTTCAAGGGCGAGTCGACGTCCCCACGGGGGTCCTTCTGGGCGCTGCGGGACGTGACGTTCCAGGTCCGCCAGGGCGAGGCCGTGGGGCTGGTCGGCGCCAACGGCCAGGGCAAGAGCACGCTGCTCAAGCTGATCGCCGGAGTGCTGCTGCCCGACGAGGGGAAGGTCGCCGTCCGCGGTGGCGTGGCGCCGCTTATCGAGCTCACCGGCGGCTTCGTGGGCGACCTGACCGCCCGCGACAACATCTGGCTCACGGCCGGCCTGCACGGGCTCACCAACGAGCAGATCGAGGAGCGCTTCGACGACATCGTCGCGTTCGCCGAGATCGGGGACTTCCTGGACACGCCGTTCCGGCACTTCTCCAGCGGCATGCAGGTTCGGCTCGGCTTCTCGGTGATCACGACGCTGGACGAGCCCGTGGTGCTCGTCGACGAGGTGCTCGCGGTGGGCGACAAGCGGTTCAAGGAGAAGTGCTACACGCGGATGGAGGAGCTGGTGGGCAGCGGCCGGACGCTGTTCCTCGTCTCGCACAACGAGCGGGACCTGCGCCGGTTCTGCACCCGGGGCCTGTACCTGCAGGGCGGCGTGCTCAAGGAGGACGGCCCGGTCGAGGACGCCCTGGCTGCCTACGAGGCGGACCAGCGCAAGCACTGAGCACGCCGGTCCGGCTGGCGGAGCGGAAGGACCTCGGCGGTCAGGCGCGCAGCTTGCGGGAGCTGCAGATCACCAGGAAGTGGCCGACGAGCGAGAGCGTCGCGGCCACCACCAGGCCGACCAGCAGCCAGCGCGTGACGGCGTCGGACCCCACCACGAGGTCGCCCAGGGTCGCGACCAGGATCAGCAGGCTGAGCTCGATCGAGTGGTACAGCCGGTGGAACGGCAGGAACCGGGCCATCCGCCGGGCGGTCGCCACCAGTCCCGGTCGCGGCGCGGCCGTGCCGGCGTCGTCGGTCAGCCGCTCCAGTCCGGCGGACGCGCGGGCCACGTGCACCATGTCGTTGAGCGCCTTGTTGAGGACGATGACCAGGGCCAGCAGGGCGCCGAGCGTGGTCCACCGGTACGCGTCCGCCGGTCCGCCGGCCAGCAGGCTGCCGACCCCACCGGCCGCCCGCACACCCAGCATCAGCGGGATCAGCGCCTCGGTCGTGTAGTGCCCGACCTTGTCCAGGAACACGCCGAACGGGCTGGACGTCGACCGCCAGCGGGCGACCTCGCCGTCGCTGGCGTCCCAGAGCATCTGCAGCTGGGTCAGCACCGGGCACAGCAGCCCGCCGGCCGGGCCGGGGATCAGCAGCACGAGAGCCGACGACCAGCCGGTGACGATCATCAGCCAGGTGACCGCGTTCGCGGACAGCCCGAGCCGCACGAGCACGCGGGTCACGTAGGGGGAGATCCGCCGTTGGTACAGGTCGCCGACCCAGTGCTCGGCGGTTCGGCGGCCTCGGATCGCGGGAGGCTGGCACACCGCCCGCAGCTCGGCGATGGTGGGCCGCGCCGGACGCGCTGCCGGGGGAGCCGGCTGCGTCCCGTTCGGTCGGGACGCCGGGGACACGCTCACAGCGCCTCCTGGTTCAGCCGCCGGCGGTCGGCCTGGAAGCTCTCCAGGACCGTCCGGCACGCGGACACGAACCGCAGCGTTGCCGCGCCGGGCGTGGTGTCGCCCAGGTAGTGCTGCACCAGGGCGCGGCGGGCGGCCACGCCGTCGTCCCGCTCGAGCAGCGGCCGGATCAGCGCGGCGGCCGCGGGGGCCTGCTCCGCGCTGAGCCGCGGGACCGCGCTGAGCAGCGGCGACGCCGGCACCTCCAGTCCGGCGGCGCCCGGAGTCGTGACGACGAGCGGCTTCAGCGACGGCAGCCACTCCATCGCCAGCGACGAGATGTCGGTGACGAGCAGGTCCGCCTCGTGCAGCGCGTCGGCCAGCGGGCGACCCGGGTCGACCCGGCCGCGCCCGCCCGGGTGGTCGGTGACCAGCCGGCGCAGCGCCAGGTCGGCCTCGCGGACCCGCGAGTCGTTGGCTCCGCTGCGCGGGTGCGGCCGGTACACGACCTCCAGACCGTCGTCGAGCAGCGACCGCACCAGCGCGGGGCCGTGGCTGGTCACCGAGCCGTACCGCACCGAGGGCTGTGCACCCTCCCAGGTGGGGGCGTACAGCACTCGGCTCGGCCCCGGCCGCTGCTGCTCAGGGTGCTCGTGCGGCAGCCCGGCGATCGGCAGGTCGAGCTGCGGGCGGCCGACCTTCAGGGTGCGCGCGTCGGCGTCGTACCAGGTCAGGGTCTGCCGGATCCGGTCGACGCCGGCGTCCCCGGCCACGAAGGCGTAGTCGTACGCCTTGAGCTGGTTGGACGCCGAGCCCCCCTTGTCGCTGTCGCCGTGACCCAGGTAGACGTGTGCCATCCCCGCGTGCCGCAGGGCGGCGAAGTTGGCCGGGTGGTGGCTCACGTACAGCGCCAGCCCGACGTCGCTGCGGGCCACCAGGCCGTCCAGGGTGGCGGTGCGCGCCACGCAGTGCACCGGCAGGGAGGAGCCGGACCCCACCAGCCGGGTGGTGCGGCTGTCCTGGGTGATGACGACGACCGGCAGCTCGGCGGCGAGGGCGGTCAGCGGGGCGAACCACTGCTCGAGCTGGTACGCGTTATTGGGCGGCTCGGGGAAGAACACCATCACCGGCTGGTCGAGGACCGTCCCGGTCAGCCGGTCGTCCTCGCCGAGGCGGTCCGGCTCGCCCCCGGGCAGCAGCCCGAGCCGCCGCACCCACCGGCCGCCGACGCGGCGCACCGTGGCGCGGGCCCGGACCGGGAGGCCGCCGGCGCCGAGCGAGACGAGCCGGCTCATCGCGGACCGCGGGACAGCACGGAGACGGCTCCCGTGGCCGCGGCCATGCGGGCGAGCGTGCGGTACCGGAGCGGGCGGCGCGGACCGGCGGGCGTCCGCCAGCCCTCCAGCCAGCCGCGGCCCCAGGTCGCCAGCGCGCCGGGCGTGCGGGCCAGCCGGGCGACCTGCAGCCCGCCCCGCAGGGTCAGGTAGGCGGCAGCCGCCGGCCAGGGCAGGTTGCGGCGGGCCAGCCAGACCCGGTTGCGCGCGTCCAGCCGCAGGTGGTCGGCGTGGCGGGCCGGCGAGGTGAGCGGGTGCTGCACGGGGAGGTCGCCGAGGTAGCGGACCCGCCAGCCCGCGTCCCACACCCGCCACGCCAGCTCGATGCCCTCGTGGGCGTAGAAGAACGGGTCCGGCCACCCCCCCGCGGCCTCGAAGGCGGCCCGGCGGATCACCACGACGCCCTCCCACACCGACAGGACGTCCGACGACCGGGTGCGGTCGCCCACCCGGGCGCGCGGCGTCCACCGGCGCGGCGGCTCGCCACCGCCGGCGACGTCGACGCGGGGCTGGACCATGCCGAGGGACGGGTCGGCGTCGAACCGCCGGGCCACCTCCTGGAGGAAACCGTTGTCGATGAGGGCGGCGTCGTCGTCCAGGAAGAGCAGCAGGTCGCCACCCACCGCGTCGACGCCGGCGTTGCGGCCGGCGGGGATGCCTCGGTTCTCCGGCAAGGTGACGGTGCGGGTGACGCCGGCGCGCAGGCCGGTGGGCTGCCAGCCGTTGCCGACCACGACGACGTCGAGCGCCACGCCCTTCTGCGCGAGCAGGGAGGCGAGGGCGGTGTCCAGCTCGGCCGGGCGGCGGCCCTGGGTGAGGACGACGGCGCCGACGAGCGGTTCGGTCCGGTCGGCGGCGTCCACGCGGGCGATCGTATCGGCCGGCCGGCGCGAGCCCGCGCGCCATGCCGGTTCGCAGCAAGCGCCCGCGTTCGTCACGCTTCGTTACCGGAGGCGACCAACCGAGACTCCGGACACCCGTTTGGGCTAGTTGTTACGGTCCGCGGCGCCACAGATGCCTCATCGGCAACAACTGATCACGCCCGTGTCAAGTGACACGCCGTAGCGGCCGACGCAGAAATGACACCTCACCTCGGTTCCATGGAGTGCCCCATGCCCGGCCGTACCCGTCCGTCCTCCGGCTCCCCGAGCCCCGCTCGCAGCGTCGGCGCACCGACCCGGCTTGCCCTCACCGCCGGCGTCGCCGCCCTCGCGCTACCGTTGGTGGCCCAGCCGGCGGACGCCGCCGTGTCGGTGCGTCCGGTGCCCGCCAAGGTGCTCCCCGCGGCGCTCGACGCCGTCCCGACGTACCAGGACCAGCGCAGCTGCGACCCGGCGGCCAAGCCGGGTGTCGAGGCCTACGCGCGGATGGTGCTGACCACGTACCGCCAGGGTCGCAACGGCGGCATCGTGCGCGGCTGCGGCCTGGGCTCCACGAGCGAGCACAAGGAGGGACGCGCGTTCGACTGGATGCTGAGCATCAACAACCCGGCGGAGAAGGCGGCCGGGGACGCTCTGACCACCTGGCTGACCGGCAGGGACTCCCGCGGCGTCGTCGGCGGCAACGCCCGCCGGCTCGGGATCATGTACGTCATCTGGAACAGGCGCATCTGGGGCGCCTACTCCAGCCGGGGCTGGCGGCCGTACAGCGGAGCCAGCGCGCACACCGACCACGTGCACACGACCTTCACCTGGGACGGCGCGATGAAGCGCACCTCCTGGTGGGACGGCAGTCCGACCGTCGACGACGACAAGGGTCCCTGCCGCGTGTACAGCGGCCAGCCCGCGCCGGTCTACACCAGGCGGCACACCACCGCCTGCAGCACGAACCTGCCGGCCCCGCCGGTGTCCCGGTACTCGATCGTCTGGCCGGGCCAGAGCGGCTCCGCGGTCAAGGTCGCCCAGTCCCGTCTCGGCCTGGGCCAGGACGGCGTGTTCGGCTCCGGCACCCGGTCCAGGCTGATGGGGTGGCAGCGCATCGCGCATGTGCCGGTGACCGGCGTCCTGGACAAGCCCACCTGGTCGCGGCTCCTGCCGTCCGGCGCCACCCCGCCGCCCGTGGTGCCTTCTGTCCCGACCACGCCGATCTCGAAGACCCCCACGTCCGCCGACCAGGCGCTGGCGCGGACGACCACGCTCACCCCGTACAAGGGCTCGACGCTGCGGCAGGGCTCGCGCGGCGCCGGCGTCCGGGCGCTGCAGCGGGCGCTCGGCATCTCCGCGGACGGTGCCTTCGGACCCGCGACGACGACCGCGGTCAAGGCCTTCCAGATCAGCCGCAGGCTCCCGGTCACGGGGGTGGTCAACCGGGCCACCTGGGACGTCGTGGAGCGCGCCGCGTACCCGCTGCTCCCGTACCGGGCGACGGTGCTGTCGACCGGTTCGCGGGGCCCGGCCGTGGCTGCGCTCCAGCGGACGCTGCGGCTCAGCGCGGACGGCGCGTTCGGCCCGCAGACCAGGGCCGCTGTGCAGGCGGCGCAGACCCGCGCTCGGCGCGCGGCCACCGGGCTCGTCGACGTGCGCACCTGGCTCGCGGTCGAGCAGCAGGCCTACCCGCTCGGTCGCCGACTGGTGACCGTGCCCACCGCCACGCCGGCGCCGAAGCCCGCGCCGAAGCCCGCGCCCAAGCCCGCGCCGAAGCCGGCTCCCACGCCGTCCGCGTCCTCGGCCGCCACCACGACCAGCGTGTCGGCGTACAAGAACACCGTGCTGCGCACGGGGTCGCGCGGGAAGGCGGTCACGGCGCTGCAGCGGGCGCTCGGCATGACGCCGGTGGACGGCAAGTACGGGGCGATGACCGCCGCGACCGTGGCGAAGTTCCAGGCCGTGAAGAAGCTGCGCAAGACCGGTGTCGTCGACCGGGCCACCTGGGCCAAGGTCGAGCTCACGGCGCACCCGCTGCTCCCGTACCGCCGGACGGCGCTGCGCCAGGGCTCGCGCGGCCCGGCGGTCGTGGCGCTGCAGAAGGCGCTCCGACTCACCGCGGACGGCGCCTTCGGTGCCCGGACGACGGCCGCGGTCCGGTCCGCGCAGGCCAAGGCGAGGCGGCCGCAGACCGGCACCGTCGACACCGCGACCTGGGTCGCGGTGGAGAAGCTGGCCTACCCGCTGGGCGCCCGCCGCTGGTAGGCGTCCGCCGCACCGCCCGAGCAGGCCCCCTCCCGCATCGGGAGGCGGCCTGCTCGTCGTTTCCCGGGACGCGGCGGTGGATGCCGACGTGGATGTGACGATCCGGCTGCTCGGGCAGCCGGTTCGTCACATCCACCTTCGCATTCATGCGCTTGGCGCAGAGGACGCCGCCGGCCCTCGGGCGGCGGCACGGGCGGTGCACGGTGAGGGTGCGGCGGGCGGGGGCGCGGGTCGGCCGGCGGCGGGCGCGGCGTCAGCGTGCGGTGACCTGCTCGGCTTCGAGTCGGGCCGCCATCGCGTCGGGGTCGGGGTCGCGGACGAGCACGAGTGAGCCGTCGACGGTCCACGGCGCCAGCAGCCGGGCGGCGGCGCCGGGGCCGTCGGTCACCAGCACGCGGGCCCGGGGTTCGAGGTCCGACGCCGCCTCGCGGGCCGCGGACACCAGGCCCGCCGCCGTCCACTCCTTGGGCCCGACCCGTAGCGCCGATGCGTCGGGGTCGGGATCGAAGAACGGCACGAAGACGTCGCCCTGGCCGGTGAGCACTGCCGCCTCGTCGACCGCGCCGGTGGGCAGGGGACCCTCGTCCCACCGGCGGCTGAGCGCAGCCAGGCTGACCGCGACCACCGACTGGACGTCCGCTCCGTCGGCCAGCCAGGCCGTTCCGGCCGACACGACCAGCACGCGGGCGCCCGGGGGCAGGTCTTCCGCGTCGGCCGGCAGGCCGTTCGGGTCGCCGGTCGGGACGCCGGTGGTGACGCTCGTGGGGACGACCACCACCGCACCCGCCGACCAGGCGGCGAGGGCCCAGTACAGCGCGCGCCAGTGGGTCGGCAGCGCGAGCACGACGACGTCCCCGGGTTCGACGTCGAGCTCGTCGACGAGCAGGTTCGCGGCCTTGGCCGTCCAGTTGGCGAGCACCCGCGCCGAGAGCTCGATCCGCTCGCCGCGCGTGGGCCCGTCGGCGTCGTCGTACCAGGTGACGCGGGGCCGGGTCGGGTCGCTGGCCACCAGGGCCGCGAGGAGCTCGGCGGGGGTGCGGGCGGTGGCGGTGGTCGGCACGCGGTCAGCGTAGGCGGCAGGACTCTCGGGGGCGGGCGGTAGCGTCGGGCCCCGTGACCAGCCCTGGCCGCCTTCTGTCCAGCACCGTGGCCGCTTCGTGACCAGCACCGTGGCGGCGACGTCGGTGGACGACGAGCCCACCCAGGCGGCCGGCCGGGCGGACCGGGTGGCCGGCCGGCTGCTGTTCCGGGGCGGCGTGCTGCTGGCCACCTGGGTGCTGCTCGGGGCAGTGGCGGTGGTGCCGCTGTCGTTGCTGCACGTCTGGCGCCCGGTGGTGGCGCTGCCGGTGCTGCTCGTGGCGCTGGCGCTTGCGGTGCGGGTGGCGGGCGTGGTGCCGGCTCCACCGCTGGCCAAGCGGGCGGCGCTCGCCGTGGTCGCCGTCGCGGTGTGCGTCGGCGCCTGGGCCGGGCTGACCAGCGCCGAGCATGTGGTGCTGCGCCGCGACGCCGGCAGCTACGCCCTGTACGGCCAGCACCTGGCGACCGCGGGGACGACGGTGGTCGACGTCCGGGTGCCCGACCTGGGCGGCGCCGCCGTGCTGGCCGACCCCGACGTCACGGTCGGGTCCCCGGCGTTCTACGAGCAGGGCCGAGGGGCCGGCACGCACGTGGTGCCGCAGTTCCTGCCCGCGACGCCGGCCTGGCTGTCGGTCGGGTGGTGGGCTGGGGGCTGGACCGGGCTGCTGCTGGTCCCCGCGGTCGCGCTCGCGGCCGCCCTGCTGGCGTTCGGCGGCCTGGCCGCGCGGCTCGTCGGACCCGGGTGGGCGGCGGTGGCGACCGCCGTGCTCGGGCTGTCCCAGCCGGTCGTGCACGCCGGCCGGTCGACGTACTCGGAGCCGCTGGCGCTGCTGGTCGGCTGTGCCGGCCTCGCGGTGCTCGTCGACGCCACGCGGGCCGGCGCGGTCGGCTGGGGCTCCGGCGGGTCGGTGGAGGTTGCCCCGGATCGGGCTCGGGAACGGTCGGCGACGCGGCCGGTGGACCGGTCGAGAAACCGGGCTGTCGGCCGGTGGTCGGCGGCGCACCGGCTAGGTCTGCTCGCCGGCCTGCTGGCTGGGGGAGTGGCCCTGGTCCGCGTGGACGGCCTGCGCGAGACCGCGCTGCTGGTGCCGGTGGCCGGGCTGCTGGCCCTGCGGCGAAACGGCGCCGGGGCTGGGCTGGCGGTGGGGCTCGGCGTTTCCACGCTCGTGGCGGCGGTCAGCGCGCTGCTGGTCTCGCGGCCCTACCTGGGGTCCATCGCCGGCTCGCTGGTACCGCTGGCCGCGGGCGCGGTGCTGCTCGGGGTGCTGTCCGTTCTGGGCGTGCGGCTCGCGCGGCGGCGGGCCGGTCGGCCGCGCGGGGCGTCCGGCCGCGTGCCGAGCCCGCTTTCTGGCGCGCTGCCCCGCCTGCTCCCCGCCGTCCTGGCCGGCGCGGTGGTGGCGGTCGGCGTGGTGCTGGCGTCTCGGCCGCTGTGGCAGGTCGTCCGGCAGGACCCGAACGACCCCGGGTCGCGCGTCGTCGCGGCGCTGCAGCTGCGCCAGGGGCTGACCGTGGACGGTGGCCGCACCTACGCCGAGCACAGCGTGGCCTGGTTGGCCTGGTGGCTCGGGGTTCTGGCCCTGGTCCTCGCCCTGGCGGCCGCCGCCTGGCTGGCCGCAAGGGCGGCCTCGACCTGGCGGGACGACGCCGCGCCGCCGGGCTGGCTGGGGCCGCTCGTGGTCGCCCTCGGCTCGGCCGCCCTGACGCTGTACCGGCCTGGCATCACGCCGGACCATCCCTGGGCCGACCGCCGGCTGGTGCCGGTCGTGCTGCCCGCGACGGTCCTGCTCGCCTGCGCCGCGGTGGCCGGTCTCACCCGCGCCGTGCGCGCGCGACGGGGTGGGCTCGCCGCCCGCGTGGTGGCGGGCTGCGGTGCCGCCGTGCTGCTGGTGCCACCCGCCCTGGCCACCCTTCCGGTCGCGACCGAGCGGACCGAGCGCGGCGAGGTCGCGGCGGTGCACCAGGCGTGCGCGGCGCTCGGTCCGGCAGACACCGCCGTGCTGGTCGGAAGTCGCGCGGCCAACGAGTGGCCGCAGGTGCTCCGCGGCGTGTGCGGTGTGCCGACGGTGGTTCTTCGCCCGGCACGGAGTCGGCCCGTCCCGCGCGAGGCGCTGCGGCGAGTCGTCGCCGCGGTGCAGGCCGCCGGCCGCACCCCCGTGCTGATGACGGCGGACGGCGAGCAGGTGCTGGTCGACGCCGGCGTGTCGCCACGCCAGGTCGTCGGCTTGAGCACCACCGAGGACGCGCGGCTGCTGACCCGTCGTCCGGCCGCGGGCGTGCCGCTGACCGTGGACCTGTGGCTGGCACGGGTACTCTCGTCGGCGAGATGAGCGAGCACCCCAGCAGCGTCACGACCCTTCCCACGAACCACCCGGAGCCGGACTCGGGGGTCCAGCAGCCGCCGTACGTCACGGTCGTGCTGCCCGCGTACAACGAGCAGGACCACGTGCTGGCGGAGATCGAGCGGATCTGCGCCGCGCTCGACGACAGCGAGTTCACCTACGAGGTGCTGGCCATCGACGACGCCAGCACGGACTCCACGCTCGACGTGCTGCGCGAGGCGGAGCGGCGCTTCCCCTGCGTCAGCGTCCTGGCGTTCCGCCGCAACGGCGGCTCGGGCACCGCGCGCCGGATCGGCACCCAGCACGCCCGCGGGGAGGTCGTCGTCTGGACCGACGCCGACATGACCTACCCGAACGAGCGGATCCCCGAGCTGGTGCGGATCCTGCGCGACGACGAGTCCTATGACCAGGTGGTCGGCGCGCGGACCAGCGAGGAGGGCAGCCACAAGATCCTCCGGGTGCCGGCCAAGTGGCTGATCCGCAAAGTCGCCGAGCGGCTGACCAACCAGCGCATCCCCGACCTCAACTCCGGCCTGCGCGCGTTCCGGCGCTCGGTGTCGCTGCCCTACCTGCGACTGCTGCCGCCCGGGTTCAGCTGCGTCACGACGATCACGCTGGCGTTCCTGTCGAACCAGCACGACATCCGCTACGTCGACATCGCCTACGCCAAGCGCGCAGGCACCTCCAAGTTCCACTTCACCCGGGACGCCTACCGGTACATCCTCCAGGTGCTCCGGATGGTCATGTACTTCGACCCGCTGAAGGTTCTGATGCCCCCGGCGCTGTGGCTGGTACTGGTCGGGTTCGTCAAGGCGGTCGTCGACATGGTGCGGCACCCCTTCTACTTCCCGGCCAGCACGGTGCTGCTCGTGGTGACCGGCTTGCTGATCGGGTCCCTGGCGCTGTTGTCCGACCTGGTGGTGCGCTCTCGGGACGGCGTCTAGCGGTGCGGGTAGCGGTTGTCGGGCCGACGCACCCGTTCAAGGGCGGGGTCGCGGCCCACACGACGGAGCTGGCCCGCCGCCTGGCCCGCGCCGGCCACGACAGCGAGCTGGTCTCCTGGTCTCGGCTGTACCCCTCGCTGCTCTACCCCGGCCGGCAGGTCGTGCCGGCCGGCGCGCCCGACCTGCCGCCGTACGGCCGCACGACCCGGCCGCTGTCGTGGCCCCGGCCGGACTCCTGGTGGCGGGCAGGTCGCGCTCTGCGCGACCACGACGTGGTGGTGCTCGTGCACGTCGTCCCCGTGCTCGCCCCGGCGCTGCTGACCGTGCTCCGCGCAGCCCGCGCCGGCCGGGCGCGGCACCGGGCCGACGCGGGTCCTCGGGTCGTGGTGGTGGCGCACAACGTGCTGCCGCATGAGCCGCACCCGGGGGCCGCAGGGCTGGTGCGGGCGCTGCTGTCCCGGGCGGACGACGTCGTGGTGCACTCGCCGGAGCAGGCGGACCTGGCCCGCCGCCTCGGCGCCCCCGCCGTCTCCGCCCTGGAGCTGCCGCCACACCTGCCCGGCGGCGACCCTTCGCCGCGGGCCGCGCACGAGGGTCCGCCGCGGCTGCTGGCGCTGGGCCTGGTCCGTCCGTACAAGGGCACGGACCTGCTGGTGCGGGCGGTCCAGCAGGTGCCCGGCGTCCGGGTGACCGTCGCGGGGGAGCTGTGGGGCGAGGCCGGCGCACGGGTCCGGGCGCTGGCGGCCGAGCCGGCGAGCGGTGAGCGGATCGACCTCCGGGAGGGCTACGTGCCCGGTCCGGTGCTGGCGCCCCTGCTGGCGCAGCACGACGTCCTGGCGCTCCCGTACCGGTCGGCGACCGCGTCGCAGAACGCCCTGCTCGGGCATGCGCACGGCCTGCCGGTGCTCGCCACGCGCGTGGGCACCTTCGCCCAGGACGTGCAGGACGGCGTCGACGGGCTGCTCGTCGAGCCGGACGACCCCGCGGCACTGGCCGGCGCCCTGCGGCGGCTGGCCGAGCCGGGCGTACTCGAGCGGCTGCGTTCCGGCGTCCGGCCTCCGGATCTGCAGGCTCGTTGGGAGCCGTACCTGGCCGCGCTGGTCGGATCAGCGGGTCGGGCTCGCGTCCCGACGCCGCCGGCCACGGCCAGATGAAGGCCATGAGCGGCCGTCGGCTGGTGGCCGTCGGACGGGTCGTGCTGGGCCTGCTCGTGGTCGCCGCGGTCGTGTGGGCGCTCGCGGGCAGCTGGCAGGACGTCCGCGCCGACCTCGCCCGCGTCTCGCCCGGCGCACTCGTCGCCTCGGGAGCGCTCGCCCTGCTGACGCTGGTCCTCACGCTGGTCGGCTGGCGGGCCATGCTCGGGGACCTCGGCTCGCCGTTGCCGCTGGGTCCGGCGTCCGGCGTCCTGTTCGTCGGCCAGCTCGGCAAGTACCTGCCGGGAAGCGTGTGGACGGTGGTCGTCCAGACCGAGGTGGCCGGCCGGCTCGGTGTCCCGCGCAAGCGGACGGCCGTTGTGGGGCTGCTGTCGGTGCTGCTGTCGGCCCTCGCCGGGCTGGCGGTCGGAGTCCTGGCGCTGCCTGCCCTGCTGGAGGCCGGCGGTGGACGCGTCTACCTGCTGCTGGTCCTGCTGCTGCTGGCGGGGCTGGTCTGCCTGCACCCTCGGCTGCTGAACGCGTTCATCGGCAGGGCGTTGCGGCTGGCCCGACGCGAACCGCTGGAGCACGCGCTGTCCGGGCGGGCGATCGCCATCGCGATGACCGCCTTCGTGCTGGCCTGGCTCGCCCTGGGCCTGCACGTCTGGGTGCTCGCGACCGACCTCGGCGCCGGTGCCGGCGCCGCGGTGGTCCCGGCTGTGCCCGGCTACGCGCTGGCGGCGTCGGTCGGGATGCTCGCCGTGCTGCTGCCGGCCGGGCTCGGGCTGCGCGAGCTGCTGCTGGTCGTGCTGCTCGACGGCGTCCTGGACCGGCCGGCCGCCACCGCCGTCGTGCTGCTGTCCCGGTTCATCGTGACGGGGGCGGACCTCGTCGCCGCGCTGGTCGGCTGGACGTATGCGCGCAGCCATCACCTGCTGGCCGCGCGGCGCGAGGCCGCGGCGGTGGGGTCGCCACGCGTCGAAAAGTAGGGTGGCGGCCATGTCGAAGGCTGCGTCGTCCAAGGCTGCGTCGTCCAGGGGACCGTCGTCGAAGGACCCCTCCGGGGCTGGGTCGGGTCGAACCGCGCAGCTGGCCTACTCCGAGCAGATGGCCGCGATGCGGGACGAGGCGGGACGTCGGCGCAAGGCCGCCAAGATCCTGGCGGTGCTGCGGCACGTCCTCGGTCGCGACGAGGGCACCGGCCTGGCCGGGCTCACGGTGGCCGACGTGGGCTGCTCGCAGGGCTTCATCGCCGACGAGCTGGCCGGCGCAGGGGCGGCGTGCACGCTCGGCGTCGACATCGACGTCCCCGGGCTGGTGGTCGCGCAGGCGCGCTTCGGCGGCCGGGTCGGGTTCGTGTGCGCCGCGGGGGAGGCGCTGCCGCTGCCCGACGCCTCGGTCGACGTCGCCGTCTTCAACCACATCTACGAGCACGTCGTCGACCCCGAGGCCGTGCTCGCCGACGTCCGGCGCGTGCTGCGCCCGGACGGCGTCCTCTACCTGGGCCTGGGCAACCGGCTCGGCGTGATGGAGCCGCACTACCGGCTGCCGTTCCTGTCCTACCTGCCGCCGGCGGCGGCGGACCGGTACGTGCGGGCGTTCGGACGCGCCGACCACTACCACGAGCGCTTCCGCACCCGCCCGGGCCTGCGCCGGCTGCTCGCGAGCTGGCACGTGCTCGACTACACCCTGCCGGTGCTCGCCGAGCCGGCCGCCTTCGCCGGTGACGACCTCGTGCCGGGGCCGGTCTCCCGGCTGCCGGAGCCGGCGCTCGCGGCGATGCTGCCGCTCCTGCCGACGTACCTGTGGGTCGCGAGTCCCTCGCCGCTGCGGCCGCGCGGCCGGGCGCTGCGGGTGGCGCCGCGGCCGGTTCGCACGCCGACCCGCTGAACCCTCGCCCGTTACTGGGCGTTGGGCTCCGGGGCCATGGTGTGCGGGAACTGCTCGATGAACTTCTGCACGACGTCGCCGGAGATGTCACCGCACAGCTGGCGGTGGCCGGTCTGCTTGCTGGTGTCCTGCGGGTCGGCGGCCCAGTGGGAGAGCGCGAAGTGCTTGCCGGCCGGGAAGGCGCCGTAGGACGCGTCCCAGGCGCTGACGATGAACTTCTGGGCGGTGGCGTCCGAGGCGCGCGCCTTGTCGGCCACGGAGTTCAGCGTGGCCTGCTGCTTGTCGGTGGCCGTGGCGTCGTACCAGAGGATCGTGTAGCCGTGCTCCAGGTTGTGGACCAGCGTTTCCATCGCCGGTCGGTCCTTGGCCGTGTAGAAGCTCCGGCTCGGGTACTGCGGCGACCCGAAGTGCTCGCCGGACGTCGGCGGCACCGTGGAGTACTTGACCTTGGTGACGTTGGGCTGCTCGGTGCCCGGGCCTACGTGCACGCTGCTACCGGAGGCCTTGTCGTTGGTCGCCGGGTCGCAGGACGCGGCGGAGGCCGCGACGCCGAGGGTGCTCAGGTCGCCGGACGGGGGGCGAGTGGGGTCTCGAAGGATCGCGAAGGCGACGGAGCCTGCGATGATCGCGACCACGGCGACGGCAGTGCCGATGATGAGCAGCGTCCGGCGACGCTCGGCCGCCTTAGCCTGGCGCTGCATCTCGGCGATCTTGGCCCGACGGTCTCGGTCGGCGGTCTTCTTGGCCACGGGGGTGCGTCCTCGGGGTCGGGGTCGGTTCACGTCGCCAACGCCCTGGGGCGCTGCGGCGGTTCCCAGCGTAGGTGAGGGACCTGTGTGCCCTGCCGCTCCGGTCTCTGGAGGTCGCAGGCTGAGACACTCTGGCGTGACCTTCGAGCCGACGCCGCCCGCTGCGGGTC
>DATFPQ010000127.1:0-7820 GCA_035264765.1 Actinomycetales bacterium | reverse complement strand
ACGGTGTCGATGGAGAGGGCGTGCCGTGGCGGGTAACTCCGGTGATGTGGGGCGGTCGGTCACCAGCAAGGTGGTGACGATCCTGCAGACCTTCTCCCATGGGGACGTGCACTCGCTGACCGAGATCTCCTGCCTGACCGGGCTGCCGATCTCCACCGTGCACCGCCTGGCCACCGAGCTGACCGCCCACGGCATGCTCGAACGCACCGGCGACGCCCACTACCGCGTCGGCCTGCGCCTGCGCGCGCTCGGCAGCCAGGACCAGCACGTGCCCAACATCCACGAACGCGCCCGCAGCGTCCTGGACGACCTGGCCGCCACCACCGGCACCGACGCACGCCTGGGGGTGCTCAACGACCTGGACGTGGCCTTCATCGAGAAGGTCCACGGCCACCACGCCACCTCCACCTTCGCCCGCGCCGCCACCGTCCCGGCCCACGCCAGCGCCCTGGGCAAGACCCTGCTGGCCTTCTCCCCCCTGCGCACCCTCGACACCCTCATCGCCGCGGGCCTCAAGCGCTACACCGCCTACACCATCACCAGCCCCGAGCGGCTGCGCCGCGCCCTGGCCGAGATCCGGGTCAGCCACCTGGCCATCTCCCGCTGGGAGATGCGCGCCGGCAGCTGCGCCATCGCCGCACCCGTCTTCGGCCCCGGCGGCCGCATCGTCTGCGCCCTCGAACTGAAGATCACCGAACTACGCACCGACCTACCCCGCCTGGCCCCCGCCCTGCAGATCGCCACCCGCAGCCTCACCCGCGAGCTCACCAGGGTGGCGCCCATAGGCTCGCCCGCCGGCGCGGAGCTGGCCGCGGCGGCGGCGCACCGCTGAGCCCGCTGCCCGTGCATGGGTCTGGCCAAGATCTAACGCTTCGGTCATGCTGACGACATGAGTCCGCACACTTCCGGTGCTACAACGGATTGAGCAAGCGTCTCCTCTCGCACGGAGCAGACCCCATGGCCATGAGCACTTCAATGCTTGCCGCTACCGCGGCACTCCTGCTCGCCGGCGACTCGTCGACGTCGGCACCGGGCCACGCGGAATGGCACGCGGGGCAGCCCCTGCCGACGGCCATCAACTCGATCGCCATGCTCGTCGACCTGGAGCTTCCGCCAGGCCCCGTGGACGGGGAAGTGCTGGCCTACACCCTGGACATCCTGAGTCGCTGGAGCGAGGACCATCCTGCAGCCTCCGAGAGCCTGACTCATGCGGTCGCGACCGACGTCCGAACCGTCGAGGCGCTGCAGAAGCTTGCGGCGCAGCTGCGGGATGTGGGGTCGTGGGGGTCCGCGGAGCTGTGCTACACGAGCGGACTGGCTCTGGCGCGTGCCTGCGGCGCGCGGGCGGACGCGGACCGCTGCCGCAAGGGCCTCGCGGAGGTGTCGCGTGAGCCCACGCGGACGGGTCCGACCCCGCCGTGGTCGACGACCGCGAGCATCGCCCTTCTCGCGGTCCTCGTTCCCACGCAGCGCGAGCAGGTCGCTGACCAGGACGGCACCGTGGCGGCCGGCCGCCGCCGTTGCGAGGAGCCGTGGTCCCCCCACATGCAGAGCCTCAACTGACCGCGGCCAGCACTCAGCCGGGCTCGGCTTGAACATCCCGCCGGATGGTGTCAAGATTCCCACCAGAAGGCCCGAGGCGACGGTTGCGGACGGGGGACATGGCCGAGGTAGACAAGACCGAGAAGATCACGATCAACGTGGGCCTGATCGACCTCGGGGAGATCGACCTCTTGGTCGACGAGGGGTTCTTCGCCAACCGCACCGACTTCATCCGCACCGCGATCCGCCGCCAGCTCGAGACCCGTTCCGCCGCGGTAGACAACAGTGTGGCCCGACGTACGTTGGCACTCGGTACGCAAAGCTACAGCCGCCAGGACCTCGAGGGGCTCCGGTCGGCCGGTCGGACCGTGGAGCTCCGCGTCCTGGGACTTGCCGTCATCGCCGACGACGTCTCGCCCGAGCTCGCGCTCGCCACCATCACGTCGGTGGAGGTCCTGGGGGCCTTCCGCGCCTCGCGGGCGGTCAAGGCCGCCCTGGCCCCGCGGACCGTGTGACCGCGCAAGCCGGGGCAGCGCAGCCTCCGCTTCCCTCAGCACGCTCAACAGCACGGCGCCTGCAACGGTGGGCGCCGACGCGCACAACGACAGCATGGAGCCGATAGTGACCGACGACAGAAGCGCCACCATGGCGGAGGCGTTGCGCCTCACCCGAGCCGGCCGGCTCAACGAGGCGCGTGACGTCCTGCAGGGCGGTCAACGCCCGGCGACCGACGCGGTGCACCAGCTGTCGGCGACCCCCGTGACGGCTCGCCTCGGTGGCACGAGGCTGCCCGGTCTCACCTCGTTGCCCGACCTCACGAGCCTGACCGCGGGCGGCGTGCTCGACGGCGTCCAGGCTCACCTGCCCGGTCGTCTGGTCGGCGGGTCAATGCTGCGCCACACCCCGGACGCGGCGGCTGCCGCGAGCGAGGCGGGCGGCACAATCCGTCACCTCGTGCACACAGGTCCGGCAGGCTCACGGAGCTACGACCTCTACGTCCCCACCGGGTACGCGGGAGAACCGGTCCCGCTCGTCGTCATGCTGCACGGCGGCACACAGGACGCAATGGACTTCGCCGCGGGCACCGGGATGAACCAGCTGGCGGAACAGCACACGATGCTTGTCGCCTACCCCGAGCAGCCCACCTCCGCGAACAGCGGCCGCTACTGGAACTGGTTCCGCCCCACTGACCAGAAGCGGGACGCCGGCGAGCCGGCGATCATCGCCGGCATCACGCGCGAGGTCATGGCCCAGTACGAGACCGACCCGGCCCGGGTCTACGTCGCCGGCCTTTCAGCCGGAGGCGCCATGGCAGCCGTGATGGCTGCCACCTACCCCGACCTGTTCGCCGCGGTCGGCGTGCACAGCGGCCTTGCCTACGGCGCCGCGCAGGACGCGCCCTCGGCGTTCGCCGCCATGCGCAGCGGTGGGACGCCCGCGCGGGCCGGAGACGTGCCCCTCATCGTGTTCCATGGCGACTGCGACAGCACCGTGGCGCCGGTCAACGCCGAGCGACTCATCGCGGCCCGCATGGAGGAGGCGTCGCTGAACGGCCAGGGCGGGGTGACCACGCGAGGTGTCGCGGAGGGGCGCGACTACAGCCGGACGATCTACTGCGAGCGCAATGGAAACGTTGTCGCTGAGCAGTGGACCGTGCACGGCGCGGGACACGCGTGGTTCGGCGGGAACACGGCCGGGTCGTACACCGACCCAAGCGGCCCGGACGCGTCCGCCGAGATGGCGCGGTTCTTCCTCGACCATGGTCGGCAGCCGACGAGGCGGTAGCCCGGCCGGCCATGGCGGGTCACCGCTGGTACTGGCCGCCGCGCACGGCGCGTGACAGCCCCAGCGCCGCGGTCCTAACCGCGGCCGCGAGCCGTCGGGTGTCCAGAGTGCGGGACCACCCGGCGATGGAGATGGCCGCCAAGGCCACGCCGTCCGAGCCCAGCACGGGGGCCGCGACGCAGGCGATTCCCAGCGTGGACTCCTCGTGCTCGACGGCGTACCCGCGCTCGCGGACCTTGGCCAGCTCGCGGGCGAAGAGACCGGGGGCCACCACCGTCCGCGGCGTGTATCGGGTCAGGCCGGCGTCCAGGACGGCGGCCAGCCGGTCCGGCGGCGCGTACGCGAGCAGCGCCTTGCCCACGCCCGTGCAGTGGGCCGGCATCCGACCACCGACACGGGAGCCCATCTCAGGCCCGCTGCGGCCCTCGATCTTGTGGATGTACACGACCTCGACGCCGTCGGGTACGGCGAGGTGCACGGTCTCGAGCGTGGCCTCGAAGAGATCGGCCAGGAACGGAGCGGCAGCCTCGCGTAGTCCGCGCTGATGCGGCGCGAGCTGGCCGAGCTCGAACAGTCGCATGCCCAACCGGATTCCGGCTTCAGTGCGCTCGACGATGTCCCAGTCCGCGAGCTCACGGAGCAAGCGATGAGCGGTGGGCTTGGGGATGCCGGTGCGACGGGACAGCTCGGCGAGCGTCAGCTCGGCGTCGCCCGGCCGGAACGCGGTGAGCAGGGACATCGAACGGCCGAGCACCGAGTTGGGGACGGTGGCGTTCCGGTCAGCGGAATGCATCGCTTCATCTTGCCCGCGGCGGCTGACACAGTCCACGCATGCCCTCCACCGTGACCGCCGCCATCGTCGGCCCAGGCAACATTGGCACGGACCTGCTGGCCAAGCTCCAGCGGTCGGCCGTCCTCGACGTCGCGTACGTCGTCGGGGTCGTCGAGTCGGAAGGCCTGGCTCGGGCCCGCAGGGCCGGCCTGGCCGCCTCGGCGGAGGGTGTGGACTGGCTGCTGAGGCAGGAGCCGCTGCCCAAGATCGTGTTCGAGGCGACGTCGGCCACCGCGCACGTGGCGCATGCGCCCCGCTACGCCGAGGCAGGCATCCAGGCCGTCGACCTGACGCCCGCCCACATCGGCCCGATGGTCTCGCCGCCGGTGAACCTCCGGCAGCACCTCGACGCGGCGAACGTCTCGATGATCACCTGTGGGGGCCAGGCCACGATCCCGATCGTGCACGCGGTCTCGCGGGTCACTCCGGTGCCCTACGCCGAGATCGTCGCCTCGGTGGCGGCGAGGGGGGCGGGTCCGGGCACTCGGGCGAACATCGATGAGTTCACCGAGACCACCAGGCAGGCCCTCGTCGAGGTCGGCGGCGCCGAGCGCGGTAAGGCCATCATCGTGCTGAACCCGGTGGAGCCGCCGATGGTCATGCGCGACACCGTCTTCTGCGCCGTCGGCCCCGACGCCGACCGCGAAGCCATCACCCGCTCGATCGACGAGATGGTCGGCCAGGTGCAGCGGTACGTCCCCGGCTACACCCTGCGCGCCGACCCGCAGTTCGACGACCCGCAGGACGCATGGGCAGGCAACGGCCGGGTCGCCGTCCTGCTCGAGGTGAGGGGCAGCGGCGACTTTCTGCCCGAGTACGCCGGCAACCTCGACATCATGACCGCCGCCGCCGCCCGGGTCGGCACCCTGATGGCGCAGGCCACGCTGGTGGCGGCATGAACCGCCCGCAGCTCGCCCACGACGTCAAGCTGGTCGACACGACGCTGCGCGACGGCAGCCACGCCATGGCGCACCGGTTCACCGAACGGCAGGTGCGCGACACCGTGCGAGCGCTGGACCGGGCCAACGTCGAGGTGATCGAGGTGACGCACGGAGACGGACTCGGGGGGTCGTCGTTCACGTACGGGTTCTCCGGCACCGACGAGCTGCAGCTCATCGCCGCCGCCCGCGAGGAGGCGGCCCGCGCCACCATCGCCGTGCTGCTCGTTCCGGGGATCGGGACCGCGGACGACCTACGGCGCGCCCACGACGCCGGCGCCTCGATGGTCCGCGTCGCGACGCACTGCACCGAGGCCGACGTCTCCGCCCAGCACTTCTCCGTCGCTCGAGAGCTGGGCATGCAGACGGCCGGGTTCCTGATGATGGCCCACCGCACCAGCCCGGAGAACCTTGCGAAGCAGGCGAGGATCATGGTCGACGCGGGCTGCCAGGCGCCGTACGTGACCGACTCCGCCGGCGCCCTGATGATGCACGAGGCGCGAGCCCGTTTCGAGGCGCTCGTGACTGAGGTCGGCGACCAAGCCTGGGTCGGGTACCACGGCCACCAGAACATGTCGCTCGGGGTGGCGAACTCGGTCCTCGCGTACGAGGCCGGCGTGCGGTACATCGACGGGTCGCTGTGTGCCCTCGGCGCCGGCTCGGGCAACTCCCCCACCGAGGTGCTCGCCGCGGTCTTCCACCGCCTCGACATCACGACCGGTGTGGACGTCGCCCAGCTCCTGGACGCCGCCGAAGATGTCGTCCGCCCCTACCTGACCCGGTGGCCGAAGATGGACCGCAATGCGATCGTGCAGGGGTGGGCCGGCGTCTACTCCAGCTTCCTGCTGCACGCCGAGCGCGCGTCGGACCGCTACGGCGTCCCCGCGCACGACATCCTGCGTCGCTGCGGCGAGCTGGGCCTGGTCGGCGGTCAGGAGGACATGATCCTGGACATCGCGCTGGAGCTGAGCGGCACGCGAGTGGAGCGCGCGGGTCATGGCGGGTAACTCCGGTGATGTGGGGCGGTCGGTCACCAGCAGGTGGGAGCTTGTCAAGGTTTCTGTGTACGGGCGGCATCCTTGTCTAGTTGATCTGGCCGGCGAGCCGGTCGGGGTAGAGCAGTTCGAGCTGGTTCAGCGCGGCCCGCCAGCCCTGGACGACGGCGCCCTCGACGAGCCGGGGAGGGGCATTGCGCTGGTCACGTGGTTTGCCGCGGTCCTTGTCCCGGGCCCGGGCTCGCTTGTCCTCGATGTCACGGATGGCCAACCAGAGCAGCTTGATCACCGCGTCGTCGTTCGGGAAGTGCCCCCGGTTCTTGATGATCTTCCGGAGCTGGTAGTTCAGCGACTCGATCGAGTTCGTGGTGTAGATCACTCGGCGCACCGCCGGTGGGAACGCCAGGAACGGGATGAACCGCTCCCAGGCCCGCTGC
This sequence comes from Actinomycetales bacterium, assembly GCA_035264765.1. Taxonomy (GTDB): domain Bacteria; phylum Actinomycetota; class Actinomycetes; order Actinomycetales; family Angustibacteraceae; genus DATFPQ01. The sequence continues at coordinate 1,291 of DATFPQ010000127.1, read as the reverse complement.
CAGACCGCGACCGCGGCCGGGTACTTGCGGCCCAGCGGTGAGTCGGCCAGCTCCAGCAGCGCGGTCTCGGCGGCGTCGGCGTCTGCGGCGGTGTAGACCCGCCGCAGCGCCGCGGACAGCGCCTTGCGCTCCTGGTAGGACACGTACCGGTTCGCGGCCCGGATCAGGTGCACCACGCAGGTCTGCACCACGGTGTGCGGCCAGGTCGCCTCGATCGCCTCGGGCAGGCCCGGCAGGCCGTCGCAGCAGGCGATCAGCACGTCCCGCACCCCCCGGTTGGCCAGCTGGGCGCAGACCCCGGCCCAGAACCTGGCGCCCTCGCTCTGCTGCACCCAGATCCCCAGCACGTGCTTGAGGCCGTCGGTGTCGACCCCGACCGCGATGTGCGCGGACCGGTTCACCACGTGCGCGCCGTCGCGGACCTTGACCACCAGGGCGTCCAGGAACACCACCGGCCAGACCGGGTCCAGCGGCCGGGACTGCCAGGCCTTGACCTCCTCGGCGACCGCGTCGGTGACGTTGGCGATCGTCTCGTGGGACAGCTCGGTGCCCAGCGTGCGGGCCAGGTGTGCCTGGATGTCCCGCACCGTCATCCCGCCGGAGTACAACGAGATGATCATCGCGTCCAGGCCGTCCAGGCGGCGGGCGCCCTTGGGCACCAGCCGCGGCTCGAACGTGCCGGCCCGGTCCCGCGGGGTCTCGATCGGCACGTCGCCGACCTCGGTCCGCAACGTCTTCGGCGTCGAGCCGTTGCGCGAGTTCGGCGACCCCCGCCCGGCCGGGTCGCCGCGGTCATAGCCCAGGTGGTCGGACAGCTCGGCGCCCATGCCGCGCTCGAGGACCCGGGCCACCAGCTCGGGCAGGAACCCACCCGGGCCCGTCAGCCGGACCTGCCCGTCACCGGCGCGGGCGACGAGCTCATCGAGCGCCTCGTCGCTGAACAGCTCCCGGCTCAGCCGGGCCGCGGCACCCTCCCGTGTCGGCTCACCCGGATCCGCACCACGACCAGGCGACACCCACCCACCCTCATCCCGGCCCGCGACATCGTCGTCCGCGAGCGTTGTCATCGTTGAGCTCATCGAGGCTCTCCTCACGCCGGCTCACGCCAGCATCCGGGAACCACCTCTTACACAGACCATCTGACACGCCCTCCCTTCGCCGAGTTCCTCACCAGCCACCATCCCCAGATCGCCGACCTTGGCCGGCTGCGGCGTGAGCACGTCGAGGGGTTCCTGGTCTGGAACCGCACCCGCCCCTGGCGGGGACGCAAGGCCCGGCCCCGGCCGGTGTC
>DATFPQ010000126.1:0-13488 GCA_035264765.1 Actinomycetales bacterium | reverse complement strand
GCCCCGGACCCGTGCCGACCGCCACGTCGGTGAGGTCCGCCGCGGTGGCGCCGGCCTGTCGGAGCACCCGCTCCATCAGTGGAGCGAGCAGCTCCGCGTGCCGGCGGGCGTCGGCGGCACTGGCCTCGGCGATCACCCCGGACCCGTCGTGCAGCGCGACGGTCACGGCCGGCGTCGCCGTGTCGAGGGCGAGCATCAGCACGCTCAGGCACCTGCCCCGGCACTGCCCATCAGGTCCACCCCGAGCCAGCGTGGCCCCACTCCCTCCACCCGCACCATTCGCGGTACGTCGTCCGACTCCTCGCCGGTGTCCTCGGGGTCGCCGTCCGGGCCGGGGGCGTCCGAGCCAGCCGCGTCCGAGCCAGGCCCGTCCGAACCAGGTCCGTTCGCGGAGACCTGGCCGCGTGGCCGCACGAGGTGCACGTGCAGCCGGTCCTCGGCCAGGCCCTCGACCAGCCCCTCGCCCCACTCGACCACGGTGATCGCCTCGTCCAGGCTCGCCTCCAGGTCGAGGTCCTCGACCTCGGCGATCGAGCCCAGCCGATACGCATCCACGTGCACCAGCGGCGGGCCGGCCACCTCACTCGGGTGCACGCGGGCGATGACGAAGGTCGGCGAGGTGATTGGTCCGCGGACCCCCAGGCCGGCGCCGATGCCTTGGGTGAGCGTCGTCTTGCCGGCCCCGAGGTCGCCGGTGAGCAGCACGAGGTCGCCGGCCCGCAACAGGGTCGCCAGGCGCTCGCCCAGCGCGTGCATGGCGGCTCGGGTGGCGACCTGCTCGACGGCGTGCACGGGGTCCGCCTCCCGAGGGCTGGTGTGGGAGGTCATGCTACGGCCGTCACGATGTGGTGTGGGCCAGCACGCGTTCGACCCGGTCGAGCAGCTCTCCGAGGTGCAGGTTGACGTCGTCGGGATGCTCGAGCATCACCAGATGGCCGGCGTTGGGCACCACCACGTGCTCTGCGCCGGGCAAGCGCCGGACGATGAGCTCACTGTGGTCCGTCGGCGTCATCAGGTCCTTCTCGCCCGAGAGCACGAGCGCCTCCAGCCCGTCAAGCAGCGCGAGCGCCTCCTCCTTGTCGTGCACGTCGAACGTGGGCAGGAACCCGGCGACGACCTGCAGCGGAGTGGCGGCGATCAGCTGGGCGGTGAACCGGACGAGCTCCGGGGACACCGGCGAGGCGTACGAGTACCGCTTGACCAGCAGCTCCTCGAGATCGCGGGCGACCCGACGGGTTCGGGCCACCAGGCGTGGCGTGCGGGCCAGGCTGGCCACGGTGCCCGGCGCGAGCTTGTGGGCGGCCCGGCTCAGCGAGGGCATCAGCCCCCAGCCCACCTCCGCCAGGCCGCCCGAGCTGGTCGCCACCAGCGCCACGCCCACCACCCGCTCCCGCACCAGGTCGGGGAACTGGGCGGCGAGGGCCATCACCGTCATGCCGCCCATCGAGTGCCCGACCAGCACGATCGGCCCCTCGGGGACGACGGCCTCGATCACGGCCCGCAGGTCGCAGCCCATCTGGTCGACGGTGTAGCTGTCGGCCGGTCCCTCGCCGGACCGGCCGTGGCCGCGCTGGTCCCACAGGACGAGGCGGTACCGGCCGCGCAGGAAGGCCCGCTGGTAGTGCCAGATGTCCTGGGTGAGGCAGAAGCCGTGGCTGAAGAGGATCGTCGGGACGACCGCGCGCTCGGCCTCGACGTCATCGTCCAACGCCAGGTCGTCGACCGGAGCCCGGTCGTCGATCTCGACGTACAGCCGCGTGCCGTCGTCCGCCCGCACCACCTGGGGTCGCCCGCGGAGGGAGCCGTATGCCTCGTGGCCGGGCCCGTGCCGGCGGCGCTCGACGCTCCATCGCTCGGCGGCCACGCCCAGCGCGGCGCCCACGCCCGCCGCTGCCAGTCCGGCACCGAGCCCGACCAGCCCCGTCGTGCGGCTCACGACGCCCCTCGGCCGGTGCCCTGGTACGAGTCCTGGTACGAACCCTCGTACGAGCCCTGGTACACCCGCGGCACGCGGCTGCCGACCCGGGTGACGATCTCGTAGGAGATGGTGCCCGCCGCGTCCGCCCAGTCCTGGGCCGACGGCTCGCCGCGCGTGGCGTCCCCGAAGACCACTACGGGGTCGCCCTCCCGGACCTCGCGCACGTCCGCGCGGTCGCCCAGGTCCACGACCACCTGGTCCATGCACACTCGCCCGGCCACGTGGTGCCGGCGTCCGGCCACCTGCAGCGGTCCGGCGTTCTCCGCCGACCGGGGCAGCCCGTCGGCGTAGCCCAGCGGCACGAGCGCCAGCGTGGTGTCGCGGGGCGTCGTGTACGCGTGCCCGTACGACACCCCCGTGCCCGCGGGCACCTGCTTCACGAGGGCGACCCGCCCGCGCAGTGTCATGACCGGCCGCAGCCCGAACCGGTCGGGGCCGCCGACCTGGGGCACCGGCGAGAGGCCGTACACCGCAAGCCCCGGCCGAACCAGGTCGAAGTGCGCGGCCGGGGTGGTCAGCGCGGCCGCGGAGTTGGCGAGGTGCCGAACCTCCAGGTCGGCACCGCGCGCCTCCGACACACGCACCGCCTCGGTGAAGACCTCGACCTGGCGGTGGGACGTCGGGTGGTCCGGGACGTCGGCCCAGACCATGTGCGACCACACACCCACCAGCCGGATCGCGCCCTCGGCCTCGGCGCGCAACGCGGCATCGACCAGCTCGGGCCAGTCCGCCGGGGTGGCACCGCCGCGGGCCAGGCCGGTGTCGATCTTCAGGTGCAGCCGGGCGGTGCGGCCGACCGCGCGGGCGGCCGCGGCGACCTCCTCGACCGCCCAGGTGCCGCTCGCCGACAGGTCGATGTCGCCGGCCACGGCGTCGGCGAAGGCGTCCCCGGGGACGTGCAGCCAGGACATCAGCCGGCCGGTGTCGCCAGCCGCCCGCAGCGCGAGGGCCTCGGACAGCTGCGCCACGCCGAGCCAGCCGGCACCACCCTCGCGGGCGGCGCGGGCACATGGGAGCAGCCCGTGCCCGTAGGCGTCGGCCTTCACCACGGCCATGACGTCGGCGCGCCCGGACCGCTCGGCGAGGGCCCGCACGTTGGACCGCAAGGCGTCGAGGTCGACGTCCGCCTGCGCCGGTAGGGCGGGCTCGGTGACCGCCCGTGCAGGGGCGGGCACGCTCGGAGCACGCGGGTTCACCGGGCCAGTCTCTCAGGAGGCTCCAGTCGGCACCCGTCGGAGGTCAACTGGAGGTCAACAGATCGACGACCGTGGCCCGCAGCGCCGCGATGACGTCGTCGGCCGCGATCGGTCCGCCGCCGCTCGCCCGGCGTCCCGCGCGGCCGTGGACGGCGGCCGCGACCGACCCGGCGTCCAGCGGCTCCAGCCCCGCGGCCAGCAGCGCGCCCGCCAGACCCGCCAGCACGTCGCCGGAGCCGGCCGTCGCCATCCAGTGCGGTGCGTCCGCCTGGCTGCGGACCCGGCCGTCGGGCGTGACGACGAGGGTGGTGGCCCCCTTGAGCAGTACCGTCGCCCCGGTCAGCTCGGCCGCCCGCCGCGCGTGCCGCAGCGGGGCGGACTCGACGTCCGGCCGCTCGACAGCCCCCCCTCCTCGGGCGGCGAGCAGCCGGGCGAGCTCCCCGGCGTGCGGGGTGAGCAGCACCGGACCCTCGACCCGGTCGGGCAGCAGGGCGAGGGCGCCGGCGTCGACGACGCAGGGCAGCCCCGATGCCAGGGCGCCGCGCACGGCGTCCGGCTGGCCGTCGCCGGCGTCCGGGTCGACGCCCGGCCCGAGCACCCACGCCTGCACCCGGCCCTCCCCGGGGACCACCTCTGGCCAGCGGGCGCGCACCCGGTCGGTCGGCTCCTGCGGACCCACATACCGCACCATGCCGGCACCGCTGCGGACCGCCGCGCCGCACGCGAGCACGGCCGCACCGGTGTAGAGGTGGCCACCGGCGACCACGCCGACCACGCCGCGGCGGTACTTGTCGTCGCCCGCGCCCGGCACCGGCCAGGCGGCGGCCAGGTCGACCGATTCAAGCCGCTCCACCGCGGGCGCACGCCCGGCCAGCGCTCGGTCGAGGGCAGGGCCGAGCCCGATGTCCACCACGTCGACGCGTCCGGCCGCACGGTCGGAAGGCGGAAGGAGCAGGCACGGCTTCGCGGTGCCGAACGTGACGGTGCGCGTGGCCCGCAGGACCGGCCCGGGGCACTCACCGGTGTCGGGGTCCACGCCGCTCGGCAGGTCCACGGCGACGACCGGCACGCCGTCCGGGAGCCGGTCCACCAGCGCGGCGACGTCGTCCCCCAGCCCCGGTCGGCCGCCGATCCCGAGCAGACCGTCGACCACGACGTCCGCCCCGCGCAGGGCCTCGGTGATCAATGTCGCGGGGTCACCCCGCGACGAACCTATTGGAGCTGGGGAACCCCGCGACGAAACGGGAGTGGAGTAACTGCGCCCACCGGCGCCGAGGAAGGCGGCCAGCCCCTCCTCGTGAGCGCGTCCGGCCACGAGCACGGCCTCCACCCGGACGCCGCGCCGCAGCAGCCGAGCACCCGCCCACAGGGCGTCGCCGCCGTTCGACCCCGCGCCGACGAGCAGAACCACCCGGCCGCCGTAGGCGCGCCCGCGCGCCGACCGCAGCTCCTCCAGCACGGCGGTGGCCAACCCCGCGGCGGCCCGCTGCATCAGCGCGCCCTCCGGGACCTCCTCCATGACCGCCCGCTCGGCGGCGCGGACATCCTCGACGGCGTGGCCCCGGATCACCTCGGCCTCATCCCTCCACGACCACGACGGCGCTGGCGATGCCGGCGTCGTGCGACATCGACACGTGCATCGCACAGACGCCCAGCTCGGCGGCGCGGGCGGCAACGGTTCCCACGACCTCGAGCGAGGGCCGGCCGTCCCCGGAGCGCACCACGGTGGCGTCGGTCCAGCGCAGGCCGACCGGCGCGCCGAGCGCCTTGGCGAGCGCCTCCTTGGCCGCGAACCGCGCGGCCAGCGACATCACCGGCAGGTCGCGCTCGGCGTCGGTGAACAGCCGCTCGAGCAGGCGCGGGGTCCGGGCCAGCGTCTGGCCGAAGCGCTCGACGTCCACGACGTCGATGCCGACGCCCACGATCACGCCGCGCCCGCTGCTCGGAGTCGCTCCATCCGCGCTACTCGACCGTGCCTGCTCAACCGCGCCTACTCGACCGTGACCGACTTGGCCAGGTTGCGCGGCTGGTCGATGTCCAGGCCCTTGGCCATTGCCAGCTCACCGGCGAAGACCTGCAGGGGCACCGTCGTGACCAGCGGCGCGAGCAGGGTGGGCGTCCGCGGCACCAGCACCAGCGTGTCCGCGTACGGGGCCACGTCGGTGTCGCCCTCCTCCGCGATGACGATCGTGCGCGCGCCGCGGGCCCGAATCTCCTGGATGTTGGAGACCACCTTGCCGTGCAGCGAGTCGCGCCCGCGCGGCGACGGGACCACGACGAACACCGGCAGCCCCTCCTCGATCAGCGCGATCGGGCCGTGCTTGAGCTCACCTGCGGCGAAGCCCTCGGCGTGGATGTACGCCAGCTCCTTGAGCTTGAGCGCGCCCTCCAGGGCCACCGGGAAGCCGACGTGTCGGCCGAGGAAGAGCACGACCCGGGCGTCCGCCATCTCGCGGGCGATCCGGCGCACCTGGTCCATCCCGTCGAGCACCTGCTGGATCTGCTGGGGCACCTCGGCCAGCTGACCGAGGATCTCGCGGACCTCGTCCTCGAATTTGTTGCCGCGCAGCTGTGCGAGATACAGGCCCAGCAGGTAGCAGGCTGTGATCTGGGCGAGGAAGGCCTTGGTAGAGGCGACGGCGACCTCGGGCCCGGCGTGGGTGTAGATGACCGCGTCGGCCTCGCGCGGAATCGTCGAGCCGTGGGTGTTGCAGATCGCGATCACCTTGGCGCCCTGCTCCTGGGCGTGCCGCACCGCCATCAGCGTGTCCATGGTCTCGCCGGACTGGGAGATCGCCACGACAAGGGTCTTCTCGTTGACCACGGGGTCGCGGTACCGGAACTCGCTCGCGAGCTCCACCTCGGTCGGTACGCGGCACCAGTGCTCGATGGCGTACTTCGCGACCTGACCGGCGTACGAGGCGGTGCCGCAGGCGATGACCACGATCTTGTCAACGGTCCGCAGCAGCGTCTCCGGGATGCGCAGCTCATCGAGCACAAGGTGACCCTCGGCGTCGGTGCGGCCGAGCAGCGTGTCGGCGACGGCCCGCGGCTGCTCGTCGATCTCCTTGCTCATGAAGTTCGGGTAGCCGCCCTTCTCCGCGGCCGAGGCGTCCCAGCTGACGTGGTACTCCTTCGTGACCGCGGGCCGGCCGGCGAAGTCGATGACGTCGATGGTGTCCGCGGTAATCGTCGCGATCTGGTCCTGGCCCAGCTCGATCGCCTCGCGGGTGTACTCGATGAACGCGGCGACGTCGGAACCGAGGTAGTTCGCGCCCTCTCCCCGGCCGACGACGAGCGGAGAGTTGCGCCGGGCGCCGACGACTGTCCCAGGGACGTCGGCGTGCACGGCGAGCACCGTGAACGCGCCCTCCAGCCGGTTGCTCACCAGACGCATCGCCTCGGTGAGGTCGCCGACCTGGTCGTAGCAGCGGGCGACGAGGTGGGCGGCCACCTCCGTGTCGGTCTCGGAGCGGAACTTCACGCCCTCGGCCTGCAGCTCGGCCCGCAGCTGGGCGAAGTTCTCGATGATGCCGTTGTGGACGACGGCGAGGCGGCCGTCCTCGCTGAGGTGGGGGTGGGCGTTCGCGTCGGTCGGCGCGCCGTGGGTCGCCCAGCGGGTGTGGCCGACACCGCTCCGGGCCGGCGGCAGGGCGTCCGCCGCCAGGGCCTCGACCAGGTTGGCGAGCTTGCCCGCCCGCTTCTCGGCGAACAGCCGGTCATCCGCCTGCAGCACCACGCCGGCGGAGTCGTACCCCCGGTACTCCATCCGGCGCAGCCCCTGCAGGACCACGTCGAGGGCCTCCGGCCCACCGGACGCACCGGCGTACCCCACGATTCCGCACATGGTCGCAAGGGTAACCTTCACCGTCGTGCCCAATGGCAACGGCGCGAGCCTGCCCTCCCCGTACGTCGAGCTCGACCGGGCGACGTGGGCGGCGCTGCGCGCCCAGACACCGCTGACGCTGAGTGCGGACGACGTGGCGCGGCTCGAGGGCCTGGGCGACCGCGTCGACCTGCGCGAGGTCGAGGAGGTGTACCTGCCGCTGTCGCGCCTGCTGAACCTGTACGTGCACGCGGCCGGGACGCTGCACGCCGTCGCCGGCCAGTTCCTCGGCGAGCGGCACGAGCGGGTGCCCTTCGTGATCGGGATCGCCGGGTCGGTGGCGGTCGGCAAGTCGACGACGGCCCGGCTGTTGCGTCAGCTGCTCTCCAGCTGGCCGGACACCCCGCATGTCGAGCTGGTCACCACGGACGGGTTCCTGCTGCCTAACGCCGAGCTCGAGCGCCGTGGGCTGCTGCACCGGAAGGGCTTTCCGGAGTCCTACGACCGGCGCGCGCTGCTGCGGTTCATGGCCGCGGTCAAGGCGGGTCGGGAGGAGGTCCTGGCGCCGGTGTACTCGCACCTCACCTACGACATCGTCCCCGGGGAGCACGTCGTCGTCCGCCAGCCGGACGTCCTGGTTGTGGAGGGCCTCAACGTGCTTCAGCCGCCGCGGTTCGACGGCCAGGCCCGGTCCGGGTTGGCGGTCAGCGACTTCTTCGACTTCTCGGTGTACGTGGACGCCAAGGTGGAGGACGTGCGTCGCTGGTACGTCGAGCGGTTCCTCCGGCTGCGGCGCACCGCCTTCGCCGACCCCTCCTCGTACTTCCACCGGTTCGCCTCGCTGAGTGACGAGCAGGCAGTCGCGACGGCCGAGCGGATCTGGCGGGAGATCAACGAGGTCAACCTGATGGAGAACGTCCTGCCTACCCGGGGCCGCGCCACGCTCGTGCTGACCAAGGGACCGGACCACGCCGTCCGCAGGATCCGGCTGCGCAAGCCCTGACCGGGGAGGATGGGACCGTGCTGCACCTGCGTCTCGTCGTCCCGCGCTCCTGTTCGGTCCCGGTCGTCGACTTCCTGGTCGCGGACGACCGCGTGACCGGGGTGGTGGTGCTTCCCGGGGCCGGGCGCGACCCGGAGGGCGACGCGGTGCTCTGCGACGTCGCGCGGGAGGGTGCGTCCGACGTCCTGGCCACGCTGCGGCAGCTGGGCCTGGACGACGAGGGCTCGGTGGCCATCGAGGAGGTCGTGGCCGCTCCGTCCGCGCGGGCGCGTGCTGCGGAGCGGGCGGCCCCGGGCAGCCCGGACGACGCCGTGGTGTGGGAGGTCGTGACCGACCAGGCCTGGGCCGACGCGCGGCCGTCCTGGTCCTTCTACGCCTTCCTCACCCTGGCCACGATGATCGCCGGCATCGCGGTGGTGCTGGACTCCTCGGTGCTGGTGGTGGGCGCGATGGTGGTCGGCCCCGAGTTCGGCGCGGTGGCCGCCGTGGCGACCGGCCTGGCCCTGCGCGAGTGGCGGCTGGTGGCCGGCGGCCTGCGGCTGCTCGTGCTCGGCTTCGCCCTCGCCATCGCGATCACCGCCCTCTTCGCCCTCGCCGCGCGGGCCGCGGGCTGGATCGACCCCGGCTCACTCACCGCCCAGCGGCCGCTCACCGGGTTCATCTGGAAGCCGGACCGGTGGTCCTTCGTGGTGGCCCTGCTGGCCGGCACGGCGGGAACGCTCTCGCTGACCGCGGGCCGCTCCAACGCCCTGGTCGGCGTCTTCATCTCGGTCACCACGGTGCCCGCCGCGGGCAACCTCGCGCTGGCGCTGGCCCTGTGGGTCCCCTCCGAGATGGGCGGCGCAGCTCTGCAGCTGGTGGTGAACCTGAGCGGCATGCTGCTCGCCGGAGTCGTGACCCTCGTCGTGCAGCGGGCGGTGTGGCACCACGTCGGACGCCGGGGCTCGCAGCGGCGCGCACCCGCGCTGCGCTAGCTACGGCCCTGCGCTGGCTACAGACAGGCGCTCGCTACAGTGCGAGCCGCTCGCGCACGACGCCGGCCAACCGGTCGGCGAGCGCCTGGGCCTGGTCAGCAGCCTCCGCCTCCACCATCACCCGGACGAGTGGCTCGGTGCCGGACGGCCGCAGCAGCACGCGACCCGTTCCGGCGAGCTCGACCTCGACCTGCTGCACCGCCGCGAGCACCCGCTCGTCGTGACTGGCGCGCGCCTTGTCGACGTCCCGCACGTTCACCATGACCTGCGGCAGGCGCTCCATGATGGCGGCCAGGTCGGCGAGCGGGCGGCCGGTCTGGGCCATCCGCGAGGCCAGCAGCAGCCCGGTCAGCACACCGTCGCCGGTGGACCCGTGCGCGCTGACGATCACATGGCCGGACTGCTCGCCCCCGAGCGTGAAGCCGCCCTCCCGCATCCGCTCCAGCACGTAGCGGTCGCCGACCGGCGTCTGCTCCACCTGGACGCCCTCGCGCTTCATCGCCAGCAGCAGCCCGAGGTTGCTCATCACGGTGGCGACGAGCGTGTCGCGGGCCAGCTCGCCCCGCTCGCGCAGGCTGAGCGCCAGCACGGCCATGATCTGGTCGCCGTCCACGACCGCGCCGGAGGCGTCCACGGCCAGGCACCGGTCGGCGTCCCCGTCGACCGCGAGCCCAGCATCGGCCCCGGCAGCCACCACGGCCTCCTGCAGCCGCTCCAGGTGCGTCGACCCGTACCCGTCGTTGATGTTGAGGCCGTCCGGCTCGGCGCCGATGACCTCAATCTGGGCCCCGGCCTCCCGCAGCACCTGCGGGTACACCTCGCTGGCGGCACCGTGCGCGCAGTCGATGACAAGACGTAGACCGTCCAGCCGGTGCGGCAACGCGGCGAGCAGGTGCGCCACGTAGTCGTCGACCGCCGGGGTGTCGCGCCGGACGCGGCCGACGTCGGCGCCGGTCGGCCGCTGCCACGCCTCACCGATCCGCCGCTCGATGGCGTCCTCGATGGCGTCGTCCAGCTTGTGGCCGCCGCGCGCGAAGAACTTGATGCCGTTGTCCGGCATGGCGTTGTGCGAGGCGGAGAGCATGACGCCGAGGTCGGCCCCGCGGGCGGCGGTCAAAAAGGCCACGCCCGGGGTCGGGAGCACTCCGACGTCGAGGACATCGACCCCGGCGCTGGCCAGGCCGGCGACGACCGCGGCGGTCAGGAACTCACCGGACGCCCTGGGGTCGCGGCCGACGACGGCCAGCGGGCGGTGGCCGGCGAAGGCTCCGGTGTCCGCGAGCACGTGCGCCGCGGCCACGGAGAGGTCCAGCGCCAGCTCGGCCGTGACGTCGCGGTTGGCGACCCCGCGAACGCCGTCGGTACCGAACAGTCGAGCCACGGTTCTCCTCTTCTCGGGCCGAGGTGGGCGCGGGGTCGTACCCGGACACGCCGACGACCCCGGGGAACCGTACTCCCCCGGGGCCGTCGTACCGGCGCGCTGGGTCAGCGCTTGCTGTACTGCGGAGCCTTGCGGGCCTTCTTCAGACCGGCCTTCTTGCGCTCGGTGGCGCGCGGGTCGCGGGTGAGGAAGCCAGCCTTCTTCAGGGTGGGCCGGTTGGCCTCCTCGTCCACGCCGTTCAGGGCGCGGGCCACGCCGAGGCGCATCGCGCCGGCCTGGCCGGAGGGGCCGCCACCGTGCACGCGGGCGAGCACGTCGTACGAGCCGTCGAGCTCGAGCACCTTGAACGGCTCGCTGACGATCTGCTGGTGGACCTTGTTCGGGAAGTAGCTCTCCAGGTCGCGGCCGTTGATGACCCAGCGACCGGTGCCGGGCACGATTCGCACCCGGGCCACGGCCTCCTTGCGACGGCCGGTGGCCGCGCCGGGGGCGGTGACGCTCACGCGACGGACGGGCGCGTCGCTCGACTCGGTGGTGTAGCTGCTCGGCGCCTCGTCGGCGTCGAGCTCGACCTCGGTGGTGGACTCAGCCACGGTTCTCCTCGGGGTGGTTCTCGGCGGGGTGTCGGCCGTGGCTTACTGCGCGACCTGGGTGATCTGGAACGGCTGCGGCCGCTGGGCCTGGTGCGGGTGCTCCGGGCCGGCGTAGACCTTCAGCTTGCTGAGCTGCTGAGCAGCCAGCGAGTTCTTCGGCAGCATGCCCTTGACGGCCTTCTCGACGGCCTTGGCCGGGAAGCGCTCGAGCAGCTCCGTGTACGTCCGCGACCGCAGGCCACCGGGGTAGCCGGAGTGGCGGTACGCCTTCTTCTGCTCGGCCTTGGAGCCGGTCAGGGCGACCTTCTCAGCGTTGACGATGACGACGAAGTCGCCGGTGTCCACGTGCGGGGCGAAGGTCGGCTTGTGCTTGCCCCGCAGGAGGACGGCGACCTGGCTGGCCAGCCGGCCCAGCACCACGTCGGTGGCGTCGATGACGTGCCACTGGCGGTCGACATCGCCGGGCTTCGGGGTGTACGTACGCACGGTCGTAGCCTTCGTTTCGTCACGGGTCGTCGGGCGCGCCTCGGCACCCGCTGGTCTGTCGGTGGAGCTCGTGCCCGGCCACCAGCGACTCGAACCGCTGGCACGTGCGCACGACGACTCCCCAGGTTACCTGCCGCGGTCGGCAGGGGTCAAAACGCCTCCGCGAGCGTGCCTTCGCGCTCCAACCCCACCGGTCCCGCTGCTAGCCTGCGGCAGCCGTGCGCTCGACTGTGCGCCTGGAGGTGCCGTGTCCCGTCCCCCGCTGCCGCCGTTCGACCGCGCCTCCGCGGAGCGGAAGGTCCAGGCGGCAGAGGACGCCTGGAACACACGCGACCCGCAGCGGGTGGCCATGGCCTATACCGAGGACACCGTCTGGCGGAACCGCAGCGAGTTTCTGGTCGGGCGCACTGAGGTCGTCGAGTTCCTGACCCGCAAGTGGCAGACAGAGCTGGACTACGCGCTGCGCAAGCAGCTGTGGGCGTTCACCGACGACCACATCGCCGTCCGGTTCCAGTACGAGTGGCACGACAACGACGGCCGCTGGTGGAGGTCCTACGGCAACGAACAGTGGGAGTTCGCCCCCGACGGCTTGATGCGCCGCCGGGAGGCGAGCATCAACGACGTGCCGATCGAGGAGCACGAGCGCCGGATCCGCGGGCCCCGCCCGGAGGGCGACCGCACCGAGCTGCCACTGCAGTAGCGAGACGGCGCAGTCGGACGAGCGGGCGGCGCGGGGTCACCGCGCCCGCGCCACCCGGGCCTCCTCCCACACCGGCTCCGGCGTCTCGACGACCCGACCGTCCGCGCCCAGGACGAGGAAGCGGTCGAAACCTCGCGCGAACCACCGGTCGTGGGTCACCGCGAGCACCGTGCCGGAGAACGCGTCGAGGCCGTCCTCCAGCGCCTCCGCCGAGTGCAGGTCGAGGTTGTCGGTCGGCTCGTCGAGCAGCAGCAGCGTCGCGCCGCTGAGCTCGAGCAGCAGGATCTGGAACCGCGCCTGCTGACCACCGGACAGCGACTCGAAGACCTGCTCCCCGGCCCGGGCGAGCTCGTAGCGGTCCAGGGCGCGCGCGGCCTGGTCGCGCGGCAGCCCGTCCCGGTGCTCGTCGCCTCGATGCAGGATCTCCAGCAGCGTCCGACCCAGCAGCGCCGGGTGGTCATGGGTCTGCGCGAACCACCCCGGACGCACCCGCGCCCCGAGCCGCGCCGATCCGGTGTGGGCGACGGGCTGAATGGCGACGTCCCCCACCGGCCGGTGCTCGGCGTCCGGGTCCGAGCCGCCGGCCGCCAGCAGCCGGAGCAGGTGCGACTTGCCCGAGCCGTTGGAACCGAGCACCGCCACGCGCTCGCCGTACCAGACCTCGAGGTCGAACGGCTTCATCAGCCCGGTGAGCTCCAGCTGCTCGCAGACCACGGCACGTTTGCCGGTGCGGCCGCCCTTCAGCCGCATCCGGACGTTCTGCTGCTGCGGCAGCGCCTCCGGCGGCCCGGCGTCCACGAAGCGCTGCAGCCGCTTCTCGGCCGCGTGGTACTGGCTGGACATGTCGCTGTTGTACGCGGCCTTGGTCTTGTAGTACTGCACCAGCTGCTTGAGCTTGGCGTGCTCCTCGTCCCAGCGGCGGCGCAGCTCCTCGAGCCGGGCCATCCGCTCGCGGCGCGCCTCGTGGTAGGTCGAGAAGCTCCCCGTGTGCACCCATAGCGAGCTGCCCGCCGCACCCGGCTCGAGCGTGGCGATCCGGGTCGCGGCGCGGTCCAGCAGCTCGCGGTCGTGGCTGACCAGCAGCACCGTCTTCGGGGTCTCCCGCAGGCGCTCCTCCAGCCAGCGCTTGCCGGGCACGTCCAGGTAGTTGTCCGGCTCGTCCAGCAGCAGCACCTCGTCCGGGCCGCGCAGCAGCGCCTCCAGGACCAGTCGCTTCTGCTCACCGCCGCTGAGCGTCGTGACCTCGCGCCACTGGGCTCGCTCGAACGGGACGCCGAGGGCGGCGACCGTGCAGACGTCCCAGAGGGTCTCGCCCTCGTACCCGCCGGCGTCGGACCAGTCGGACACCGCC
>DATFPQ010000125.1:0-33215 GCA_035264765.1 Actinomycetales bacterium | reverse complement strand
CAGGCCCGCCACCGCGTCGTCACCGCTGGGCGTCGAGCCGCGGCCGAGGCCGAGCAGGGTCAGGCAGGTCTCGGCCGCCTCGTCGGGGCGTCCGGCGGCGAGCGAGCGGGCGGCCTCGTCGACGGCCTCGGTGAGCCACGGCTGCGACCGGACGCCGCCGGCGTGGGGCAGCAGCCGGCGCAGCAGCACTGCGCCGCCCACCGAGTGCGCGCCGGGCTGCACCACGGCCGGAGCCCACCAGCGCCGCGGCCGCAGCTCCCAGCGGGCGGGGTCCCCCCAGCGGGCGGCGTCGTTGCAGCGGGCGGCGGCCTGCCCGCGGGCCGCGTTCTGCCAGCGCGCGGCGTCCTGCCAGCGCGCGGTGTCCTCCCGCCGGACGGTGCGCTGCGAGCGAAGGGTGTGCCGCAAGGGGACCGTGTCCTGCCAGGCGAGGACGCCATCCCCGACGCAGGTCTCGCGCCCTGGGGACAGCGACGGCGGCAGCGTGGCAGTGGGAGCCAGCGTGATCGCGCACGGCACGCGCGCCGCGGTCGCGGTGAGCACGGCGAGGACGTCGGCGCCGAACCTCAGGTACACGGCCGACCGCCCGGCCGTGACCACCCGGCCGGCCCGGAGGGGGCCGTCGACCATCGGGCGCACCGCCGTCGACGCCGAGCCGGACAGGACGGGCACGCGGCCTCCGCTGGGTGGGGCCGCGGGCGCGGCCGCTGGGTGGGCCGCTCGCGCGGCCGCTGGGTGGGCCGCGGGCGCGGCCGCTGAGCGTTCGGCCGCCTTCCGGCCCTGGCACCGGGGACGCTAGTGCGGGGCTACGGTTCGCCCCATGACGGAAGTTGCCAACGATCGGCGTCCCGCTGGCGAGGAGTTGCCGACGAGCGCCGGCTCAGAGCCGCGGCACGGCCTGTCCATCAGCGACCTGCTCGCACTGCCGGTGCTGCAGGGTGCGCAGCTGATCGCGGGCGCCGTGGGCCGGCACCGCGCGGTGACCCGGGTCAACGTCATGGAGGTCCCGGACGTCCTGCCCTACGTGCGAGAGGGCGAGCTGCTCGTCACGACCGGGTACGCAGTGCGCGACGAGCCGGCGCGGCTGGCCAGTCTGGTGCGCGAGCTGCACCTTCGCGGTGTGGCCGCCCTCGGCATCAAGCTCGGTCGGTACGTCGACGAGCTGCCGGCCGCGGTGGCCGCTGTGGCCGACGAGCTGGGCTTCCCGGTGGTGCGGCTTGCCGACTCGACGGGCTACGACGAGCTGCTGGCGGGCGTCCTGACCGCGGTCCTGGACCACCAGGCGGACCGGCTGCAGCGCTCGCAGGAGGTGCACCGAGCCCTGCTGGAGGTCGTGCTGCACGGCGGCGGGCTCCCGGAGGTGGCTCGAGCGCTGGCCGGGATCCTCGACGTGTCGGTACAGGTGCTGTCGACGACGGGGGCGGTGGTCGCGGAGGCCGGCCCGCCGGACGCGGCGACGGGCCGGGCGGACGTGCCCGACGCCGGGCGGGCCGTGGTCCCGGTCGTGGCCGGCTCCGTCGACCTGGGCTCGGTGATCGCGACGGCGGCCGGACGCGCCCTCGGTGACGTCGACGTGCAGGCGCTGCAGCACGCCGCCACGGTGTCCGCGCTGGTGCTGGCCCGGCAGCAGGCGGTGGCCGCCGTCGACGGCAAGTACCGCGCCGACTTCCTGCGGGACGTGCTGCTGAACCGGGCGGGGGGCCCGGAGCGGACAATTCCGCATGCGGAGGGGTTGGGCTGGGACCTCGACCGGCGGCTGGTCGTGGTGGTCGCCGAGCCGGACGTCCCGCCGTCGGGGGAGCGTCCCGCCGGGCGCGCGGCCCCGGGGCGTCCGGCCGTCCCCAGCCGGCCCGACATCGAGCGGCTCGCGGCAGCATGGACCTCCGCCGTCCGTTCGCGGGACGCCGGCGCCGCCGTGGCCGGCTTCTCCACCGAGGTGGTCGCGGTGCTCGGCTGCCCGGAGGACGACGTGGAGCGGCGGGTGCACGAGCTGGTGGCCGCCGTGCGGGCCGAGCTGCCGCGTCCGTCCGCGGGCGTGGGGTTCGGGCGGCCGGCCGACGGTGTGCACGGGCTGCCCGCGGCGTACGAGCAGGCCCGCAAGGCGCTGCGCGTCGGGCGCCAGGTGCATGGGTGCGGGGCGGTCACGTCGTTCGACCGGCTGGGCGTCCACCGGCTGCTCAGCCTGGTGCCCGACCCGGCCGAGCTCCGCGCCTTCGAGCGGGAGACGCTGCGCGAGCTGGCGGCCGACACGCCCGAGGCCGCGGACCTGCGCCAGACCCTGCAGGTGCTGCTCGACACCAACCTGAACGTCGCGCAGGCCGCCCGCGCGCTCCACTTCCACTACAACACCCTGCGGTACCGGATCAGCAAGCTCGAGCGCGTGGTCGGCCGGTTCACCCAAGACCCCACGCTCCGGCTCGACCTCGCACTGGCCCTGCGGGTCGTGCAGATGCGCGGCATCGGCCGCTGAGCCGGGCTCCGCACGTGTCGCCCCAGGCCGGATCGACGTCATCGTGGCAACGACCATCGCGAGGCGCCGCTGGTTGCCACGATCACGCGAATACCGCGGAAGAGCCTCGAGACTGGTCGGTGCGTCGGTGGCTTCGTCCCGACTCGCCCCGGCTGGTCCGCGACGGGTCAGGACGCCGGGTGCCGCACCGGCGCGCCGGTCGGCCAGTTCCGACAAGCCGAGGCATGATCCGCTGTTGACACTCGCCGATGCCGCTGTGGTAGGCCGCTTCTAGCGTCGCCTTCCACCGTGGAGGCACGGCTCGCCGCGCCCGGCTCGACGCCGGGCCGCTCGGAAGGACCGCGCATGGCACTGGGTTGGAAGCTGCACGGCGACGGTGGAGCGCTCGCCCCCGGCGAGGTGGTCGCTCCGGACGAACGGCTGTCGTGGGGCCGCACCGTGGGACTCGGGGCACAGCACGTCGTGGCGATGTTCGGTGCCACGTTCGTCTTCCCGCTCGTCATGGGGCTCAACCCGCAGCTGGCGATCCTGATGAGCGGCGTGGCGACGCTGCTGTTCCTGCTGATCGTCAAGGGGCGGGTCCCCAGCTACCTCGGCACGTCGGCGTCCTTCGTCGGCGCGGTCGCCGCCATCCGCGCCCAGGGTGGGACCTCGGCGCAGGTCACCGGGGCGATCCTCATCGCCGGCGCGATCCTCGCGCTGGTCGGCCTGCTGGTGCACTTCGTCGGGTCCAGGGTGATCTACCGGGTGCTGCCGCCCGTCGTCACCGGCGCCGTCGTCATGCTGATCGGCTTCAACCTCGCGCCGGTCGTCGCCGACATCTACTGGCCGCAGGACCAGTGGATATCGCTGATCGTCATGTTCGCGGTCATCGCGATGAGCGTGGGGCTGCGCGGGTTCGCCGGACGCATCGCGATCTTCCTGGGTCTGATCTTCGGGTACGTGCTGTCCTGGCTGGCCGACCGGATCTTCGGCCCCATCACCGCCTTCAACCCCGCCACCAGCAAGGTCGACACCCACTTCAGGGTGAGCTGGAGCGGCGTGCGGGACGCCGACTGGATCGGGTTCCCGCCGCGCACGGACCAGGCCGCCGGCGTGGTCGGCGTGCACCTGCCGGACTT
The DNA here is from genome assembly GCA_035264765.1 of Actinomycetales bacterium. Lineage (GTDB taxonomy): Bacteria > Actinomycetota > Actinomycetes > Actinomycetales > Angustibacteraceae > DATFPQ01. The sequence continues at coordinate 29,627 of DATFPQ010000125.1, read as the reverse complement.
CCGCTGGGCGTTCGTGCTGCTGGTCATCCCCGCCGTCATCGCGCTCGTGGCCGAGAACACCGGGCACGTGAAGGCCGTCGCCGAGATGACCCGCACCGACCTCGACCCCTACATGGGCCGGGCCATCGCCGCCGACGGCGTGGGCACGGTGATCGCGTCATCGGTCGGCGGCTCGCCCACCACGACGTACGCGGAGAACATCGGCGTCATGGCGGCGACCCGGGTCTACTCGACAGCCGCCTACGTGGTCGCTGCAGCCGTGGCCATCCTGTTCGGCTTCTCCCCGAAGTTCGGGGCCGTGATCTCGGCGACGCCGGGGGGCGTGCTCGGCGGGATCACCGTGGTGCTCTACGGGATGATCGGGCTGCTCGGAGCCAAGATCTGGAAGGAGAACGGCGTCGACTTCGGCAACCCGGTCAACCTGGTGCCGATCGCCGCAGGCATCGTGATCGGCATTGGGAACGTCCAGCTGAGGTTCACCGACACCTTCACGCTGAGCGGCATTGCGCTTGGCACGATCGTCGCAATCGTGGCGTACCACCTGGCCCGGGCGCTGGCTCCGAAGCACCTCTCCACGCCGGAGGACAGCCCCACGATCGTCGTCGGGGAGCCGGGCATGTACCACCAGGACGACCTCCCGGCCCAGCGCTCGCGCGACACGCGCTCCTAGGGCCGCGGCCCGGATGAAGCCCGCTCCCTTCACCTACCACCGGCCGGCCGAGGTCGACGAGGCCGTGCGGCTGCTGGCCCGGCTGCACGACCGCGACGAGTCGGCGAAGGTCCTCGCCGGTGGGCAGAGCCTGGTGCCGCTGCTGTCCATGCGGCTGGCTTCGCCGATGCACATTGTGGACGTCGGGGCGCTGCCGGGCCTCGCCGACGTGGCGGTCGACCGAGAAGGGGTCAGCGTCGGCGCGCTGGTCCGGCACCGGGGGCTGGAACGCCACGAGGGGGCGCACGCCGTCCTGCCGCTGCTGCGGCAGGCGCTGCTGAACGTGGCGCACCCGACGATCCGCAACCGCGGCACGGTGGTCGGGAGCCTGTGCCATGCCGACCCGTCCGCCGAGATGCCGGCGGTCCTCGCTCTGCTCGGCGGCGCGCTGACGGTGCGCTCCGTGCGCGGCGAGCGGACCGTGCGCGCGGACGAGCTGTTCACCGGGCCGCTCGAGACCTCGCTCGCGGACGACGAGCTCGCCCTGGCGGCGCACTTCCCGGCACCGCCACCGCGCACCGGGACGTCGGTGGCGGAGGTCGCCCGCCGGCACGGTGACTACGCCGTCTGCGGGGTGGTCGCGGCAGTGACCCTGGACGACACGGGGCTCGTCACCTCGGCCCGCGCGACGTACGTGTCCGCCGGCGACACGCTCGCGCCGGTCGACCTGGGGCAGCCGGTCGTCGGCGCCACTCCGGCGGCCGCGGACTGGCGCGCGGCCGGCGAGCTGGCGCGCGACGGCGTGGCGACCGAGGACGACCTGCATGCCAGCGCCGCCTACCGCAGCCAGCTGGTCGCCGTACTGACCGAGCGTGCGCTGCGTGAGGCCGCCGGCCGGGCGGGGTCCCGCCCGAGGTCCGGGGTGGCGGCGTGAGGACTTCATGCGCCGGGGTCACGCCATGACGTCGGGCGCCGCGGAGCCGCTGCTGACGGTGCGGATGCGGGTGAACGGCGTGCCGCGTTCGGTCGAGGTTCCGGGCCGCCGGCTGCTGTCCGACGCACTGCGCCACGACCTGCGGCTCACCGGAACCCACGTCGGCTGCGAGCACGGTGTCTGCGGCGCCTGCACGGTGCTCCTGGACGGCGAGCCGGTGCGGTCGTGCCTGATGCTCGCGGCCAGCGCCGACGGGCACGACGTCACGACCGTCGAGGGACTCGCCGCCCCGGACGGGACGCTGCACCCGGTGCAGCAGGCGTTCGTCGACTGCCACGGCCTGCAGTGCGGCTTCTGCACCCCCGGCTTCGTCACCACCATCGCGGCCTACCTGCGCGACAACCCGGACCCCGACGAGGACGATGCGCTGGAGGCTGTGAGCGGCAACCTGTGCCGCTGCACCGGCTACCAGAACATCAAGGCCGCTGTGCTGCGCGCCGCCGAGCTCGCCCGCGAGCGACCGGCCGAGGGCGCCGGATGAGCGGCCGGTGGGTCGGAGAACCTGTCCGCAGGGTCGAGGACCCGAGGCTGCTGCGCGGGCAGGGGCGCTACCTGGACGACCTCGGCCAGGACGCCCTTGCGGCGGCGTTCGTCCGCAGCCCGCACGCGCACGCCCGCGTCCTCGACGTCGACGTCAGCGGGGCGCTCGACGTTGAGGGCGTCGTGGCCGTCTACACCTATGACGACCTGGCGGAGTCCGACGCCGCCGAAGGCACGCACGTCGCGGAACGGTTGCCATTGCTGATCCCGCACCCCGGACTGCATGCCCCGCGGACGCCGTACCCGCTCGCCCGTGAGGAGGTGAACCACGTCGGCGAGGCCGTGGTGATGGTCGTGGCAACCGACCGCTACGTCGCCGAGGACGCCTGCGACCGGATCAGGGTCGACTACGAGGCGCTACCGCCGGTGGTCGGGCTGGATGCGGCTCGGGCCGCGGACCACGCCGTGCACACCGACGTCCCGGACAACGTCGCCGCGCACCTCGTGCAGCAGGTGGGCGACCTGCCGACCGCGATGGCCGAAGCACCGCGCACGCTCACTCTCGACCTGCAGGTCGAGCGGTCCGCGTCGATGCCGTTGGAGGGCAAGGGCGTCTACGCGACGTGGGACACCGACGAGGACGTAGCGCGGGTGTGGACGTCGACGCAGGCCGCGACGTCGGTGCGGGCGGCGGTCGCGGCCCGGCTCGGGCTGGCGCTCAACAAGGTGGAGTGCGTCGCACCCGACGTGGGCGGTGGCTTCGGGGTCAAGATCGTGCACCCCTGGCCGGAAGAGGTGCTGGTGCCCTGGGCGGCCCGGCGCCTGGCCCGGGCGGGGATCGCCCACGAGCTGAAGTGGGCGGAGGACCGGCGCGAGCACTTCGTCTCCAGCTCCCACGAGCGCGCTCAGCAGCAGGAGGTGACGGTCGGCTTCGACGACGACGGGCACCTGCTGGCGTTCGACTTCACCTTCTGGCACGACAACGGTGCCTACACGCCGTACGGGATCATCGTCCCCATCGTCACGTCCACGCAGGTGCTGGGTCCGTACAAGCCCGGCGCGTACCGGTGCGAGTTCTTCTCCATGTACACCAACACGGTCACCGTCACGCCGTACCGCGGCGCCGGCAGGCCGCAGGGAGCGTTCGCGATGGAACGCGCGATGGACGCCATCGCGGACGCCACCGGCCTCGACCGCGCGCTGGTCCGCGAGCGGAACCTGATCCAGCCCGACGAGATGCCCTTCGACCACCAGCTGGTGTTCCAGGACGGTCGCCCGCTGGTCTACGACTCCGGCGACTACCCGACAATGTTGCAGAAGATCAAGGATCTCGTCGACTGGGACCACTTCGAGCGGGTGCGTGGAGCGGCTCAGGCTGAGGGACGCCGGGTCGGCATCGGCCTGGCCTGCTACGTCGAGGGAACCGGGCCCGGGCCGTACGAGGGGGCGCACGTCGTCGTCGAGACGTCCGGAAAGGTCAAGGTGGCCACCGGGCTCACGACCCAGGGGCAGGGCCACCGCACCGCGTTCGCGCAGATCGTGGCGGACCAGCTCGGCGTGGCCGTCGAGGACGTCGAGGTCACCACCGGGGACACCCGCCGGTTCCGGTACGCCGTCGGCACCTTCGCCTCGCGGGCCGCGGTCATGAGCGGATCGGCGACGCACGTCGCGGCGGGCAAGGTGCGGGCCAAGGCGCTCAAGATCGCTGCCGAGGCGCTCGAGGTCTCCGTCGACGACCTCGAGCTCGTCGACGGCGCGGCGCACGTCAGGGGCACGGCACCGGGCACGCGGGGGGCATCGATGCCGCTGTCCACGATCGCCGTGCTCTCCAACCCGCTGCGGTACGCGTTCGACGACGCGTCGAAGGCGGCGACCCAGTTCGCGGTCGGCGACACGAGCAAGGCCCCGGTGCCAGAAGGCGAGGAGCCGGGACTCGAGGCCACCGGCTACTACTCGCCGGAGCGCTCGACGTTCGCGTCCGGCGCGCACGCGGTTGTCGTGGAGACCGACCCGGACACCGCCGAGGTGAGGATTCTTCGGTACTGCGTCGTGCACGACTGCGGGACGCTGGTCAACCCGATGATTGTGGAGGGACAGGTGCACGGCGGGGTCGCGCAGGGGGTCGGCGGCGCGCTGTACGAGCGGATGGCCTACGACGAGCACGGACAGCTGCTCAACGCCTCGTTCATGGACTTCCTGCTACCGTACGCCACCGAGGTGCCCCGCCGGGTCGAGATCGACCACCTGGAGACCCCGTCGCCGCTGAACCCGTTGGGTATCAAGGGTGCCGGCGAGGCCGGCGTGATCCCCGGGATGGCCGTGTTCGCCGCCGCGATCGAGGACGCCGAGGGGTTCCGGATCGACCGCATGCCGATCAGCCCCAGCGAGCTCTTCGCGCTGCGCGACGCGCACGCGCGCGGCGAGGTCCCGTCGCTGCGCCGCGCCCTCGCCCAAGCCACCCACCACGAGGAGCCTCCCGGATGAAGGTCAACGGCGACGCCGTCCTACACGCACCGCCCGCCACGGTGTTCTCCGCGCTCAACGACCCGGCGGTCCTGGCCCGGACGATCCCGGGCTGCCAGTCCCTGAGCCCGCTCGGCGAGGACCGGTACGCGATGGCGGTGACGGCTGGCGTGGCCGCCGTCAAGGGCACCTATGAGGGCGAGGTCCGGCTCACCGAACAGCAGCCGCCGCACGCCTTCACGCTGCGCGCCAAGGGCTCCGGGGCCCCTGGAACGGTGGACACGACCGTGCGGGTGACGCTGGCCGAAGTCGACGGCGGCACGACCCGGCTCGAGTACGACGCCGACGCCGTCGTCGGCGGGATGGTGGGCGGCGTGGGGCAGCGGATGCTGAGCGGCGTCGCCCGGAAGATGGCGGGGCAGTTCTTCGCCGCCGTCGACGGTGAGCTCACCGGTGCGCTGCCGGCCGTCGCTGCGGGAGTGCCAGTCCCGGCGCCGGCCGGCCCCCTCGCACAGCGTCCGCTCCCGGCGCCCCCCGGTCCGTGGGCCCCGCCGGACAACCGAGTGCCGTTCTACGTCGTGCTCGCCGGCGTCGGCGCCGGTGCGTTCTGGGCCCTCGTGGGCGTGCTCGTCGGCTGGCGCATCGCCCGCAGCGGGCGGGGCAGCCGCCGGTGAGCCGACGGGTCCGGATCGGGATCGACACCGGTGGGACTTTCACCGACGTGGTGGCGGTCGACGACGCGACCGGCGCGGTGGTGACGACCAAGACCCCCTCGACGCCGACCGACCCCGCCGAGGGCTTCCTCGTCGGCGTCGACAAGGTCCTCGGGTTGCTGGGCGCAACCGGTGAGGACGTCGAGGCCGTGAGCCACGGCACCACCGTGGCCACGAACCGGTTGTTGGAGGGCAAGGTCGAGGACCTTGGGTTCATCACGACCGAGGGCTACCGGCACGTCCTGGAGATCGCCCGGCAGTCGGTGCCGGACGGCTACGGCAACAGCTACTTCTGGGTCAAGCCGCCGCGCATCGTGCCGGTCGACCGGGTCCGGACGGTCGGCGGCCGGCTTGCGGCGGATGGCACTCAGGTGCGGCCGTTCGACGAGGACCAGGCCGTCGCCGCCGCGCGGTTCTTCCGGGACGCGGGGATCGGCGCGGTCGGCGTGTGCTTCCTGCACTCCTACGCGGACCCCTCGCACGAGCGGGCGATGCGGGACGTCCTGGCGCGGGAGCACCCGGACGCCGTCGTGAGCATCTCCAGCGATGTCCTGCGCGAGTACCGCGAGTACGAGCGCAGCGTCACCACCCTGGTCGACGCGGCGGTGAAGCCGAGCATCCGTCGCTACGTCGAGAACATCTCGCGCCGGTTGGCCGCGTACGCGACGGCGGACGGCGAGCCGCGGGACGTGCCGTTCTACGTCATGAAGTCCAACGGCGGGGTGCTCTCGGCGTCCGAAGTGGTGCACCAGCCCATCACGACCGTGCTGTCCGGTCCGGCTGCCGGTGCCCTGGGCGCCGGCACGGTGGCCGCCGCGGCGGGCGTCCGCCAGGTGCTGACGTGCGACGGCGGGGGCACCTCGACCGACGTCTGCGTCGTCGTCGACGGCCGGCCCGCCCTGACCACCGAGGGGACGGTCGGGGCGTACCCGAGCAAGATACCGATGATCGACGTCGTGACCGTGGGCGCGGGCGGCGGGTCCATCGCGCGGGTGACCCCCGAGGGCACGCTGCGGGTGGGACCGCAGTCGGCGGGCGCCGACCCGGGTCCGATCTCCTACGGCCGCGGCGGGTGTGAGCCGACGGTCACCGACGCCCACCTCGTCCTCGGCCGGATCCCGCCGCGCCTGCTCGGCGGCGAGATCCCGCTCGACGCCGACGCCGCCCGTGCCGGGCTGACCGCGCTGGCGGAACGGCTGGGCGGGAGCCGGGGCGTCGAGGAGTGCGCTTCCGGCGTCCTGGAGGTGTCGGCCTGGAACCAGGCCAACGCCCTGCGCCAGGTGACCGTCAAGCGCGGGCTGGATGTCCGGGACTTCACCCTCGTCACCTTCGGCGGCTCCGGCTCGCTGCTGGCCTGCCGGCTGGTCGACGTGCTGGGGCTGCGCGGCGTGCTGGTGCCACCCGACCCCGGCAACCTCTCGGCGTTCGGGCTGCTCACCGTCGACGTGCGCAACGACTACGTCCGCACCCACGTCGTCCGGCAGGACCGCATCGACCTGGCCGGCATGGAGCGCGTGCTGGGCGAGCTGCGTGCCGAGGCCGACGCCGCGCTCGCCCGGGAGGGCTTCGCGCCGCAGCAGCGGCGGTTCGTGCGGTCGGCGGACGTCCGGTATTACGGGCAGGCCTTCGAGGTGCGCGTGGAGCTGCCGGAAGGACCGGTGACTGTGGAGCTGGTCCGCGAGGTGGCCGACCGGTTCGCCGCGGAGCACCGGCGGCTGTACGGGTACGACCTGTCCGAGGACCCGCGGCAGCAGGTCGAGTGGGTCAACCTGCGGGTCACCGGCGTCGGCCCGATCCGGCGTCCCGCTGCACGGGTCGCGGCACCCGGACGCGGCCCCGAGACCGCCCGGACCGGCACGCGGCCGGCCTGGTTCGACGGGTGGGTGGACGCCGCCCTGTACGAGCGGTCCCGGCTCGGGGCGGGCGACCTCGTCCGTGGGCCGGCCGTGATCGAGGAGTACGGCGCCACAGTGCCGGTGCACCCGGGCTACCAGGCGCGCGTCGACGAGCACGCGAACCTGCGCCTCACGAGGGAGGGGCGATGAACGGCGCCGACCCCGTGCTCGTCGAGATCGTCGAGGGCTACCTGGCCAGCGTGGAGCTGGAGGTGGAGACCGCCATCGCCCGCACATCACGGTCGCCGATGATCCGGGACGCTCACGACTTCCGCGCCGGCATCCACGACCGCAGGCTGCGCAAGCTGACCGGGCGGTCGTACTCCGCGCTCGTCCACCCGGTCGTGCGTGACTTCCCGATCGAGACCATGCGTCCGGGCGACGTCTTCTTCCACAACGACGTCTACCTGTCCGAGGGCGGGATCGGGCACCTGCCCGACCTGTGCGTCACGGTGCCGGTCTTCGCCGTGAGGGACGGCGATCAGGAGCCGTCCGTGGTGGCGTTCGTGCAGGCGTTCGGGCACCACGACGACATCGGGGGAGCGGTGCCCGGGTCGATGCCCTCGCGCGCAACGAGCGTGTTCGAGGAGGGCCTGATGGTGCCGCCCATCCGGCTGTGGGACCAGGGCGTCCCGAACCGCGCGGCGCTGACGATCATGACGCGCAACTCCCGGATGCCGGAGTCGCTCGCGGCGGACCTGGACGCCGAGTGCTCGGCCTGCCTGATGGGTGCGCGGCGGCTGACCGAGCTGTTCGAGCGCTACGGCGTCAAAACCGTGGAGGCGTGCTTCGACGCCATCCTGGACGCGACGACGGCAATGTTTCGGCGCGAGATCCTGTCCCGCATCCCGGTCGGCACGTGGACCTGGGAGGACTACGCCGAGCATGACGGCGTCGACGAGCCACGGCTGCACACGCAGCGGATCACGCTGACCCGAACCCCTGCCGACGACCCGGACGGCGAGCGGCTCGTGCTCGACTTCCAGGGGACCGGCCCGCAGGCGCGCGGGCCGATCAACCACTGTGGAGATTTCGCTGACGGCAACTTTCTGAAGAAGTGGCTGGCGCCGATCCTGCGCAACCTGGCTGACTGCCCCGACCGGATGGCGCAGCTCGACGTCAACGAGGGTGTGGTCCCGTTGCTGGAGCTGCGGTTCCCACCGCCCGGGACCCTGCTGACACCGGTGTTCCCGGCCCCGACGAACGCCCGGACCTTCGTCATCCTGCGGCTGCTCGGGGTGCTTGCCGGCGTGCTCGCCAAGGCGGTGGACGGGATGGTGCCGGCCGACCAGGAGACGATCCGCTACACCGGCGTGTACGGCGAGGACGCGGACGGTGCGCCGTACCTCATGCGCGAGGTGCTCGGCGGCGGCTCCGGCGGGCGCTACTACGCCGACGGGGAGGACACCATCCACGTCGTCCCGGACTCGCGGAACCTGCCGACCGAGTTCACCGAGAGCCGGTTCCCGTTCCGGGTGGAGTCGCTCGCCCTCGCGGTCGACTCCGGCGGGCCGGGACGCCACCGCGGCGGTCTGGGATACGAGAAGTCGATCCGGATGCTGCGCGACGCGTCCTTCATGTCGATCGCCGACCGCTCGATCCTGTCCTGCTGGGGCGTGCGCGGTGGGCGCGCCGGGCGGCCGTTCGACGTTGTCATCGACCCAGGTGGGCCGGCCGAGCGGGTCGTCGACGCCCTGGCCGACGCCGAGCCGGTCCGCGCGGGCGAGGTGGTGCGGATCCGGACCACGGGCGGTGGTGGCTGGGGGAACCCGCTCGACCGGCCCTACGAGGAGGTTCTGCAGGACCTGCGCTGGGGCAAGGTCTCGCTGGACGGGGCATCCCGCGACTACGGCGTGGTGGTCTCGGGGACGCCGGACGAACCGGTGCTCGACCTGGCGGCCTCGGACGCGCTGCGTTCGGCGCGACGCGCCGCCGCCGACCCGGACGCCCCCTTCTTCGACCGGGGTCCCGGTTACGCCCGGCTGTCCGGGGGTACCGCGGCGCCCGACGTCGACTGGCTCTAGTCGCGTAGCCGCATCTACCTTGTCGCCAGCCCAGCCGCCCCCGGTGCGGAAAACCGCTGGATACGGGGGACAACCGCTGCGACGGTGGACGCCGTGCGGCAGGAGGACATCTGGGACCAAGAGACGGCCCGGAACTACGACACCCCGGGCACCGGCATGTTCGCTCCCGAGGTGCTGGAACCCACCGTGGATCGACTTACGCAGCTGGCGCGTGGGGGTCCGGCCCTGGAGTTCGCGGTGGGCACCGGCCGCGTCGCCATCCCGCTGTCGGAGCGCGGGGTTGCGGTGACGGGCATCGAGCTGTCCACCGCGATGGTCGACGAGCTGCGCGCGAAAGCGGATGCGGACACGATCCCCGTCGTGATCGGAGACATGGCCACCGCCCACGCCCCAGGCGAGTTCACCCTCGTCTACCTGGTGTTCAACACCATCTCAAACCTGCTGACCCAGGACGAGCAGGTCGCCTGCTTCCGCAACGCGGCCCAGCATCTCGCACCGGGCGGCCGGTTCGTCGTCGAGCTGTGGGTCCCGGAGCTGCGCAAGCTCCCACCCGGACAGCAGGCCACAGTGTTCCAGTCAGAGCCGGGGTACATCGGCTTGGACACCTACGACGTCCTGCGGCAGCGGGTCGTCTCGCACCACTTTCGTTTCGGTGCAGGCCACGAGGCACAGGTCTTCCGAAGCCCCCACCGCTACATCTGGCCGGCCGAGCTCGACCTGATGGCGCAGCTGGCCGGCTTCGAGCTGGAGTCCCGGCGCGCGGACTGGGCAGGCGCAGAGTTCACCGCGGAGTCCCGGTCCCACGTCACGGTCTACCGCCGTCCGTGAAGGTGCCGCTCACGCTGCGAGGATCGGGTCATGTCCATCGCCGAGAGTTACCAGCGGTTCGCCGCGCTCGAGGCGCGCGATGTGTCGCCGACCTACGAGCGCCTCGCCGAGGCGGTTTCGCGGGACGACGAGATCCTGGCGTTGCTAACTGGGCTGCCGGCCGCCAAGCAGCAGCCGAACCTGCTTTTCGCCGTCGTACGGCTGCTGGGCGGTCCCGTCGAAGACCCAGCCCGGTTCCACGACTACGTCGTCGTGAAGTGGCCGGCCGTCGAAGCGGAGATGCGCGCCAGAGCCACGCAGACGAACGAGGCCGGGCGGTGTGCCGTGCTCCTGCCCGTGCTGGCCGGGTTGCCGCAGCCGCTCGCCCTGCTGGAGGTCGGTGCGTCCGCCGGACTTTGCCTCTACCCCGACCGGTACGCGTACCGCTACGGCCGCGACGTGCTCGGTTCCGGCAGTCCGCTCCTCGACTGTGCGGCGTCTGGGCTGCCGACGCCTGCTTGCCTGCCCGAGGTCGTGTGGCGGGGCGGTCTGGATCTCAACCCGCTCGACGTGACCGACCCCCGGGACCTCGCGTGGCTAGAAGCGCTCATCTGGCCGGAGCACAGTCACCGCAGGGCGCGGCTCAGGGCCGCCGCGGCCGTCGCGGCAGCCGATCCACCATTGCTCGTGGCGGGCGACCTGGTCGACGACCTGCCCGAGCTGGCTGCGCGCGCGCCGGCAGGCGCCACGCTGGTCGTGTTCCACAGCTCCGTCCTGTACCAGGTGACTCCGTCGAAGCGTGCGCAGTTCGCCGAGGTGGTTCGAGGGCTACCTGGTCACTGGGTCGCCAACGAGGACCCGGACGTGCTGCCGTACGTCGGGCTGCCGGATCAGCCGACCGAGGAGCTCCACAGTGTGCTGGCGCTGGACGGCAGAGCCCTGGCGTGGACGCGACCCCACGGGCAGGCGCTCACCTGGTTCGCGTGACTCTCCGATGCGCGGCGTCTGAGCGCTTCGTCACGGTGGCCGGCCCTCGCGACCCGCAGCGCTGGACTGCGGGTCGCGAGCCGACGCAAGGCAACGCTCTGTCAGGTGGTGGAGGTGTTCGAGGCCGAGGGCGCTGCGTCGGACTGGCCGCCGCCGAAGGTGTTCTGGGTGATGGTCTTCAGGTCCTTGCTGACGTCGTAGAAGACCTGGGTGCCGGACTTGGTGCCGAGGACGTCGTAGGAGCCGTCGGGGTCCTTTCGGACGCTGGTGACGCTGACCGCGGAATCCTTGGCCTTGACGGCGGCGGTGACCTTGGCGGCCTCGCTGCCGGTGACCGGGGTGTCCGCGGAGCCGCCCCGGCCGTGGCCGCCCCGGCCGTGGCCGCCGCCGGGTCCGCCGGTGCGCTCGGTGATGGTCTTCAGGTCCTTGCTGACGTCGTAGAAGACCTGGGTGCCGGACTTGGTGCCGAGGACGTCGTAGGAGCCGTCGGGGTCCTTTCGGACGCCGGTGACGCTGACCGCGGAGTCCTTGGCCTTGACGGCGGCGGTGACCTTGGCGGCCTCGCTGCCGGTGACCGGGGTGTCCGCGGACCCGCCGCCGCGCCCGCCGTCGTAGCCGCCCGCCGTGCTTGCGACAGGGGCGGGGGACGTCCCATCGGCTGCGTTCGCCAATGCCGACCCGCCGAGGAGGAGCCCGCCGGCGGCGAGGGCGGCACCCACGGACAGGACGATCTTGTTGGAAGACACGATGTTGCTCCTTCTGCGTGGACGGGCCGGCGACCTCGCCGACCCTCTTGACGCTGAAGCCTCGACCGCCGCTCTGTGCCTTCGCTGTGCATGTCGTGGGTTTGCCCTACGACCTGCCCCGGTGCTCAGACGGAGCCGATGGAGTCGTACACCTCGGTGTGGTGTGCGTGCCGGACCCAGATCGACCCTGCGTACCCGTCGACGAAGCCGACCACGACGTCGTACTCCTCCCCGCCGGGGACGCGCAGTGTCAGCGTCCAGGAGTTTGCGGCCCGATGGTGCTCCTCGTCGCTCAGCGAGAGCGCGGCCGGGTCCAGGGCGTACGCCGTCGCGGCGCCACGCCGCGCCCGCAGGATGGCCACGTCGCGAGTCGTCGTCGTGGGCTCCGGCCGGTCGGCCAGCCCCAGCAGGTCCCGGAAGGCGGGGACCACGCCGTCGCGCACGGCCAGCGAGACGGCAGCGGCCGGGGTCCCGGCGGTCACGAGCAGCCCGATCTCCAGCGCACCCGGACTAGGGCCCCAGCTCGTGTGCCATCGGTGCTGGTGGATGGTGTAGTGCCACGGGCTGGCGACTCCGGCCGACAGCACGGGCTCCAGGGCGTCGAGCACTCGCCGCTCGTCGAATTCGTCCCCTTCGCCGACGACGTCTGTCACAGGAACCGGGAAGTCCAGCAGGAAGTGCTGATACGTGGGGCCGTCCGGTCGGGCCCGGTAGCCCACCTGGATCCGGACCAGCTGCACCCGCCCGAGCGTGATCAGCCGGCGGGACGAGCGTGGGTCGCCCGCGTGCCTGGTCATGACCTCAGCGTTGGCCGTGTGCATCAGCAGGTCAAGCCGCCGCGACGCAGGGCCGGGAGACAGGCAAACTCGACCGGTGCGGATGAGCCTGTGCGTCGACCCCGGTCGTTCCTGGCGCGAGACGGCCGCACTGGCGCAGCGCGTCGATGCTGGGGGATGGCACGCGGTCTATCTCTGTGACCACTTCATGCCTCACGACCCCGCGGGGGCGGCCGCGGACGGTCCGGTGCTCGAGTGCTGGACGACGCTCAGCGCGTTGGCGATGCAGACGACCCGCACGCGGTTGGGGACCCTGGTGCTCGGCAACACCTACCGGCACCCAGCCGTGGTGGCCAACATGGCCGCGGCCCTCGACCAGGTCAGTGGCGGTCGTGTCGTGCTGGGCGTCGGCGCCGGCTGGCAGCCCAACGAGCATGCCGCGTACGGCCTCACGCTGCCGGGCGTGCGCGACCGCATCGAGGCCCTGGACGAGGCGTGCCGCGTCATCCGCTCGCTGCTCAGCAAGCGACGATCCACGCTGGTCGGCCCGGCGTACCAGCTGACCGATGCTCCGTGCGACCCCAAGCCGGTGCAGCGCTGGCTGCCCTTGCTGGTGGGCGGCGGAGGGGAGCGACTGACTTTGAAGGTGGCTGCTCGGCACGCCGACGTGTGGCACGCCTGGGCCGGTCCCGAGCTGTTCCGTCACAAGAACGCAATTCTTGACAGACGCTGCCAGGACGTCGGGCGCGACCCCTACGAGGTGGACCGAGCCACGGGAGGGACCGTGTCGGTCGTGCCCCGGCATCGCCGACGTCCCGGCAAGGTCGAAGGGGATGTCCACGGGACCGCCGACGAGGTCCTGGCCCGGCTTCTGGAGTTCCGCAGTCTGGGCGTCGACGAGTTCATCGTTCGCGACGACGCCGCCAACGTGAGCGTGGAGGAGTCGCTGGACCAGGTCGCCGTGCTGACCGAGGCGGTGCTACCAGGGGTCGTGGGTTAGCAATCATCCCGCGAAGCCGCTCCCGCTGACGTCCGCGACGACCAGCGACTCCACCTCATCCGAGCGGCAGCACATGGACGGTCCTCCAAGAGCTGGGCCTCGATGACCCCGCGATGAGAAGTGCCTCGTGGACTCGCGCGCGCACGGGGAGCATGGCCCGCACCGCGGATTCGGCCGCCTTCAGCATGTCGATGCTGCCGAGCTCGCGCTCGGCCACGGTGAGGTGAGGGACCACGTCGTCGTAGCGGCCGCCGTACGGCGGGTACTCGGGGAAGCGGCGCCACACTGCCTCGGTGAGGTCCCGGAATGGGCCGCCCGGGCTCGGCTCGAGCCACACGACGTCGTCCCCGAACCAGCGCGTGGCAGGAAAGGCGCAGTCGAAGGCGGGTACGGAGCGCACGGCCGAAGACAAGGCGGTGAGGACCAGCTCGTCCACCTCGCTCGGCGAGAGGAAGGGGTAGAGAATCGTGACGTGCGGTGGTACTCCCCATGCGGCGGATCGGTCGAGATCCCTGCGGTGCCGGCCGACCACGGGCTCGGCCTCCAAGACGGCAACGATGAGGGCGGTCTCGGTAGCCGGCGAGCCGTGCTTGGCGTCATCGAGACCTTGCACGTCCGACCTCGTACGTGAGGGGGATGGCGGTCGCAGAGACGCGCACCTCCCGCTGGATCCGAGCGCCCAGGCATGCAGGCCGTCGGCGTCCAGGCCGAGGCCGTGCTGCAGGTCCGTCCCAGGGCCGGTGACGAACCCGTCGACGGACATGGTGATGTCTCCGAAAACGCTGGTCATGCCGCAACGCACGGGCTGCCCTCCCGAGACTCATCGGACGCCGACCAGCGCTGACCGGCCGCTCCGGTCAGGACAGCACAGCCACGGTGCGCAGCCAGCGGGCGGGGTCGGAGCGGTGGTAGATCCGCTCGCTCGGCTCGATGCCGGCCAGGAAGGCGTCGTAGATGACGGCCTGCCGCAAGGCGGCCACCGGCTCGAGAAGCTCACCGGCCCGGACCGGGTCGCAGCCGGGAACGGCGGTGCGCCACAACCGCTCCCAGTGGGCCAGGACGACAGCCCGGTCATCGGCCGGGATCCGCTCCAGGAACGCGGCCCGGTCCAGGAGCGGGTTGCCGACGCCGCAGTCTCCCCAGTCCAGCAGCCTCAGGTGCCCGTCGTCCCCGACGAAGTTCCCGGGGTGGAAGTCGCCGTGTACGAGCGTGTCCGGCACTCCGCAGGCCTCGATCGCCGAGAAGCATGGGGCCAGACCGTTGACGACCTGTTCGCAGGCGAGCCTGACGTCAGGGTCGAGCTGGTCGGCGGTGCGGTCCAGGGTCGCGGCCGCCTGCGTGGGAAAGGAGCCGGCACGCCAGTCCGGCAGGCCGAGCTCCAGTAGGTCCGGCACACGGTCGACCCACTGCGTCTGCAGTCCGACGAGCCGGGACACCATGCGCCGCAGTACCGGTCCGGAGGCGTCGTACAGGGCCTCGCCGGCCACCTCGTCCAGCAGAACCCGTGCCGCGTCGGTGGCCAGCAGCGGCGGTACGACGGTGGGGTCGAGCCGGCGGAGCACGCGACCCTCGTGGGCGAAGAACGGCGGCACGACCTTGAGCCACACAGGCCCGGCCGACGTCGGCAGCCGCCAGATGCTCGAGAGGTTCCACGTGCGCACCTGGCGGGCGGTCGAGGTCCGGGGGCGGTCCATGGCCGCCAGCGCCTGGTCGGCCCAGGTCAGATCTGCCGCCGGCCCGCCCGGTCGGGCGTACGGAAGGCGCAGCGGATGGTCGGTGCACGGCTCGTCCCATGGGCTCAGGCCAGGTACCGGTGCCGAGACCTGAGCCAGGTAGGTCACCGGGCCACCGCACGCGTCCTCGTACGAGCCGCGTAGCAGCCGCAGCACGGTGACGTCGACGCCGTGCAGCGAGTGCGCGGCGGCGACGACGGGGCCGACCTCCTGCCACCAGGGCACCCCCACCTCGAACGGTGGCAGCGCCCCCAGCACCTCACCGTCGGGCAGGCAGAGTACGAGGGTCACGACGCGGGGCGGCAGGGTCACCGCGCCATCCTGACGGTGGTCCCCGAGGGGATCCAGTCACTTCCCGTACCAGGGCGCCACCACGACCATGGCCCAGACGACCGGTCCGTAGACCTGTCCCTGCAGGACGAGCACATGCTGGAGTGGACCGATGGACGGAGCTGAGATCGCCCGACGCTTTGGCCTGAGCGGTACGGCCCGGCTGTCGGAGGGACCAGTTGCTCGCGGCCGGCAAGGCGTGGTCTGGCGCCTCGACACGGCGGACGGCTGCTGGGCGGTGAAGGTGCCGTTCGCCCCGTGCACTGAGCAGGAGATGCGGTGGTCCACCGAGTTCCAGGAGGCGGCACACCGGGCAGGCGTGCCGACACCGCAGCCGCGGCGTACGTCGGAAGGGTGCGTGTTCGCGCAGATCGGCGGCACCCAGCTGCGGCTGTACGAATGGGTCGACCTGGGAGAACCCGACGCCGGGCTCGACCCGGCGCTCGTGGGCGAGGTCGTGGCCGCCATCCACTCGGTCGGCGGTCCGGACCCCCGGCCCGTCGACCCCTGGTACCGCGAACCCGTGGGCGCTGACCGCTGGGACGACCTGGTGCGGCAGCTCCTGGCCCACGGCGCGCCCTTCGCCGACCGTCTGGCTGAGCTGGGCGACGAGCTCGTGGAGCTGGAGTCCTGGCTGGAGCCGCCCGCCCTGGTGCGGACCTGCCACTGCGACCTGTGGTGCGACAACGTTCTACCGACCGCTTCCGGTGGGGTGTGCGTCATCGACTGGGAGAACAGCGGACCGGCTGACCCCAGCCAGGAGCTCGCGTGCGTGCTGTTCGAGTACGCCCGCGCGGACGCCGGCCGGGCGCGCGCCCTGGTCGATGCCTACCGGCAGGCCGGTGGCCCGGCGGGCGTCAGCCGGCCCGGTCACTTCTCGATGCTGATCGCACAACTCGGCCACATCACCGAGATCGCTGCCACCGACTGGCTGCAGCCCAACCCTCGCTCCCCGGACCGGGCGGGCTCCGCCGCCTGGATCGGCGAGGTGCTTGACGACCCGCACACCCGCGCGCGGCTTCTAGGCCTCCTCGATGCGGTCAACGCTCCACGCCCCTGAGCGAGGGGTCATCTCCCGGCTACGTCGTGCAGGTGGTGCTCCACGTCATGCAGGAAGTAGATCGCGAAGGTCCTCACCGTGAACATCGACCCGTTGCTGCGCCGGCTCGGCCGCTCCCATTGATCGGGCTGCACGGCGTCGAACGCTGCCGCCGTTGCCTCGGCCTCCGCAGCAAGCTGCTCAGCCACCACCGCCGGAACCTGATGGAAGTAGTCCTCCGCGACGGCCGTCGCGTCCTGGTCCCAGTTCCTGAACGTCGGGTCGTCCTCGACCAGCATCAGCTCCAGCCGCTTACGGAAGATCCGACAGGTGTCTCGCACGTGACACGCATACTCCAGCGGAGACCACACCGTAGGCTCTGGCCGGTCAGCGGCGTCCTTGCGAGACAGCGCCTCGCGCCAGCGCGGGATCGTGGCACGCACCCGGTTACCGGTGGACTCGACGTCCTGGGCCGAGAACCCACACTGGGTGCAGCCCTTGTCGATGACGAACGTCCAGTCAGTTGTCTCAGGTGGAACGGCTGCCGGCTGCGTCATGGACGGCAGTCTGTCATCCGCCCGCGCGCGACGCGGCTAGCGTGTCGTAGTGGCCTTCGCCTTCCACCATGCCGACGTCCGCGCGATCGACCCGTTGACGCTCTACGCGATCCTGCGCCTACGGGTCGAGGTGTTCGTCGTCGAGCAGTCGTGCGCCTACCCGGACCTCGACGGACGGGACCTTGAGCCTGGTGCCGAGCTGCACTGGGCCACCGACGGCGCAGAAGTGCTCGCCACCCTGCGGGTGCTGCGCGACGCCGACGGCGCTTTCCGGGTGGGTCGAGTCGCGACGGTGCCCGCGGCCCGGTCGCACGGCATAGCCTCGCAGCTGATGCGCAAGGCCCTCGACCGCTGCTGGGACCTCGACCCTTCCGCACCCGTCGTCCTCCACGCGCAGGCCCACCTCGCGCGCTGGTACGCGCGCTTCGGTTTCGCTGTGGCTGGTGAGGAGTTCGACGAGGACGGGATTCCGCACGTGCCGATGCGGCGGGCCAACGCATAGAGCCACGGGTACGGGTGCGACCCGGAACGCTGCTGGCGCGTGCTCAGCTGTCGCGGTTCTCGCCGCCGGGCTCGATCAGGATGATGGTGTTCCCGTCCGGGTCATCGAGGGTGAACATCGGTGGCGCGAAGTCGGTGTAGAGCACGGGCTGGTGCGGCGTCACGCCCGCGGCTGTCAGAGCCCGGTGCGCCTCCTCAGCATCTTCGGTGACGTACCGCACGCCGATCGGTAGACCGCTTTCTCGGGTCAGCAGGGCGATTGCGACGTCCGAGCCGGGGGGAACGACCTCCACGAGGCGGGCGCCGGGCCAGACTTCGATGTCGGTGCGGACTTCGCAGCCCAGGACATCGCGGTAGAAGGTGAGCGCCTTGTCTTGGTCGGCGACCTCGACGGAGACGCTCATGATGCGCGTGGTGATGGTCATACGGTGTAGACCCCCTGGCCGTACCGCAGTCATCGCCGGGGGCCCTGCTCCTTACGGCACGAGCAGAAGCTTGCCGGTGGTCCGGCGGGCGGCAAGGTCCTCATGGGCCTTCCCCGCATCCGCCAGGGTGTAGGTCCCGCCGACGCGGACGTCCAGCTGCCCGTCCCGGATCCAGCCGAACAGCTCCTCGGTCCGGCTCAGCAGCTCATCGCGCGTGGCGGTGTAGTCGCCGAGCGTGGGTCGGGTGACGAACAGCGAACCGCTGGTGCTCAGGCGTTGCAGGTCGAAGGGCGGCACTGGGCCGCTGGCGGCCCCGTACAGCACCAACAGGCCGCGGCGACGCAGCACGCTGAGGCTCGTCTCGAAGGTGGCCTTCCCCACGCCGTCATAGACGACGTGGGCGCCCGCACCCTCGGTGACCTCGCGGACGACGTCCGGATAGTCCTCGTACCCCGCTACGCGCTGCGCGCCGGCGCGGGCCGCGAGGTCGGCCTTCTCCCCGCCCGAGGTCGTGGCCACCACGACGCCGCCGCGCAGCCGCACGATCTGCGTCAGCAACAGCCCGACACCGCCAGCCGCGGCGTGGACGACCGCCACGTCGCCCTCGGCAACGGGAAACGTGCTGCTCGCCAGGTAGTGCGCCGTGCAGCCCTGCAGCAGAACGGCCGCGGCGACCGTCGCGTCCACCCCTTCCGGCACCGGCACGGCCTTGTCCGCCGGCACCAGGACCTGCTCGGCGTAGCTGCCGGGGACGCCGGTCCAGGCCACCGTGTCGCCCACTGAGACGGCGGAGACTCCGCTGCCCAGCGCGGCGACCGTGCCGGCCCCTTCGGCACCAAGGACGAAGGGGGTCGCACGGCCATACGGCGCTCGCCCCTCGCGCCCGTAGATGTCCATGAAGTTGACACCCGCAGCGGCGACGTCGACGAGAACCTCGCCGGCACCGGGCGACGGCGAGGCGCGGTCCTCCAGCTCGAGCACCTCGGAACCGCCTGGCCTGGTCACGACGACAGTGCGCATGCCCCGCATCTTGCTCCAGGCAGCCCGCGGCGGCTTCTCGTGCCCGCCTCAGCACGCTGCTGGCCGCCACCTCACAACCGCAGGTGCGAGGCCCCGTTGAAGTCGAGAACGGCACCCGTGGCGTATTCGGCGTCGGGCGAGGCGAGATAGACCACGGCCCGCGCCACTTCCTCGGGGGTTGCCACTCGATGGAGCGGGCTCTCCCGGCGGCGGACGTCGCCGTCCGCACCAGCCAGCGCCTCGGCGGCCATGTCAGTAGAGACCCAGCCCGGCGCCACCGTAGTGACGGCGATGCGTCGATGTCCTAGGGCGAGGGCAAGTGACTGGCCGAGCGAGGTCAGTCCGGCCTTGCTGGCCCCGTACGCCGGATGCTCGGGCTCGCCGCGGTAGGCACCACGCGAGGCGATGTTGACGATGCGCCCGCCGACGGGCAGGTGGCGCACGGCACACCACGTCACGTTCGCGGCGCCCACGAGGTTGACGGCCAGCGTCTGCGACCAAGCGCGCTGCCAATCCTCGTAGGAGACCTCCGTGATGGGGTGGGGCTCGAACACCCCGGCGTTGTTGACGAGGACGTCGATGCCCCCCAGGGTCGACGCCGCGGTGTCGACCATCCGCAGCACCGCGTCGGGGTCCGCGAGGTCGGCCGGCACGGCCAGGTGGCCGTCGCCGGGTAGGGAAGAAAGGGTCGCCTCGGCGGCCGCCCGGTTCGAGCCGTAGTGGACGGCCACCCGGTCGCCGGTCTCGGCGAAGGCCCGCGCCACGGCGGCCCCGATTCCTCGAGACGCCCCCGTGACCAGCACCGACCGTCGCTCCACGCCCGCAGTCTGGCATCGGGTCGGCCGGGCCACCGCCTGACGGCGAGGCCGGTGACCTCAGCGCAGCGCAGCCGCAGATCGCGCCTTCCTTCGACGTCTGCCGCGACCGAGCGCTCAGTTCGCCGTGGCGGTCGTAGCCGGGACCGTCGACGGGCGGCATAGTGACGGCCATGAAACGGGACTTCCACGCTCTCCCGGTCACGGCAGCCGCGGCGTTCTCCGCCGTCGCAGCGGTCGCCGCTCGTGACCTGCTGCAACGCGAGCACGCACTGCTGCGCAACTTCCCCGTCCTGGGACATGCTCGCTACCTGCTCGAGTCCGTCGGCCCCGAGCTGCGGCAGTACTTGGTGGCCGGCAACAACGAGGAACGCCCCTTCACCCGCGACCAGCGCAGATGGGTGTACGCGTCGGCCAAGAAGCAGAACAACTACTTCGGGTTCGGTACGGACAACGACATCGAGTACACGCCCGGCTACCCGGTCATCAACCACCGGACGTTTGGGCGGGCCATTCCTGCGTCGAGCCCCGCTTCCAGTCACGAGGTCGAGCTGCCGTGCGCGAAGGTCATGGGCGCCGCCAACGGCCGGGCCGCTGCCTTCCGCCCGGGCTCGGTCGTCAACATCTCGGCGATGAGCTTCGGGTCGCTGTCCGGGGCGGCAGTGGAGGCGCTGAACCGCGGGGCGGCCCTGGCCGGCTGCCTGCACAACACCGGAGAGGGTGGTCTGTCGCCGTACCACCGCAAGGGCGGCGAGCTCGTCTTCCAGATCGGCACGGCCTACTTCGGCTGCCGCGACGAGGCCGGGCGCTTCAGCCTGCCCCGGCTGAAGGACCTCGTGGCCTCGGCGCCCGTGAGGGCACTGGAGATCAAGCTGAGCCAGGGCGCCAAGCCGGGTCTGGGTGGCGTGCTGCCGGGCGCCAAGGTGTCCGCCGAGATCGCCGGCGCGCGCGGTGTCCCCGAGGGCCGAGACTGCGTGAGCCCGTCGCGTCACGCCGAGTTCTCCGACACCGACAGCCTGCTGGACTGGGTGGAGCTGCTCGCGGCCGAGACCGGCCTGCCGGTGGGAATCAAGTCGGCCGTCGGGGATCCGGGGTTCTGGAACGAGCTGACCGGCCTGATGTCGCGCACCGGCCGGGGCGTCGACTTCGTGACGATCGACGGCGGTGAGGGTGGCACGGGCGCCGCGCCGCTGATCTTCACGGACTCCGTCTCGCTGCCCTTCCAGCTGGGGTTCGCCCGGGTGTACAAGACCTTCGCCGAGCGCGGCCTGCACGAGCGGGTGGTGTTCATCGGTGCCGGCAAGCTGGGACTGCCGGACAACGCCATCGTCGCCTTCGCGCTCGGCTGCGACATGGTCAACGTGGCCCGCGAGGCCATGCTGGCCCTCGGTTGCATCCAGGCACAGAAGTGCCACACCGACACCTGCCCCACCGGGGTGGCGACGCAGAACGCCTGGCTGTCCCGCGGGCTGGACCCCGCGCTGAAGTCGGTCCGGGTCGCGAACTACATCAAGACCCTGCGCAGGGACCTGGTCAAGGTGGCCGAGGCCTGCGGCGTGGAGCACCCGGCCCTCATCGACCCCGGCTCGGTGGAGATCCTCGACGGCCGCACGGGCGCCACCCCGCTGCACGAGGTGTACGGGTACCGGCCGTCCTGGGGGATGCCGTCCGAGGCCGACCGTGCGGAGATCGTCCGGCTGATGACTGCGACGGAACCCCAAGGGGGTGCCGCACCGCCGTCCCCGTCCGCGGTCGGCTGAAGGGACGTCCCGCCGGGCCGGGGAGGGCTCGAAGGAGAGCGTGAGTTGGCAGACTCCCCGGGTATGTCGGGCGCCACCTCCGATGGGGCAGACGGGCTCCACTCCGCCGACCTGGCGTTGGTTCCCGCCGAGGTGCGACGGGCCGCCGCCGCACTGGGTATCTCCGGGGTGACGCTCGTCGCGATGGGAGGAGCCAGCGGGCAGACCTGGGGGTGCGGCGAGCACGTGTTGCGCATCGGATGGCCGGACGTGCTCGACCGGGAGATGCTGGCCATGGATGCCGCCTCCGGCGTGGTTGCCGTTCCCCGAGCGCTTGACCGGAGGGAGTTCAGCGACGAGCAGGGACGCACGCGGGCGGCTGTGTTACTGACCCGGCTGCCGGGGCGTCCCGCCGGGGAGCTGACCGGTCTGTCGCCAGAAGAGATGCGCCGCCATGGCGAGGCGTGCGGTGCGCTGCACGCCGCCCTCGCCTCGGTCGTGCCCCCGCCGGGATTGCGGTGCGAGCTCGGCCCACCGCTGCCACGCAAGGAGCCCGCAGAGCCGGTCCCGCCAAGGCCCTGTCTGCTGCACCTGGACCTGCACCCACTGAACGTGCTCATCGACGGGGGCGAAGTCAGCGGCGTGCTCGACTGGGCCAACACCGCCGCCGGACCGGCGGTGCTGGATCGGGCCCGCACGTGGTCGATCCTTACCTTCGACCCGTCAAGCCGCGCCCTGCAGCACGAGCCGCGCTGGGCGGCGCTGCTGCACGGCTGGGCGCGGGCCGCCGGTTTCGACGACGTGCCGACGGCGGCGCGCGTGTGGGCGTGCCAGCTGATGCTCGACGACCTCGCCGGCCGCTACCACGCCAACGCCCTTGAACACGTCCGGCGGTTTCTCCGGGTCCATGGCAGCACCGATCTCTAGCAGGTCAGCGTCCGGACGCAGACGGCCGAAGGGAGGGCACCAGTTGGCCGCCCTTCAAGGGGAAACGGCGTCGGGTTCCAGCCATTCTCGATGGGCACTCCCGAGCCATCCTTGGGGTGGAGGAGGTGGGCGAACATGACTTCAGGGACCTCACACACGGCCCTGCATCGGATCTTGGTGGGCGTGGCGGCTGGGCTCGGCCTGGCGGTGGCCCTCGTCGGCCCGGCGTCGGCGGCACCACCGGGGAACGGACCAAGCACCGCTGGACCGGTGCAGGCAGAGCAGACCTCGACGGCTGCGCTGCACCTGAGCCGGTCCGCCGTCCTCGCGGCGGGCCTTCGGGGCGCGAACGAGCGGCCGGGTCCGGGGGACCCGGATGGCCGCGGCGCAACCGCCATGGTGCTTCTTCCCGGAGCCGAGCTGGTGTGCTACGTCCTACACGTCAGCCGCTTGGACAGCGTCGTGGCTGGTCACATCCATCAGGGCGCAGCGGGGCAGCCGGGGCCGATCGTCGTGAGCCTTGAGCTGCCGCCCGGACCACGACGGTTCTTCGCCGACTGCGTCGAGGGCGATGCGGACGTCCTGCAAGCCATCGCGTCCGCGCCGCAGAACTACTACGTGAACGTGCACACGACCGCCTTCCCGGCCGGAGCGATCCGCGGCCAGCTTCGGCCGCTTCTCCGACGCTGACGGGCACCCGGTGGCGCTGCGCCACATGGTGGATCATCCGACCGACTGGAGCGCCTAGGCCATGGAAGGTTCGGCGCTCCTGATCGTGGACGCGGCCAACGTGGTGGGCGCCCGTCCGGACGGGTGGTGGCGCGACCGGGCAGGCGCCGTGCGGCGGCTTCTCACGGCGTTGTCCGGCGGGCTCGCGGGCGACGCGTGGCACGTGGTCGTGGTGCTGGAGGGAGCGGCCCGCAAGGGTGCCGACGAGGGCGCCTTCGATGGACTGCAGGTGGTCCACGCCTCGGGGTCCGGAGACGACGCGATCGTCGACATCGTCGCGGACGCGTCAGCGACGGGCGATTCGCGGCCGGTCACGGTCGTGACCGCAGACCGTGGTCTGCGCGAGCGGGTGCGGGCACTCGGCGCGGAGACGATGGGCCCGCGCGCGCTGTGGGCACGACTCGACGGCACCGCCGACCGGGCCGAAGAACCGTAATGGACTACCGCCCGCACTGGCCAAGCGCGCGGCTGCCTCAGCGGCGGACTGGGAGGCTCATGGAGTCGACTCGACGCCGATGACGTTGCCTTCCGCATCGGTGACGTAGCGGCCGGCTGAGAGATCGAGCAGAACCAGTGCATTGCCGAAGGGGTCGGCGACGACCGCGACTCGACCCACGGCGATGGGCGCCGGCTTGGCGAGCACCCGCCCGCCAGCCGCGACGAAGGTCTCGGTGGCCGCCTCGACGGAGGCTACGAGCCACGTCGGCGCGTAGTTGAGGCCAGTGCTGAGCACGAGCTCGGTACTGCTCTCCGGCAAACGCAAGGCCGCTTGCCCGATGGCGTCGTTGCGCCAGAGCAGCTCGTGGCCAAGTCGGTCGCGGTAGAAGCGCAGTCCCTGGTCCAGGTCGGGCACCGGCACCGTCACGGCGTCGACCATGCGCAGCAGCGCAGAAGTGCTCATGCTTCATCCTGGTTCGACGAGCGGACGAAAGTCTCCATGTTCAAGGCTCAGCCCGCTTCTGGGGCACCGACAGCCGCGACCGCAGGGGGACACAGTGAAACTGACACGGGTAAACGAGCAGGTCCATATGGTCACCGGGACGAACGTGAACTGGGCCTTGGTCGCCGACGGCTGTTGGCTCACTCTGGTGGACGCCGGATATCCCAGGGACGCCGAGGCGCTGCTCGAGTCGATAACCGCGATTGGCCACCGCCCGGGGGACGTGACCGCGATCCTGCTCACTCACGCCCATCTGGATCATATGGGCGGTATACCCACCATGACGCAACGATGGGGCACGCCGGTCATGACTGGCGCCGAAGAGACGCGCCATGCCAGGCGAGAGTACCTAGAGCAGATCACTCCGGCGGAGATGCTGCGCCAATGCACCAGGCCGGCCGGGGTGCGCTGGGTCACCACCACCCTGCGCGCCGTCGGCTCTCAGTTCCGGATGGCGCTCGACGACCTCGCCGCCGTCAGCCCGCACACCGCACTTGACGTCCCGGGCGGCCTCGTTGCCGTGCCCACCCCCGGCCACACTCGCGGCCACACCAGCTACCTGATGGTCTCTACCGGTGTCCTGTTCAGCGGTGACACGCTGGTCACCGGACATCCCCTGTCGCGCGTCGGCACCGGACCACAGAAGCTGCCCTCCGTCTTCAATGCGAGTGACAGTGGGGTCACCGCGGCGATCCGCAGCCTTCAGAACCTGGCCGCGGACACCCTGATCCCCGGCCATGGCGACCCCCTTCGCGCCCCCATTGCGTCCATCGTCGAGGAGGCACTGCAGCGCACCCCTTAAAGCGCACCCCTTAAATGCGAGAAGCAAGCCGCGTGACCAGGGCTGCATGCGATCAGACATGCAGGGTCGGACGGTAGATGAGCTCTTGGGTGTGGCCGTCGAGCGTCCGGCTCTCGATCAGCTCCAGATCGAAGTCGGCGGCACCGTGAAAGATGGGGTCCTCGCCGGTCTGCCCGGTGATGACAGGGAACAACGTCACCTGCACACGGTCGACCAGGCCGGCGCCCATCAACGCCCGGTTCAACGACAGGCTGCCGTGCGAGCGCAATGGCACGTCGGACTCCTCCTTGAGCCGGGCGACGACGTCGACGGCGTCACCGCTCACGACGGTCGCGTTCGGCCAGTCGAGGGGGCCTTTCAGTGTCGTCGACACCACCGTTGCCGGCATGCTCGTCATCCGGGTGACCCATGGGTCGCCCACGCCGGACTCCTCGGTGCTCGGGCCCAGCATCTCCACGAATTGCCGATAGGTGTTGGCCCCGAAGACCATCCGCTGCTCCGCGCTGTACAAGGCAAGGCGGTGGTGGAGCAGCTCGGGGCCTTGCTTACCCCAGTAGCCGCCCCAGTTGCCGCTGTGGGCGCCGTAGCCGTCAAGGCTGGAAAAGATGTCGAAGGTGTAGATAGCGGTCATGATGCTCTCCTCGAGTGCGGATGACCGGGTGTGGGGAGATAGACCCGGAACCACGGCGAGACTCATCGCTGCTGAACTCCTGGAGTTCGGCCGCCCGGATGACCCCGTGGTCGGTGGTTGAGCCGCTGAGGGGTCCGTGGTTGAGTTATCTGACTGATGCGGTACGAGCGGCACTGCGAAGGCTGAGTCCGGTCGCAGATCCCCTAGACGGGACCGGACAAGGGCCGCCGGGGACACCGCTACGGCGGTGCACAGCGCCACCGTGCCCGACGTGGTGCCCTCACGTGGGGTGCGGCGCGCTGGGGAGGGATTGCCATGGCCCGGTCGAGGATCGCGATCGTGGGGGCCGGGTTCGCCGGTTACCACGCCGCACACGTCTTGTCGCGGCTGTTGCGTGGTCGTGCCGAAATCGCGCTGATCAACCCGATGGACTACTTCCTGTACCTGCCGCTGCTGCCGGAGGTCGCCGCCGGCGTGATCGATCCGCGCCGGGTGGCGGTCTCCCTACCCGAGACCCTGCCCGACGTCCGCCTGGTCCTCGGGGAGGCTGACGGGGTCGACCTCGACGCCCGGCGGGTGGGCTGGGTCGATCCCGAGGGTCACCGCAGCGACTGCGGCTATGACCGACTGGTGCTGGCCGTAGGCAGCGTGAACAAGCTGCTGCCCATCCCTGGCGTCAACGAGCACGCCCACGGCTTCCGGGACATCGCTGAGGCGCTGTACCTGCGGGACCACGTGACCCGGCAGATCGAGCTGGCAGACCTCACCGACGATGCCGCCGAGCGCACCGCCCGCACCACCTTCGTGGTGGTCGGCGCGGGCTATACCGGCACCGAGGTAGCGGCGCAGGGCGTGCTCTACACCGACGTCCTCTACGGCCGGCACCCTCGGCTGAGCGACCGCCCCCGGTGGCTGCTCCTGGACGTGGCCGATCGAATCCTGCCCGAGCTGAACCCGCGGCTGTCGCGCACGGCCCACGCGGTGTTGCACGCCCGCGGCGTCGATGTGCGCACCGGCGTGTCGGTGAGCGAGGCGACGTCCGAGGGTGTCCAGCTGACCGACGGCGAGTTCGTTCCTAGCCGCTCACTGATCTGGTGTGTCGGCGTGCGCCCCGACCCACTCGTCGGCGCGCTGGGTCTCGAGACGAGACGTGGCCGGCTGGTGGTTGACGAATACCTGTCCGTACCCGGACACCCCGACGTGTACGCCGTCGGTGATGCCGCCGCCGTGCCCGACCTCACCCGCCCCGGGGAGATCACCCCGATGACCGCGCAGCACGCCCAGCGCCAAGGGAAACGTGCGGCGTACAACATCGCCGCCTCCTACGGTCAGGGCCGCCGTCGCCCGTACAAGCACCACGACTTGGGCTTCTTGGTGGATCTCGGCGGTACGCAGGCCGCGGCGAACCCGGTGGGGGTGCCCTTGAGCGGATTGCCGGCCAAGGTGGTCACGCGGGGCTACCACCTGTTTTCGCTGCCCGGCAACCGTGTCCGCACCGCCACCGACTGGCTGCTCGACGCGGCCGTATCCCGCCAGGTGGTGCAGTTGGGCCTGGTACCTCCGGCGCGTGTGCGGCTGGAGTGCACGTCCATGCACGCCGGCGCTCCCCGAGCCGTCGGGCATCGGGATTAGTCGTGCGCAACACCGAGCTCGAGAAGCTTGACGGGCTCGTCGGCGAGTGGACGACGACGATCTCGGACGCCTGGTTCCTGGAACCGCCGGGTGCCACGGTGCCGGGATCGACGATCGTCGAATGGATCGGGGAATCGTTCCTGGTCATGCGCTCGGAGTTCGCGGAAGGCCGGCACGCGCACTCCGAGATGACTCTGGTCCTGGGACGCAGCGACCCGAACAACGCGTACATCGCGCTGTACCACGACGACCGAGGCGTCTGCCGGGTATACGCCATGACCTTGGACAGTGGGCACTGGACGATGACCCGCAAGGATCCTGACATGCACCAGCGGTTCATCGCCGACATCGAGACGGACCGGATCCGTGGCCGCTGGGAGGCGTCCGACGATCAGGGCGACACGTGGCGGAAGGACTTCGACCTCACATACGAGCGGACCCGAGCGAGTTCCGTGTAGGCCGGGAAACCCACGGACGTCGGTTGTCCTAAGGCTTCTATTGAGCGTGAGGTGGTCCGTTCTACCCACGCCCCGACGCCTGCTCACCAGGCCGTTGGCGATTAGGGCCCCGGCTTCCGGTGCAGGACGACGACGTCGCCCGGTGCGACCCGCAGCGTCGCCGCCGCCGATCCCCGGTTCACGGCGAGCGCCGCGTATCCGGCGGAGTCGACGAGCAGCAGCAGCGCGCCGGGCGCGACCGCACCGAACGTCTCCGCGTACGTCACGACGGCCTCCGCCCCGGCCGAGACGACGTCGCCGAGGGCGAGTCCCGCCGCGTCCAGCGCGGCCGACTGCGCGGCGAGCTGCACGTTGCCGAACCGGTCGACGGCGAGCACTTCGGCCTCGACCATGCCGTCGCCGACCACGACGAGCGGTGGAGGCAGCCGGACGAGCGACGCCGGGTCGACCGCCGGCCCCAGGTCATCGAGCGGCGCCCCACCGGCGACGTGTGCGGCCACCGGCGCGAACACGTCCCGGCCGTGGAAGGTGCGCGAGACCTCGGCAGCGAAGAACCTTCGCTCGGTCAGCTCCACCGCCTCCAGGATCCCGCCAAGCGCCTCGGCGGCCGGGAGCAGCAGGCCGTTGTCGGGGCCGACGAGGACGGACTGGCCGGCGGCCACCGCGATGCCGCGGCGTGAGGTCCCGACGTCGGGGTCGACGACGGCGACGTGCACCGCGGGCGGCAGCCAGGGCACTGTCTGCGCGAGCACGGCGGCGCCGCGGCGCACGTCCTGCGGCGGCACCAGGTGCGTCACGTCGACGAGGCGCAGTCGTGGGGCGAGCGTGAGCAGCACGCCATGGCAGGCGGCCGCGAACCCGTCCTCGATGCCGTAGTCGGTCAGCAGGGTCACCACGTGGTACCGCACTCGAGCAGCATGGCGGACGGCCGCAGCCATGTCCCTGCACGGGCTGTGCCCGGCGACCGTGGCGCGCCTGACAGTCCTTGGCTGCGCGATCGGGCTCGCTACGCCAGAACGCGCACCACTGCGACAGCGAGGACCGTTCCGGGATGTAACGGCGTCACCCAGCCTCACTCTCATCGATCAGCTTGCCTGCGGCGATGCTGCCCGCCGTCGTGTCCGAGTACATCGGCATGTCAGACGATTACCTCCACCTGCCCGGGCACGTGCTGCCGCAACCCCGTCCCGCGCCGAAGTACCATGGCGCCGTGACGGTCGACTTATTCGCCGGCATCCCGGTCAGCGACTACAACGCCGCGGCGGCCTGGTACGAGCGACTCCTGGGCGGCCCACCGGCCTTCCTGCCGAACGAGATCGAAGCAGTGTGGCAGCTGGCCGAGCACCGGTACGTGTACATCCGCGTACAGCCAGAGCATGCCGGTCACGCCATACACACCGTCTTCGTCAACGATTTCGACGCCCGCATGGCCCAGATCCTGGAGCGCGGCGTGGAACCCGCCGAGCACGAGACCTACGACAACGGCGTCCGCAAGACCACCTTCCGCGACCCGGACGGCAATGAGATCGGCTTCGGGGGCGCCCCCGCCTGACAGCCTCCGCTCGATCTGCCCGCCAAACTGCCTGCCTTCCGAACTCGGGCCGGAGCGGAGGTCTCGGTCCGGGCGAGAGCGCAGAGGGGCAGGTGCGGACGGCCGCGGAGCCATGAGCGTGCGATTCTTCGTCGGCATGGAGGGTGCTGTCGTCGGTGGCCGGAACCAGGTTTTCACCGGCGCGGTGGCCCGCGAACCCGGTAGCGGAGGGGTGTGATGGGGAACGATCGATTGGCGGCTGTCGAGCCGGCGGCAACAGTCCT
>DATFPQ010000124.1:0-15352 GCA_035264765.1 Actinomycetales bacterium | reverse complement strand
GCGCCGCCGTCGGCCCCACTGTCCGCGCCGCCATCAGCACCGCCGTCACCGCCGCGCCCCGCCCCGCCGTCGGCGCCGATGCCCGCACCACTGTCCGCGCCGCCATCCGCACCACCGTCGTGCTGACCGGACACACCGCTGGCGCCGCCGTCCGCGGGACCCTCCAGCGGGTCACCCGTGCTCTCGCTCATCCGTTCGCCTCCTGGCGACTGGCGGGGCGCGCAGGCGCCTCGCGGGCTCGCGGCGCCGGGACGGCGTCGCGCCCCATCCCTACTGCGGAGCGCCCTGCACCGCCAGTCGAGTACCGGCCTCGGCGGGCTAGTCCTCAGCGCGAAGGACCCGCCGTCACTTAGCACAAAACGGGCAATACGGCATTTCGCCGCGCCGTCTCAGTGTGTGGGATGCATTTTTGGGCGTACGGGTGCACCATTGACTAGTCATCGCGCCGCTGATGGCCAGGCGGGGCCCTGGAACTCGGCGCGACGACTGAAGCGCCGATGGCCAGCGGCGCTCGACGGAGCCTGACCCAGCTTGCGGAAGCCTTCCGCGAGAAGGTTCAGGCTCCGTCCGTTGTCTCCAGGTGACCGACTGAGTGTGCGCCCAAGCTGTTAAGGGTGCAACAGATGGCGCGAATCATCTGGTAGCCGGCGGGTCAGGCCCTGCGCGTCGAGGTGCTGGAGCAGCGGGATGGCCACCCGACGGCTCGTTCCCCAGGCCTGCCGGGCCTGGGCCGGCGTGAACGGCTGCGGGAGTGTCCGCAGCGGCTCGGTGGCTGCGGCCACCGCGGCCGGAGCCAGGTACACCGCCTCCCCCACTCGGGCGAGCGCGCCCGTGCGAACCGCTGCGGCCAGCTCACGCGGACCGAGCCCGAGGTCGCGCAGTCGGTGGGCCTCGGGCGCTGAGTACGGCGCGGCAGCGAGGTCGGCCAGCACCGCGTCGACGCCGGCCCGCACGTGCCCCGGCAGGTCGTCCGCACGGCGGGCGGGGACCACCCGCCCGTCCCGTACGGCGAGCGGCGGCTGCACCAGCGCCGCCACGAGCCGGGCCGACGGCAGCCGCAGCCGCTGCCGCGCCGCCTCCACCGGCAGGCCCTCCTCGAGCGGGTTCTCCCGGGTCCAGCGCTCGACCTCTCCGGGCAGCGCCCGCCGGGCCGCCTCGGCCCGCGCTGGGGACAGCAGCCACTCGCGATCCCCGACCACGCGCGCCGCGAGCGCCTCCACCTGCCGCGGCGGCATCCCGAGGGCGAGGAGGTGCTCGCGACGCACGACGCCCCGTCGGTCCAGCTCTCCGGCGGCGTCCGGGTCGCCGGACACCCGAGCCAGGACGTCGGCCCGCTGACCTGCCGCGCCGCGTCGGCGCAGGGCGGGCGGGTCGACGTCGAGCACCGTGAGGCCGCCCAGCACGAGGTGGCGCCCCGGGTCGCGCAGCAGACCGACGTCACCGACCCGCAGCGGCAGCGCCGAGGCCAGTCGCAGCCGCACCACGTCGCCGCCGAGCGGGCGCACCCGCACCGAGACTCCCGCGGAGCCCAGGTGCAGCAGGCACTCCGCGGGTAGCTCGAGGCCACCCCGCACCCGGACGTCCACCAGCGTGGTCTCCAGGTGCCGGCCCGGCGTCAGCAGGGCGTCCCCTCGTCCCACCTGCTCCCGCGTAACGCCGCGCAGGTTCACCGCCACCCGCGCGGTCGCCGCCGCCTCGGAGACCTCACCACCCAGGCTCTGCAGCCCGCGCACGGTCACCTCACCGTGGCCCGGCAGCCACAGCCGGTCGCCGCGACGGACGGTGCCGGCGGACAGCGTGCCGGTGACGACCGTCCCCGCGCCGGTGATGCTGAACGACCGGTCGACCCACAGCCGGACGGGGGCGTCGAAGTCCGGCGCGGGCAGGGATTGCACCAGGTTCAGCAGGGCCCCACGAAGCGCTTCCAGGCCCTGGCCGGTCGCTGCGCTCACGGCCACGTGCGGCAGGTGGGCCAGGGACGTGCCGGCGAGGCGCTCACGCGCCAGGGTCACCGTGGACGTCGGGTCGGCCAGGTCGCACCGGGTGACGGCGAGCAGCCCGTGCCGGACGCCGAGGGCGTCCAGGGCGTCCAGGTGCTCCTGGGACTGGGGCATCCAGCCGCCGTCCGCCGCCACCACGAACAGCACCGCGGGCACCGGCCCCACCCCGGCCAGCATCGTGGTGACGAAGCGCTCGTGCCCCGGGACGTCGACGAACGCCAGCACCTCGTCCTCGATCGTCGTCCACGCGAAGCCGAGGTCCAGCGTCAGGCCGCGACGGCGCTCCTCGGCGTACCGGTCCGGCTCCATCCCGGTCAGGGCCCGCACCAGGGTCGACTTCCCGTGGTCGACGTGGCCGGCGGTGGCGATCACGTGCACCACCCGGACGCTACGCCGTCCGAATCGATCGTCCCCAAGGGGTGCCTCGAAACGATTGTCGTGCCATTCTTCCGCCGTGGGCGTGAAAACGTGGATCGAGGGTTGGCCGGTCTACCGGCAGATCACCGGGACCGACCCGCTGGGCCGCGGCCGGGCAGCACAGTCGCCCAAGCACGCGCACATGCAGCCGCGGACGGCGCAGGCCGACACGGTCGCGCGCTCCGTGTGCCCGTACTGCGCGGTCGGCTGCGGGCAGCGGGTCTTCGTCAAGGACGGCGAGGTCACCCAGATCGAGGGCGACCCGGACAGCCCGATCAGCCGCGGCCGGTTGTGCCCGAAGGGCTCCGCGAGCAAGAGCCTGGTGACCAGCCCGCTGCGCCGGACCAAGGTGCGCTACCGCCGCCCGTACGGGACGGAGTGGGAGGACCTCGACCTCGACACCGCGATGGGCATGATCGCCGACCGCGTGATCGAGGCCCGGCGCAAGGGCTGGCAGGACAAGGACGAGCAGGGCCGGTACCTGCGGCGGACCCTCGGGATCGCCAGCCTCGGCGGCGCCACGCTGGACAACGAGGAGAACTACCTCATCAAGAAGTTGTTCACCGCCATGGGTGCCGTCCAGGTCGAGAACCAGGCCCGCATATGACACTCCGCCACGGTCCCCGGTCTGGGGACCACCTTCGGCCGGGGTGGCGCCACCGGCTTCCTGCAGGACCTGGCGAACGCTGACTGCATCATCATCCAGGGCTCCAACATGGCCGAGGCCCACCCGGTGGGCTTCCAGTGGGTGATGGAGGCCAAGGCGCGCGGCGCCACGGTCATCCACGTCGACCCGCGGTTCACCCGGACCAGCGCCCTGGCCGACCTCTACGTGCCGATCCGAGCCGGCAGCGACATCGCGTTCCTCGGCGGCATCATCAACTACGTCCTGAGCAACGAGCTGGACTTCCGCGAGTACGTCGTCCGCTACACCAACGCCTCGCACCTGGTCTCCGAGGACTATCAGGACCCCGAGGACCTGGACGGCCTGTTCTCCGGGTGGGACCCGGAGAACCGCACGTACAACGAGACCTCCTGGCAGTACGCCGGCCAGGAGCAGAACGGCGGCCACCAGGACGAGACGCACACCCGACGGGAGACCGCGTCGGCGCTGCAGCACGAGTCGCACGGCCCCGGCGTCTCGCAGGACTCTCCCGTGGATGAGACGCTCCAGCACCCGCGGACCGTCTACCAGATCCTGAAGCGGCACTACGCGCGGTACACGCCGGAGATGGTCGAGCGGATCTGCGGCGTCTCGCCGGAGGACTTCCGCAAGGTGTGCGAGGCCTGGACGGCGAACTCCAAGCGCGACCGCACGACCTCGCTGGTCTACTCGGTGGGCTGGACGCAGCACGGCAGCGGCGTGCAGTTCATCCGGGCCGGCGCCATCCTGCAGCTGCTGCTCGGCAACATGGGCCGTCCCGGCGGCGGTGTGCTGGCGCTGCGTGGGCACGCGAGCATCCAGGGCTCCACCGACATCCCCACCCTGTTCAACCTGCTCCCGGGCTACCTGCCGATGCCGACGGTCGACCAGCACCAGTCGCTGAAGGAGTGGGTCGGCGCGGTCAAGCACGGGGACCAGAAGGGCTTCTGGGGCAACGCGGAGTCGTACGCCGTCAACCTGCTCAAGGCCTACTGGGGCGAGGCCGCGACCGCCGAGAACGACTACGGCTTCGACTGGATCCCGAAGATCAGCGGCGACCACGGCACCTACCGCACCGTGCTCGACATGATCGACGGCAAGATCTCCGGCTACTTCCTGCTCGGCCAGAACCCGGCGGTCGGCTCGGCGCACGGCAAGGCCCAGCGACTGGGCATGGCGCAGCTGGACTGGCTCGTCGTCCGCGACCTGTTCGAGATCGAGAGCGCCACCTTCTGGCGGGACTCGCCCGAGGTGGGAACCGGCGAGATCGTCCCCGAGGAGTGCAAGACCGAGGTCTTCCTGATGCCCGCGGCCTCGCACGTGGAGAAGGAGGGCACCTTCACCCAGACCCAGCGGCTGCTGCAGTGGCGGGAGAAGGCGCTCGACCCCAAGGACGACTGCCGCTCCGAGCTGTGGTTCTTCTACCACCTGGGCCGGCTGGTCCGGGAACGGCTGGCCGACTCGACCGACCCGAGGGACGAGGGCCTGCTCAAGCTGGCCTGGGACTACCCCCTGCACGGCGAGCACGACGAGCCGAGCGCCGAGGCGGTGCTCAAGGAGATCAACGGCTACGAGATCGCCACCGGCCGGCCGCTGAGCACCTTCCTGGAGATGAAGCCGGACGGGTCCACGCTCGGCGGCTGCTGGATCTACTCCGGCGTCTACGCGGACGGTGTGAACCAGGCCGCCCGCCGGCGCCCCGGCAAGGAGCAGGACTGGGTCGCCGCCGAGTGGGGCTGGGCCTGGCCGATGAACCGGCGGCTGCTGTACAACCGTGCGTCCGCCGACCCTGACGGCAAGCCGTGGTCGGACCGCAAGGCGTACGTGTGGTGGGACGAGGAGCAGGGCCGCTGGACCGGTCACGACATCCCGGACTTCCAGGCCACCAAGTCGCCGTCCTACCGGGCGCCAGAGGGTGCGACGGGCGCCGATGCGCTCAATGGCGACGACCCGTTCATCATGCAGGCCGACGGCAAGGGCTGGCTGTTCGTCCCGAGCGGGCTGGTCGACGGGCCGCTCCCGACACACTACGAGCCGGCGGAGTCCCCGGTGCGCAACCAGCTGTACTCGATCCGGGGCAACCCGACGGCGCGCGACTACCACCGGTCCGACGTCCCGGAGAACCCGGCAGCGCCGGACGCGCACGCCGAGGTCTACCCGTACGTGTTCACGACCAGCCGGCTCACCGAGCACCACACGGCCGGTGGCATGAGCCGGACGCTGCCGTACCTGTCCGAGCTGCAGCCGGAGATGTTCGTGGAGGTCTCCCCCGAGCTGGCGCAGGAACGGGGCCTGGAGAACAAGGGCTGGGCCACGATCATCACCAGCCGGGCGGCGATCGAGGCCCGGGTGATGGTGACCGACCGGCTCCGGCCGTTGCGGGTCGAGGGACGGATGATCCATCAGGTCTGGCTGCCCTACCACTGGGGCCGCGGCGGCGGAACGCTCGTCCAGGGCGACTCCACCAACGACCTGATCGGCCTGGTGCTCGACCCGAACGTCCTGATCCAGGACAGCAAGGTCGGCACCTGCGACATCCGGCCCGGCCGCCGGCCGAAGGACGCCGACCTGCTTGAGTACGTCGCCGCGTCGCAGCGACGTGCCGGACTGTTGCCGGACGCTCCTGCGGAACCGGACGAGGGGAAGGACTGACGTGGCGGACCGGAACAGCTTCTACGGGCCGCTGGAGTCGCCGGCCGCGGACGCCGGCTGGGAGGAGTCCACGCCGCGGATGGGCTTCTTCACCGACACCAGCGTCTGCATCGGCTGCAAGAGCTGCGAGGTCGCCTGCAAGGAGTGGAACCTGCTCCAGGAGGACGGCCTCAGCATGCTCGGCATGTCGTATGACAACACCGGGATGCTCAGCGCGGACACCTGGCGGCACGTCGCGTTCATCGAGCAGAAGGTGGCCCGCAAGCCGCCGACCGACCTCGGTATGCCCCAGATGGGACCGCCGCCCACCGAGGTGGACCCGAAGGACATGCCGCAGCCCGACCTGGACGCCACGACCCAGTCGCCCGAAGGGCCGGTGGACGTCCGCTGGCTGATGTCGTCCGACGTCTGCAAGCACTGCACCCACGCGGCCTGCCTCGACGTCTGCCCCACCGGCGCGCTCTTCCGCACCGAGTTCGGGACGGTGGTCGTGCAGGAGGACGTCTGCAACGGTTGCGGGTACTGCATCCCGGCGTGCCCGTACGGCGTCATCGACCAGCGCAAGGATGACGGCCGGGCCTGGAAGTGCACGCTCTGCTACGACCGGATCAGCGACGGGCTGATGCCCGCGTGCGCGACCGCCTGCCCGACCAAGTCGATCCAGTACGGACCGCTCGAGGAACTGCGCGAGACGGCGGCCAAGCGGGTGGCCAACCTGCACGACGGCGGCGTCGAGGAGGCGCGGCTGTACGGGGACGACCCGGACGACGGCGTCGGCGGCACCGGGTCCATCTTCCTCCTTCTCGACCAGCCGGAGGTCTACGGCCTGCCCCCGGACCCGGTCGTCACGACGCGGGACCTGCCGGCCATGTGGCGCCGGGCCGCGATGGCCGGGGTCGGCATGCTCGCCGCGACCGCGGTGGCGTTCGTCGGACGGCGCTCGTGACGACCCAGGTCCCCGGCACCGAGGGGACGCCCGAGGGCGCGCGACAGGCGCGCAGCCGGTTCCATGCGCGGGGACGCCGTGGCGGCGGTGGACGCGGCGGCGAGGAGCTGCAGGTCCCGCCGGCGGAGTTCCGGTCGTACTACGGGCGCGCGATCCTCAAGCCCCCGGTGTGGCGGCACGACATCGCGGCGTACCTGTTCACCGGCGGCCTGGCGGCGGGCTCCTCGCTGCTGGCCGCGGGCGGGCAGGCCACCGGGCGCACCGACCTGCGGCGAGCCGGCCGGGCCACGTCGCTCGGCGCGGTGCTGGCGAGCGCATACTTCCTGGTCGCCGACCTCGGCCGACCCGAGCGCTTCCACCACATGCTCCGAGTGGCCAAGCCGACGTCCCCCATGTCGATGGGCACCTGGATCCTGACCGCGTTCGGGCCCGCCTCCGGCGTCGCGGCCGTGTCGGAGCTCGCCCCGCTGCTTCCCGAGCGCGGCGTGCTCGGCCTGGCCCGCAGGGTGCTCGGCCCGGCGGGGACCGTGGGCGGCTGGGGCGCCGCCGCCACCGCGCCGGCCCTCGCCACGTACACCGCCGTGCTGCTGGCCGACACGGCCGCGCCGGCCTGGCACGAGTCGCACCCGTACCTGCCGTTCGTGTTCGGCGGCAGCGCGCTGGCCAGCGGTGCCGGCGCCACGCTCGTCACCACCCCGCTCGGCCAGACCGGTCCGGCGCGGCGGCTCGCGGTTCTCGGCGCCGCGGCGGAGCTGACCGGCAGCCACCTGCTCGAGCACGGGCTCGGGCTGGCGAGCGAGGCCTTCTCCGAGGAGCAGCCAGGTCGGCTGATGCGCGCCGCTCGGTACCTGACCCTGGTGGGCGCCGCGGGCGCGGTGCTGAGCCGGCGGAGCAAGCTCGGGTCGGCGCTCTCCGGCACGGCCCTGCTCGGCGGCTCGCTGTGCACCCGGTTCGGCGTCTACGAGGCCGGGAAGGCGTCCGCGCGCGACCCGCGCTACACCGTGGTGCCGCAGCGCGAGCGGCTGGACCGCCTCGCGGCGCAGGACGGCACCGCACCACGGACGCCGGACGGCCGCTACCTCGTCGACGACCACGTTCCCCAGGAAGAGGCCGCGCGCCGGCCGCGCCCCCAGGAGTAGCCGGCCCCAGCCACATCTTTGCGCTCGAGAAGCCGGTGGATCGGGCCCCGAACCCGCCGTCCCACCGGCTTCTGGCGCGCAAAGATGCCGGTGCCGGCGGCTACCCGCTCTGCTGCTCCCCGCGGTGCCGCTCCTGGGCCTGCTCCGCCCGGTCGGCCTGCTCGGCCTGCTCCTCCCGATCGGCCTGCTCCGCTCGGCGGTCGGCCGCGGCGGCGGACCGGTGCTGCTCGGCCTTGCGTAGCGTTCGGCCGGAGTCCGGGCCGCCGTGCCGGGCCAGCTCCTCCAGGTAGTCCGCCACGCGACCGTGCGCGGAGGCCGCTCTCCCGTGCGCCGTGATGGCCCGGGACAAGGCGTCGTCGGCATCCTGGACGCCCGTGGCCGCCGCCTCCCGGGCGCGCGTGACGTCCTCGTCAGTGCTGGCGCCGCCGGCCACCAGCCGGGCCTGGCGCTCACGCAGCTCTGCCGCGCGGGACCCCGCGCGCTGGGCCCGCTCGCGGGCCTCCTCCATGCGGGTGCGGCGGTTGTCCGCCGGCGCGGGGTCGGGATCCGGCTTGTCGTCCCGCATCGGTGCCTCCATCGGGGCGTCGCGGCCGACCGCCCAGCCCCATGGTGCGCCGATCCGGCCAACGGTGTCACCTACGGTCGTGGTCACCTACGGTCGCGCTCGAAGCGGCCTGGGGATGCCGAGGGCACGGGGCGGCGGCAGACTGACGTGGACAGTTGTCCCGGGGAGGTGATCATGGAGACGAGCCTGTACGCGAGCCAGCCCGACGAGGGGTGGGTGGAGCGTGAGCTCCTCGCCATGGCGAGCCGGCTGGACCAGTTGCGCAACCAGGCCACCGAAGTGTCGTCGGTGGACCTGGTGGCCGAGCTGGAGACCGCGATGGAGGAGCTGCGGGTCACCGGCGAGGAGGTCGCGGCGCAGCAACGCCACATCAGCGACCTGCTGCGGGAGAACTCGCTCGCGCAAGCGGCGGTGCAGCGCCTGCTGAACACGATGCCCACGCCGGTGCTCGTGACCGACCTGCACGGGGCGCTCCTCGAGGCCAACCCGGCCGCCAGCAGGCTGCTGGGTGTGGCCCCCCAGCGCCTGCGCGGCAAGCCGCTGGCCGCCTTCGTGGACGTCGCCGACCGGCGGGCGGTTCGGACCATGGTGCTCCATGCGGCGGAGGGGCAGACGCCGGAGCCGGCCACGGTGCAGATGACCCCGCGCGGCGAGGGACACCAGCGCGCCACGCTCGTCGCCGTCCCGTTTCCGGACGGGAACTCGTCCGCCCCACCGACCTCCCTGCGATGGTTCGCCGACGTCACGGCGCACGGCGACGTCGACGGAGCCGACGCCGGCACCGGTGCCGCCCTGGCGCTCCTCGGCTCCTTCGCCGAGCTCCTCGCGCTCCCGCCGGCGCACGCTCACATGCCGGAGCTGATGCCTCGGATCCTTGGGATCGCCGAGCGGGCCCTGCCCGAGGCCACCGACATGACGATCAACCTGGGAGACCCGCGGCGTCCCACCCTGGTGAACAGCAGCTCGGCGGCCGCGCAGGCGGCGGACGCTGCGCAGTTCGAGGCGGGCGAGGGTCCGTGCGTCGAGGCCTTCCTCACCGACCAGGTCGTGTACAGCAACGACCTGCGCGAAGACGCCCGGTGGCCAGCCCTCGCCCGGCGGATGCGGGACGTCCCCATCAACGCCACCCTCGGCGTCCCGATGGACGGGGAGGCCGGCGTGCTGGGGGTCCTCAACCTCTACGTCGCCGAGGGCCCGGCCCTCGACCACGGCCCCGTTCGCGCCCGCGCGGAGCTGTTCGCGCGGGCCGCCAGCTCCCTGCTCGAGGACACCCAGCGGCTGGAGCTGCTGCGGGAGGAGGCGCGGCACCTGCGCCAGGCGCTCGTCTCCCGCCCGGAGATCGACCAGGCGAAGGGCATCCTGATGGCCCGGTTCGGGTACTCGGCGGACGACGCCTTCCGGCACCTGGTGGCCGTCAGCCAGAAGCGCAACGTCAAGCTGCGCGACATCGCCCGCGACATCGTCTCCCGGGTTCAGGGCCGCAATGGCAATCCGCCGGCGACGGGCGGCTGACCCGGTCCTCCTGACGCCGGTCACGCGCTGACGCCGGTCACGCGCTGACGCCGGTCAGCCCGCGCGGTCGACGGGCTCGCGGTCCTCCTGAGTCTGCATGACCAGGATCGCGCCGCGTACGACCTCGCCGTACCGCAGCGGCGTCCCGGTCACGTGCACCACCACTGGACGCCCGCGCCGGTTCACCGCGGGGATGACGCCGATGGCCTCTTGTTGTTCACCGGACAGCAGCGAGCGAACGAGCGGGCGCACCTGCTCCAGCGGAAGGCCGATGTCGAGCGTGAGCAGATGCCGGCCCGCGGCCTCGTCCTGCCGGACGCCCCACTGCTCCTCGGCCTGGTCGTTCCACACCTGCACGAGCAGGTCGGAGTTGACGACGACGACGCCGGCGCGCAGGCCGGCGAAGACCGAGGACATGAAGGCGTTGAGCTCGTCGACCTCGCTGGTCCGCTCGCGCAGCTGGTCGTTCGTGGACTGCAGCTCGTCGTTCATCGACTGCAGCTCCTCGTTCATCGTCTCCAGCTCTTCGTTGGTCGACTGGAGCTCCTCGTTCGTCGTCTCCAGCTCCTCGACTGTGGACTGCAGCTCCTCGTTGGTGGTCTCGAGCTCCTCGTTGGTCGACTGCAGCTCCTCGTACGCCGTCTCCAGCTGCCGGTTGGCGTACTCGAGCTCCTCGCGCAGCTGCCGCGAGCGACTGACGTCGGTGAAGTTGAGGGATGTGCCGACCACGCGCCCGTCCGACTCCAGCAGCGGGACCACCTGGATGTCCAGCCAGAGCAGCTCGGTGCCCCGGCGCCACTCCACGTCCCGCAGCAGCACCGCCCGACGCTGCGTATGCGCCTCCTGCACCGCCGACCGCAGCTCCACCGGCCGGTAGGACACCTCGAGGTCCTGGAACAGCCGGCCGACGTCACGCGCGCTGAGCGAGAACAGGGCGTCCGCCCGCCGGTTGATCAACGTCACCCGGGCCGAGGCGTCGAGCACCAGCTGGGCCGACGAGCTGGCCATCAGGGCCTCGCGCAGCCGCTGGACCTCGGGGTCCGTCGGTTCCGGTGCCGGCCGCAGAGTCATCGTGGCCGTGACCGGCACCCGGTCGAGCGGCCGCACGGCCACCTTGCGGAAGAACCGGCGGGGCAGGTCGACGGCGGTGAACAGGGAGCCGTGGCTGAGCAGCATCTCGGCCTTGCCCAGGAACAGGGCACCGGCTGGGTTCAGCGCGAAGTGCAGCCGCTGCACGATGCGGGCCTGGGTCTCGGCGGTGAAGTACATCAGCGTGTTGCGGCACAGCAGCAGGTCGACGTGTGAGATCGGCGCGTCCTGCACCAGGTCGTTGCGCCCGAAGATGATGGCCCGCCGCAGGTCCTTGCGGAACGACCAGCGCTGCCCGGAGGGCTCGAAGTACCGCTCCAGCAGGTCCGGCGTCAGGCCGTGCAGCTCCCGGTGGCTGTACGAGGCCTGGCGGGCCGTGGCAAGGGCCTTCTCGTCCACGTCCGTCGCGTAGATCTTGACCCGTTCCCGGAACTGGTCCCAGCCCATGGCCTCCGCCAGCACGATCGCCAGGCTGTAGGCCTCCTGCCCGGTGGCGCAGCCGGCGCTCCAGATACGCAGCGGCCCGGTCGGTCGCTGGGCCAGAAGCTCCGGGACGATGTCGGAGCGCAGGTAGTCCCACGACTCCGGGTCACGCAGGAAGCTGGTGACGTTGATCAGGATGGTGTCGAAGAGGGCGGTGAACTCCTCCGCGTGCAGCTCGAGCCGGTCCCGGTAGTCCGCGTAGCTGCTGTCGCCGACGTCGGCCATCCGCCGCTGCACCCGCCGGATAAGCGTGGACCGCTTGTACCCGGTGAAGTCGAAGCCGCGAACCTCCTTCAGGTAGGCCAGCAGCTCCTCGAAGCCGGGGTCGGCCTCGGTCATCCCACG
This sequence comes from Actinomycetales bacterium, assembly GCA_035264765.1. Taxonomy (GTDB): domain Bacteria; phylum Actinomycetota; class Actinomycetes; order Actinomycetales; family Angustibacteraceae; genus DATFPQ01. The sequence goes on along the minus strand of DATFPQ010000124.1, from coordinate 3,561 downwards.
TCCTCGTCAGCCTTCGGCGGCGCCAGCAGGAAGTCGCGTATCAGCCGCGCGGCCTGCGCCGACTCGTCGGCCAGCGCCCGGAACCGGGCCGCCGACAGAGCTCGCGCGTCCTCGTCGGCGCGCCGGCCGAGGTCGCGGGACAGCGCCGCCTTCTCCTCCAGGCTCCGCAGCGCCATCCACAGGGCGCCCTCCAGCGTCTCGGACTGCTGCGCAAGCAGGCTCTCCGCCGACCAGGCGTGACCGACCCGGCAGCGGAACCGGAGCAGCCCACCGTCCTCGATGCTCCACAGCGCGCCGGAGCAGTCCGGGCAGGAGAAGCCGGCCGGCTGGCCTGGGTGCTCCTGGCCGTCGATCCGCGACATGTCGAACTGGGCCATGTCCGTCTCCACCTCCATCAGCTCCGGGGCGCGCTCACCGGCGCCGTCAGGTACCTCCTCCTGGACCAGCTGAGCCAGCAGGCTCGCGATCTCGGCGACCGGCAGCACGTGCTCGGGGTGGGCCGACTCGATGGCGCTGGTGGGCATCCCCGGCTGCAGCGCCTCGTCCGGGTCCTGGACGACGGCGACGCCACCGCGCGTGCGAACGGCGACCAGGCCGGCCGACCCGTCGTCCAGGGCGCCGGAGAGCACCACGCCGATGCAGCGCGCACCGACGGCCCGGGCGGCCGAGCGGAACAGGACGTCGACGGCCGGCCGGTGCCCGTTCTCGCGGGGCCCGAGCGAGAGGGCCAGCCGATCCTCCATCACCAGCAGGTGGTGGTCTGGAGGCGCCACGCGCACGGTGCCGTGGAGCAGCGGCTCCCCGTGGCCGGCCCGGCGCGCCTCCAGGGGGCCGGCCCGGTCCAGGATCGCGGCGAGCGCATTGCTGCCGCTGGGCGGGATGTGGAGCACGACCAGGACCGTGGCGGGGAAGTTGGTCGGCAGACCGGAGACCAGCTCCCGAAGTGCCTCAACCCCACCGGCGCTGGCCCCCACCACGACGACGTCACGTGTGGCCACAACCGCTCCCTGCTCCGAAGACCTCCAGCCTACGGCCTGCGGCCATGCCCGGGCATGCTGGGAACGGCATCGTGCGGTGTCGACCGGTCCGACCAGCGCAGCAGCGCAGCCACGCCCTCGGCCACCGGCGCCTCGTCGCCGACCAGGGTCATGCCGGCGTCCGTCGAGAGCACGGCCCAGACGAGCGCGGCGCCGGCGCGAACCCGCTCCGGGTGCTGCTCCCCCATGGCCTCGAGCTCCGAGCGCCGCTGGGCGACCGCGCCGGGCGCGCGTCCGACCCACAGCTGCAGCGGCGACGTCGGGTCGTCACGCAGCAGCAGCTCCTCGACCTGTCCCCGGCGCAGCGTGTCGAGCACGGCGTCCAGGCCCTGCACGGCAACGTCCTGGCGGCCCTCCGCCTCTCGGAACCGGTCGGCGACCGCCGCCCGGGCCTTCTCGGCGTGCGCGGCGAGCACCTGGGCGACCTCCCCGCGGCCGGTGGAGTCGTCGGCGCCGGCGCCACGACCACCGCCGTGGACGCGCACCACCCGCTCGCGGACCTTCGGCGCGATGTGCTCGGCCAGCGCGGCGGCGGCCTTGTCGTCCCCGCGGACGACGATCACCTGCGGGCGGTACTCCGAGGCCAGGACGTTCAGGGCCCGGGCCACCGTGTGCGCGTTGTGGTCCCAGCTGTCCTCGACCCGAGCCTGGTAACGCCGCTGCGACCAGCCGCCACCGGGCACCTTGTGCAGCAGGTCGTGGTCGCCCTCGACCTGCTCGCGGTCGACCGCCTCCCCCAGCACGCCGACGATCTCGACGTCGGCGCCCTTGCGGTCCAGGTCTACGACGGCGTACACCGCGCCACCGGCCGCCCGCACCGCAGGCAGCAGGTCCGGCACCGGGCCGAAGACGGCCTCCTCGCGGACCGGCGGCTCGGGCAGGACGATGTCCAGCGCCAGCCCCTCCTTCGTCGCCACGACCAGCCGGCCGAGCTTCCCGCTGCGGCCGGTGGGCCGCACCGCGGCTTCGCCGGCCGCCGTGAGCGCCTCCTGCGGGGCCCCCATCGCGGCCAGCCGCTCGGCGTGCCCGGCCCAGCGCAGCTCGACCTCGTGCGCCCCGGCGGGGTCGTCGCGAGAGGCGTCCAGGCAGGCCGTAACGAACGGCCCCTCGCGCTCGAGAACGGGCCGTAGCCAGTCAAGCCTCATACGCGGTGATCCTCCGTGCCGAGCCCGAGCGCGCGGGCGACGTCCTGGACGTTCCGGAACTCCTGGTCCGAGGGGAGCTGTTCTAGCAGGTTGAGCACCCGATCGGTGGCCTGGTGCTCGCTCGCGGCCGCCACCAGGTCGTCCCGGCGCCCGGGGAAGGCGGACAGCCCGAGGAAGCGGGCAATCTCGGAGCGGGTCTCGACGTCCTCCGGCGTCAGGCCCGGCGCGGTGCCGGGCTCGCGGTCCGGCGCCATCAGGTGCTCGTCTCCCGTGGGCTGGTCCTCGCCCGGCGGCTCGGGATCACGGAACTCCTCGACCCGCGTCGGGTGGCCGGACCGCACGAGGCCCTCGGTCTCGTGGGCCAGCTGCTCGTCCTCTCGCGGGCTGACGGGTCCGGACTGCTGCGTCACAGGGGAGCTCCTAGGTCGTCGGGACGCCCGACCGCGCGGTCGGGAGCCCGGCCGCTCGGCCGAGCGACCCCCTGCTACCCCAACGCGCCGCGAGCATTCCCCCACTCTCCGCCACCTCCGACCGGCCCGTCCACCCCTGGTGCGCTCCCTCGTGCGCTCCCTCGTGCGCTCCCTGGTGCGCTCCCTCGTCCTCCCTCTCGTCCCCCGTCTTGCGCACCCTCTCGCCCACCGTCTGGTCCACCGGGCGGGACACCCCTTCCCAGCTGCCGTCGACGTCCCGCACCATGGTCTTCCGGTGCCACACGGACTCCCTCGGAGGTCACGTTGACGTTGCCCGAGCTCCCCCTTCCGCGCAGCGCCCCCGAGCGGGTGCTCGACCTCACCGAGCCGACTCCACTGCAGGCGCTGGCCACTGCATATGCCGACCGGCTGGCCGCGATCGGCTCCGGGGCAGGCGACGTCGAGCTGGCCAGCAGCGAGCTGCGGATCCATGAGCTCGAGCAGCTCTGCCGGCGGACCTACCGGTCGTCGAGCCGCGCCGTCGTGCCGGACTCGGCGCTCTTCCTGGGCTAGCTCCGGCGGGTCGCCGCCCGACTGGCGGCAAGCCCCCGGGCTGGGGATCGTCGGCGCATGACGTCCGACAGCGCAGTCCTGCTCGACGTCGACGGCACGGTCGTCGACAGCAACTACCACCACGTGATCGCTTGGGCGCGGGCCTTCGCCCGATACGACCTGACCCCGTCGCTGTGGCGGGTGCACCGGCACGTCGGCATGGGCGGCGACCAGTTCGTCCAGGCGGTGGCCGGGCCGGAGGCAGAGGAGCTGCACGGCGACGCGCTCCGAGACGCCTGGGTCGAGGAGTTCGACAAGCTCCTGGACGAGGTGCACGCGGTACCTCGTGCCACCGAGCTGGTGCGGGCCTTGCGCGAGCGCGGCTGGCCGGTGGTGCTGGCGAGCTCCGGCAAGCCG
>DATFPQ010000123.1:0-15127 GCA_035264765.1 Actinomycetales bacterium | reverse complement strand
CCTAGGCCGTGTCACTGAGGAAGGGAAGCGGCGAGCAAGGTCGTCGCTCCGCCGCCCGCTGCCAGGCGGCGAAGCCCTCGGGGTCCCTGGCCTCGAGCTCGTCGAGCAACGCCGCCCGGAGTCCGACGAGGGCAGCCTCCTCCCCCAGCCCGGGGTGTCTGGCCATCGCGGGACGACTGCGCTGCCACTCCGCCAGGAGCACGTCGGTCGGCAGCCGGCGGAGCAGGTCGGCCAGCTCCTGCGCCCGCACGGGTCGGTCGGGACAGGAGACCCGCGATGCCGCGGTACCCAGCACCAGGAACCGCCCCGACATGCGCCACCGCAGCAGCAGCCAACCGGCAGGCAACGTCATCACCCCTAGTGCCGTCCAGGGGTGTTGAACCTGCGTCAGTCCCACGAGGGACATGACACCCACGGTCGTTGCGCAGATCAGGCTGCAGTCCCGCTGGACGTCGACCGACGACCGCGCAGGCTCGGCGTACCACGCCTGAGCGAGCAGGAAGCCGAGGCCCGCGGACCCGGCAGCAGCCAGCACCGTGCCCACCACACCGAGCCAGAGCATGCCCAGCGCTGTGAGCAGGCCGACCATGACAAGCAACCCGTACGCGACGACCGCGTCGACCAGGGTCAGGAACCGGCTCACGCGCCGTGAGACGAACCACAAACGTCGGGACACGGCCATGACTTGCTCCGATTCACAGCGTGCGGCAAGGATGGTGTGGCAGGGCCGGCCTCACCGTCGAGATTTCTGGGTCAGTCCTCGGCGAGGTTGCTGGTCGCCAGACCCCAGATGACGAAGACGTCGAGCGCCAGCAGGACCAGAGCCCAGAACGGGTAATAGGGCAGCCACAGGAAGTTGGCGACGGCGGCCACCCCGGCGAGGAAGATGCCGAGGATGCGGGCCACGCGGCTGCCGGTGAAGATGAAGGCTCCGACAGCGGCGAGCGCGACGCCAAGGATCAGGTGGACCCAACCCCACGTGGACGCGTCGAACCGGAACAGGTAGTTGGGCGTGCGCAGCAAGAAGTCGTTTCCGCTGACCAGGGCGATGAGCCCCTGGAAGAAGCCCAGGATGCCGACAAGAACCATCAGTGAGCCGGCGAAGACGCTGGCGCCCATGGCCCAGGGCGAGCTTGTGTCGCGGGTCTGTGCGTGGCTTGGGGCGCGAGTCACGGCCTCGGCCATCATGTCCTCCTCTGTCGGCCGCTGAGCCCGGTGAGCCGGACGCGGACGACGCTTGATTCCTTCCTGACAAACGCCGACGCTAGTTGCCCCCCAAGGGAAGCCGCGTCACCCGTATGTGGTGAGACGGGCACGGGACAGCCGGCCTGACCTGAGCTCGAGCACCTCGTCGACGAGCTTCAGGCCCTCGGTGCGGTGGGTCAGGAGCAGGACGGTACGCCCCCGCGCGGAGCGCAGCAGGTCGGTCATCACCCCCTCGGCCGTGGCCTCGTCCAAGCCCTCGGTCGGCTCGTCCAGAACCAGAACGGGCGAACCGGCCAACAGAGCCCGCGCCAGGGCGATGCGCCGTCGCTCACCGCCGGAGACTCTCGAGCCACCCTCGCCCAGGATGGTGTCCAGCCCCTCGGGCAGGCTGTCGTACCACTCCCCCAGGAATGCGTCCCGCAAGGCCGTGATGAGCTGCACGTCGGAAGCGCCCGGGAGCGCCAGCGCGAGGTTCGCGCGCAGGTCTGACCCGAAGATGTGCGCGTCGTCCGCAACGAGACCCACGACCCGCCGCACGTCCTCCTCAGATAGTCGCCCTACGTCGCACCCAGCGATAAGGGTCTGCCCGGCCCGACGGGGGTGCGAGACATCACGACCGCGAGGGACCGAACCCCGATCGGCGCGGCACGGCTCAGCCGACGACCTCACGAGATCCGCTGGCCTGCCCGGGAATGGGCACGGGCGCCGGAGCGATGGGGATGAAGGGGCGCAGTTCCTCGGCGCCGTCCCGGATCACCACGCACGTCGACTCGGGGACCTCTCGCCACGCACCCCGGAGGTCGCCGAGTGGCTCGGACACGACCAGACGAGAGGCGTCGGACAGCTCGTCCAGCAGCGGGTTGTCCGGGTACTGCGCGCGAAGCGTGGAGACGTCGGCGCTCCGGAACAGGGAGCGCGAGCGGACCTCGCTGGAGTAGCGGAACGCGTACACCGTCTCGCCGTCGGTCGTGGCGATCGTGCCCTGCATCGGGAACGGCTCACCATGGTCGCGCCCGGTGGCTTCGACGAGCCCAATCGCACGGGCGACGGCGGCCGGCGCGTCGTCCTCCAGGCCGAACGACAGCGCGAGGTAGAACAGCACCTCCGAGTCGGTGGAACCTTCGACGTCGGCATAGAGGGACGGGTCCACCGCCAGCATCAGGTCCCGCTTCACGGCCCGGAAACTGTTGATCAGGCCGTTGTGCATCCACAGCCACCGGCCGTGCCGGAAGGGGTGGCAGTTGGTGGCCTGGACCGCCGTGCCGGTCGAGGCGCGGATGTGTGCCAGCACGCACGGAGAGGTCATCTGGGCGGCGACGTCCCGGAGGTTGCGGTCGTTCCAGGCGGGCTCGGTGCTGCGGAACAGCCCCGGCGTCTCGCGGTCGCCGTACCAGCCCAGGCCGAAGCCGTCACCGTTGGTGGGTTCGACCCCTAGCGTGGCGTGCATGCTCTGCACGATCAGTGAGTGCTTGGGCTTGTACAGCAGGTCCTCGATGAGGACCGGCGATCCGGAGTAGGCAAGCCAGCGGCACATGGGGCACCGTCCCTTCTGGTGTTGCTTCGCATTCGACAGGGTGGACGGCGCGCTGGGATCACCCGCAGCGGACGACCCTGTACGCGGACGGCGGTGCCAGGCATCGGACCCGCCCGTGATGTGACCGACCCAACCTGTGAGACGGCGCCGAACTGGTGTCCGGTCGTGTGTGCAGCCGCACCTATCCTGACGCCAGCCATCCCTCGACCTGGAGCACCCATGCCTCGCCGCCTGCCCGTTCTCGCCGCCGCCGTGACCCTCGGCGCGCTCGCCGCCTGCGCCCCCGCCGACGAGTCCGCCGCGCCCGGGACGTCCCCCGCCTCCGGGTCCGCGTCCTCGTCGGCGTCCTGCTCCCCCGACACGATGAAGACCCGCACGCCCGGCACGCTCACCGTGGGAACCGACAAGCCGGCGTACGAACCGTGGTTCAGCGGCGACGACCCGAGCAACGGCAAGGGCTACGAGTCCGCCGTCGCGTACGCGGTGGCGAAGCGGCTCGGGTACGCGCCCGAGGCCGTCAAGTGGTCCGTGGTCAGCTTCAACAGCGCCATCGCCCCGGGCCCCAAGACCTTCGACGTCGACATCAACCAGATCTCCATCACCGAGGAGCGCAAGAAGAACCTGGACTTCTCGAGCGGCTACTACGACGTGGCGCAGTCCGTCGTGACCGTCAAGGGCAGCAAGGCCGCCGACGCCACCACGCTCGCCCAGCTGAAGAAGGTCAAGCTCGGCGCCCAGGTCGGCACCACGAGCTACACCGCCGCCAAGGACCAGATCGCGCCCGAGCAGGCCGTCGCCGTCTACAACACCAACGACGACGCCAAGGCGGCCCTGCAGAACGGCCAGATCGACGCGCTCGTCGTCGACCTGCCGACTGGCCTGTTCCTGGCGGCGGCGGACCTGGACGACGGCAAGCTGGTGGGCCAGCTGCCGGTCACCGGCAAGCCAGAGCAGTTCGGCATGGTGCTGGACAAGGGCAGCTCGCTGACGGCCTGCGTGTCCCAGGCGGTGGACGCGCTGCGGGCCGACGGCACCCTGCAGCGGCTGGAGACGCAGTGGCTCACCGACACCGCCGGTGCGCCCGAGCTGAAGTGAGCGCCCGATGACCCAGACGGCCGCGGCCTACCAGCCGTCCGCCGTCCAGCTCGACCGGCTGGCCTACCGTCGCGGCCGCGCCGTCCGATCGGCCCTGGTCGGCCTGGTCAGCACCGTCGTCGTCGCGACACTCGTCGTCGGCGGCGTGGTCACGAGTCCAGGCTGGCCGCGGGTGCGCTCGAGCTTCCTGGACTGGGACGTCGCCAAGGCGTCCGCACCAGACGTGCTGGTCGGCCTGTGGCTCAACGTGCGGGTCATGGCGGTGTGCGCCGTCGCGATCCTCGTGCTCGGCATGGCCGTCGCCGTCATGCGCACTCTGCGCGGCCCGGTCTTCTTCCCGCTGCGCGCGTTCGCCACCGCCTACGTCGACCTGTTCCGCGGGATGCCGCTGCTGCTCGTGCTGCTGCTCGTCGGCTTCGGGGTTCCCGGACTGCGGCTGCAGGGCATGCCGTCGAGCGTGATCTTCTACGGCGGGGTCGCCCTCGTCCTGACGTACACCTCGTACGTCGCGGAGGTGTTCCGGGCCGGCATCGAGTCCGTGCACCCGAGCCAGCAGCTCGCCGCCCGGGGGCTCGGCCTGTCCTACGCCCAGACGATGCGCCGCGTCGTCCTCCCGCAGGCCGTGCGGCGCGTCGTCCCACCGCTGCTCAACGACCTGGTCAGCCTGCAGAAGGACTCCGGCCTCATCTCGATCCTCGGGGTGATCGACGCGGTGCGGGCCGCCCAGATCAAGCAGGCGACGTACGCCAGCTTCACGCCGTACGTCGTGGCCGGGGTGTTCTTCGTGCTGCTCACCATCCCGCTGACCCGGCTCACCGACCGGGTCGCACGGCGGCAGGGGTGGCAGGGCGCAGGCGGGGTGCCGTGAACGAGTCGGCCGGCGCGCCGCTGCTGCGGGTCCGCGGGCTGCGCAAGGTCTACGGTGCAAGCGTCGTCCTGGACGGGTTGAACCTCGACGTGCACGCGCACCGGACCACCGCGCTGATCGGCGCGTCCGGCTCAGGCAAGTCCACGCTGCTGCGGTGCATCGACCTGCTGGAGCCGGTGGACGACGGCGTGGTCCTGCTGGACGGGCGCGACGTCACCGACCCTCGGGTGGACGCCGACGAGGTCAGGTCCCGGATCGGCATCGTGTTCCAGGCCTACAACCTGTTCCCGCACCTGCGGGTCCTGGACAACCTCACCCTGGCGCCCCGCCGCGTGCACGGCGTCCCGCGCGAGCGGGCCGAGCACGACGCGGTCGAGACCCTGCGCCGGGTGGGGCTGGCGGAGAAGGCACGCTCGTGGCCGGACGAGCTGTCCGGTGGCCAGCAGCAGCGGGTCGCCATCGCCCGCGCCCTGATGACCCAGCCGCGGCTGCTGCTGCTGGACGAGGTCACCAGTGCCCTGGACCCCGAGCTGGTCGGCGAGGTGCTGGAGCTGCTGCGCGACCTCGGGAGCGAGGGCATGACCATGGTGCTGGCTACCCACGAGATGGCGTTCGCACGGGACGTAGCGGACGAGGTCGTGTTCTTGGACGGCGGGCGCGTGCACGAGGCCGGGCCGCCCGAGCAGGTGCTCGGCGCACCACGCCAGGAGCGAACCCGTCAGTTCCTGCGCCGGGTGGTGGACGCCGGGCGGCTCTGAGCAGCGCGCTGTTCGGGTGCCCGGACGTCCCGGCGTGACACACTCCTTCGACGTGGCCGGCATATCGGAGAACGATGGGCAGCCGCCGCCGGCACCTGTGGACCACGTGGCGGTGGTGGGAGCGCTTGCCGAGCCCACCCGCCGGTCGCTGTACGAGCAGGTCGTCGAGATGGATGACTGGGTGAGCAGGGACCAGGTGGCCGACGCCGCCGGACTGCCGCGGGCCACGGCTGCGCACCACTTGGACCGGCTGGTCGATGCAGGGCTCCTGGCGATCACGTACCGGCGGCTCACCGACCGGACCGGGCCTGGCGCGGGACGCCCCGCGAAGCTGTACCGGCGGGCCCCGCGGGACGTCGTCGTGACGCTGCCGCCACGTGACTACGAGCTGGCCGGTGAGCTGCTTGCCCGAGCGGTGCTCACGGCGAGCTCGGAGAAGACCGACGTCCTGACCGCCGTGCAGCAGGAGGCGGCCGCCGAGGGCCGGCACTTCGCCGAGGAGATGCGGGAGCTCGCGGCCCGGGACGACGAGACCGATCCGCACGCGCGTCGGGACGTGGTGGTCGAGGTTCTCGCCGAGCATGGCTACGAGCCGGTGCTCGGCGACGGAACGGTGTTCCTGCGCAACTGTCCGTTCCACCGGTTGTCCCAGCAGCACCGCGAGCTCGTCTGCGACCTCAACGTCCACCTGCTGAGCTCGGCGGTGGAGGCGTTCGGCGACACCGGGCTGAGCGCACGGCTCGACCCCCGCGAGGGGTACTGCTGCGTGACGCTGGGGCCGGCCGGCGGAGGTCCCAGCGGTGGCGCAGAGCCGGAAGGCGGCGGCGCTACCTGAGCTCGTGCACCGGAGCGCGTCCGGCACGGTTCAGCCGAGCGTGAGCAGCCTCTCCAGGTGCGCCGCCACCACCGCCTGCTGCAGCTGGCCGGTCACCCACGTCAGCCCCTCCATGGCGAGCAGCACGCCGTACGCGGTGAGCAGCAGCGCGCTCGCACGGACCAGGCTCAGCGAGTGCCGCCGCGCCCAACGGAGCGCGAGCAGCCCACGCGAGAACGCCAGGCCGGTGAGGACGAACGGGACTCCCAGCCCCACCGAGTACAGCAGCAGCAGCGCCCCGCCCTCCGCGGCCCGTTCCTGCTGGGCCGCCACGGTGAGCACCGATCCGAGCACCGGACCGATGCACGGGGTCCAGCCGAAGGCGAAGGCCGCGCCGGACACGGGCGGCCCCCAGACCCGCCACTGCACCCGCCGGGGATGGAAGCGGACGTCGCGCGAGGCCGGCCCGGCGGCCCACCAGGTGCCGGCGAGCAGAAGCAGCCCCATGGCGGCGACCAGCACCCCGCCGGCGCGGGTGAGCGGAACCTGGTGGCGCGCGAGCAGGGTCCCGATCGCGGTGGCCGAGGAGCCCAGGGCCACGAAAACCGCGGCGAAGCCGGCGACGAACAGCCCGGTGCCCCGCAGCACCGTCGCAGCGCGCCGGCGTCCACCCGACTCCAGCTCGGACATCCCCAGCCCGGTCGACACCGACAGGTAGACCGGCACCAGCGGCAGCACGCAGGGCGACAGGAACGACACCACGCCGCCACCGACCGCCACGGCGTACTCGACGAGGGCCACGCCCACCTCCTCTAGCAACGATCAGTGTGCACTTTAGAAGTAGCGCGCGGAAGGGCTGAGGCGTTGACCCGGGCCGGAGGGAGTCCTACCGTGCCTCTAAATACGACCCGTGTTGGCGCTAGAGGGAGCGGCCGTGATGGCACACCAGCCAGAGCCGGCACGTAGCCGAGCCCACCGCGCCGGGACGCCGGGGCCCGAGCCCTCGGACGCGGCCGTGTCGCTGCGCGACGTCACCCGGCTGTTCGACGGCCTGCCGGCGATCTCGGCCGTCTCGCTGGACGTCGTGGTGGGCGAGACCGTGTGGCTGCGGGGACCGAACGGGTCCGGCAAGTCGACCCTGCTGCGAGTCGTCGCCACCGCGCTGTCCCCGACGTTCGGCACCGGCACAGTCCTCGGCGACGACCTGGTGCGAGCTCGGGACCGGATCCGCGCGCGCGTGGAGTACCTCGGCCACCAGACCCGGCTGTACGCCGACCTGACCGCCGCCGAGAACCTTCGCTTCACCTGCGCGCTCTATGGCCTCGACCCTCGCGCGGTGCCCGGCGCGCTGGCCATGACGGGCCTGGACGCCGTCGGCGACGTGCGGGTGGGCGCGTTCTCGCAGGGCATGCGGCAGCGACTCGCTCTGGCCCGGGCGGCCATGCGTGACGCCGACCTCCTGCTACTGGACGAGCCCTATGCCGGGCTCGACGTCGACGCCCGGGCGATCGTCGACGACCTGCTCACGCGAGCTCGCACCCTCGGCCGGACGGTGCTGCTGGCCAGCCACGAGGCGCCCGCGGACGGGCTGGTGGATCGCGCGGTCGAGCTGGACGCCGGACGTGTCGTCCTACCGGTGCGCGAGCGGAACCGTCCGCGCCGGGCGCCGCGCGAGCCGGTGCGCGAGGCGCTGCGCGAGACGGTGCGCGAGCCGGCCTGGGAGCCGGTCCCGGAGGGGCTGCCGTGACCGCCCGGCTGGCGTGGGCCATCGCGGCGAAGGACCTACGGGTCGAACGGCGCAGCAAGGCCGCGCTGAGCGCTGCGCTGCCTTTCGCCACGACGATGCTGCTGTCCTTCGGCTTCGCGCTCGGCCCCGGCAGGCTGTTGCTCGTGCAGGCTGCGCCGGGCCTGCTGTGGCTGGCCGGCCTGCTCGCCGCCCTGGACCTGTTCTCCCGGTCCTACCAGGCGGAGGCGGACGGCGGCTGCCTTGAGGGACTGCTGCTGTCCCCGGTCGACCGGGGTGCGATCTACCTCGGCAAGGCCGCCGCCGTGGCCGTGCAGGTAGCCGTGCTGTTCACCCTCACCGGCGCGCTCACGGTGGCGCTGTTCGGCCTGCCACTGGGGAGCTCGCCGGCACTGCTGGCGGCCACCGCGGTTCTGGGGATCACCGGGCTCGCAGCCCTCGGGAGCTTGTTCGGGCTGCTCACGGCCCTCGGGCGCACCCGCCAGGCCGCCCTGCCGCTCCTCATCCTGCCGCTGGCGACGCCCGTGCTGATCGCCGCCATCCGGGCCTGCGCGCTGCTCAGCGCCGGGAGCACCGACCAGGTCGCCGGCTGGCTCGGCGTGCTCGCCGCCTTCGATGCCGTCTTGCTGGCCACCGGCTACCTGGTCTATGGCCACCTGCTTGAGGACTGACCGGGAGTACTGACCGGGCGAGCCCGTTCTGCCCCTTGACACCGGCACGGAGCCGCTCGACAGTTCTCTATAAACAACACAACTTCACTAAAGAGACGAGGCAGAGGGATGTCGACATCGCAGCCGAGCCGTCGACGTGGAGCCCTTGCACAGCAGCGACGCGACGCCGTCCGGCGCCCCGCACGGCTGCTGGTGGGAGCAGTGGCAGCGGGGGCCACGGCCGCCCTGGCCTTCCAGGCGACCGCCGCCAGCCCGCCGTCCGCCGCGAGCGGCGCCGCCCCAGCGCGCTCTGCGCAGGAGCTCTCCTTGCAAGACAACAACCGTGCCGTGCTGGCCGAGGGCCGACGGACATTCCGCTTCGACACGTTCGGCGACGAGGCGTTCTGGGGCGACCTGCTGAACCTGGACGCGGCCATCGCCGGCAAGGCCAACGGCGGCGTCGGTCCCGGCCTCAGCCCCCGCCAAGCGCTCGCCCTGGGCCTCAAGGTCGACCTCGCGGCGCTCCCGGTCACGCTGCGGGCCGACATCGCCGCGGGCAAGGTCAACCTGAACGACCCCAAGGTCACGCTCGCCCTGCTCAGACTGAACTCGGTCGTCGGGGTGAAGGGCTTCTTCGACGCCCGGGGGAACCTGCGCAGCGTCGGGATCCAGTGCGCGCTGTGCCACTCCACCGTCAACGACTCGTTCGCACCGGGCATCGGGACCCGCCGCGATGGTTGGGCGAACCGGGACCTCAACGTCGGAGCCATCATCGGACTGTCGCCGAACCTTCAACCCGTCGCCTCCCTGCTGCACACCAACGTCGCGACGGTGCACAAGGTCCTCAACTCGTGGGGTCCGGGCAAGTTCGACGCCCAGCTGTTCCTGGACGGCAAGGCCTTCCAGCCCAACGGCCGGTCCGCGGCGAGCGTGCTGCCGCCGGCGTTCGGCCTCCGCGGCGTGAACCTCGTGACCACGACCGGATTCGGGTCCATGACGTACTGGAACGCCTTCGTCGCGAACCTCGAGATGCACGGCCAGGGAACCTTCTTCGACACCCGCCTGGACAACAAGCAGCAGTTCCCGATCGCCGCCGAGAACCGGTTCGGGCACACCGAGGCCCGGGTCGACCGGATCACCCCGAAACTGGGGGCGCTGCAGGTCTACCAGCTGTCGCTCGACGCACCGAAGCCGCCGAAGGGCTCGTTCAACGCCAAGGCGGCCGCGCGCGGCAAGATGCTGTTCTCCGGCAAGGCGGACTGTGCCAGGTGCCACGTGCCGCCGCTGTTCACCGAACCCGGCTGGAACATGCACACGCCGGACAAGATCGGGATCGACAGCTTCCAGGCCGACCGCTCGCCGACGCACATGTACCGGACCAGCCCGCTGCGCGGGCTGTGGACCCACCGCAAGCGCGGGTTCTACCACGACGGCCGGTACGCCGACCTGCACGCGGTGGTTCGGCACTACAACTCGACCTTCGGACTGAAGCTGACGTCGGCCCAGCAGGACGACCTGGTCCAGTACCTGCTGTCGCTGTGAGCGGACGTCGCGTCCCACGTATCCGGTGAGGAGACCTCGGTGAGGCTGGTGAACAGGGCGCTGGCTCGAATGGGCACCCGCGGCGCCCAGCGCGCGCTGGGCTGGGCCACCGTGGTCTCCCTGCTGGCAACGGCCATGCTCGGACTCGTCGTCGTCCCGCCGGACGCCAACCAGGGGGACGTCCAGCGGCTGATGTACGTCCACGTACCCGCCGCCTGGCTGGCGTTCGCGTCCTTCGGCGTGGTGTTCGTGGCGAGCATCGCCTACCTCCGCACGGGGCAGACCCGCTGGGACCGGGTGGCCGTGTCGTCGGCCGAGATCGGCGTGCAGTTCTGCGCGTTGACCATCGTGCTGGGGTCGCTGTGGGGCCGCCCGGTCTGGGGTGCTTGGTGGACCTGGGACCCCAGACTGACGACGACCGCCGTGCTGCTGCTCATCTACGTGGGCTACCTGTCGCTGCGCCAGGTCGCCGACAGCCCGGCCAGGCGGGCCCATTGGGCGGCCGTCGTCGGAGTCGTCGGGTTCATCGACGTACCCATCGTTCACATGTCGGTCGTCTGGTGGCGGTCCCTTCACCAGGAGGCAACAGTTCTGCGCCCGGGAGCACCGACGATGGCCGGAAGCATGCTGGCCACGCTGCTGTTCTCCACCGTCGCGTTCTCGGTCGCGTACGCGTACCTGATGGCCGTCCGCACCCGTGTGGGACGTGTCGAAGACCGGGTGGCCGGCACCCTCATGGCCTCCCCCACTCCCCGGGCCCGTGCCCCGCGTCGCTCCGGCTCGCTCGACGGCATCCCGGACGAGGTGACCTCCTCGCCACTCGGGCCACCGGCCTATTCGCCTGGGGGAGGCGGCAATGCGTGACGCGTCCTACGTGCTGGCCGGCTACGCGATCACCGGCACGGCGCTCGGGCTGTACCGCCTTCAGCTGGCCCGCCGCACCCGTCGGGCGCACCGGTTGGTGGCTGCCCTGACCGGCCGAACCGACGCCCGCAGCCGGCCACGGCGATGAGCCTCGTCCAGCCCACGGGCACCCGACCCGTACCGCCGGCCGCGCCGCCGGCGACCGGTCGGCGCGCCCGATGGCGGCTCGTCGCCTGCGTCGCCATCGTCGTCGCGGCCCTCGGCTGGATCGCCGTCCGTGGGCTGACGGGCAGCTTCGTCTACTACCTGTCCCCGACCGAGGTGGCGGGGCAGCAGACTACGGCTGCGGGCCAGCGGATCCGGCTGGGCGGATACGTGGTGCCCGGCTCGGTGCACGGCCCGTCGAACAGCCTCACGTTCACCGTCACCGACGGTCGGACGACGATGCAGGTGGTCAGCACCGGAGCCGTTCCAGAGCTGTTCCGGGCCGGCCAGGGCGTGGTGCTCGAGGGTGCCCTGGAAAGGGACGGACGGTTCCACTCCGACACCCTGCTGGTCAAGCACGACGGCACCTACCGGCCTCCGGCGGTCGGCATCACCGCGCCCGCACGTGCCGGGCTGGAACGGGCAGCGCGGTGAGCCAGGTCGGCCAGGTGACCATCCTGCTCGGCCTGCTGGTCGCGCTGTACGGCACCGCGGTCGCCGCTGTCGGCGCGCGGACGGCCCGGCCAGCCCTCGTGGACAGCGCGCGCCGGTGCGCGTACGTGTTGCTTGCCTTCGCGCTCGTGATCAACGGCGCCATGCTGCTGGCTCTGCTGCGTAACGACTTCGCGGTGAAGTACGTCGCCGAGAACTCCTCGCGGAGCACTCCGACGTTCTACAAGGTGCTGGCCCTGTGGGCGGCCGACGACGGTTCACTGCTGCTGTGGAACCTGGTGCTCGCCGGCTACGTCGCCGCGGTCGCGCTCCGCTTCCGCCGGGACCGTCCCGCCACCTTCCCGTACGCCCTCAGCGTGCTGCTCGCGGTGCAGGTCTTCTACCTGTCCGTCGTCAGCGGGCCCGCCCGACCGTTCGCGACGCTGACCGACGTCCCTCCCGACGGACGCGGGCCGTCACCCCTGCTGCAGAACCACCCGTTGATGGCGGTGCATCCTCCGTTCCTGTACCTGGGGTTCATCGGGTTCACGGTGCCGTTCGCCTTCGGGATCGCTGCCCTGCTCGTGGGACGCGCCGGGGCGAGGTGGTCGGCCATCACCCGCCGGTGGACCCTTGCGGTCTGGTGCTTCCTGACCGTCGGCCTCCTGCTGGGGGCCCTCTGGTCGTACTCCGTGCTCGGCTGGGGCGGCTACTGGGCGTGGGACCCCGTGGAGAACGTGGCGCTGCTCCCGTGGCTGGTGGCGACGGCGTTCCTCCACTCGGCCATGCTCGAGGAGCGCCGCGGCATCGGCCGTCTGTGGAACGTCGTCCTGGTCATCTCCGCGTTCGCCCTGATGACCTTCGGAACCTTCCTGACCCGCGGCAACGTGCTCACCTCGATCCACGCCTTCACCGAGTCGGGCGTCGGGCCCGCGTACCTGGTGTTCCTGGCCGTCGTCCTGCTCGGCGGGTTCGGGCTCGTGGCATGGCGGCTGCCGCAGCTGCGCCCTGACGCACGGCTGGACTCCGTGCTGTCGCGCGAGGGAGCGTTCATCGGCAACAACGTGTTGTTGCTGTCCGCGACGGCGATCCTCCTCCTCGGCACGGTGTTCCCGATGGTCGTCGAGGCGGCGACCGGTGACCGGATGACGGTCGGCGCCCCGTACTTCCGGACCGCGCTGGCGCCGGTGTTCCTGCTCCTGCTGCTTCTCGTCGGCACCGCGCCGCGGCTCGGCTGGCGGGCGACCGACAGCAGCCGAGCACTGCGCCGCCTTCGGCTGCCCGTCCTCACGGCCGCAGTCGTGGTGGTCGTGACCGCGCTGGCCGGCGTCCGGCAGCCTCAGGCCGTCGCCGGCTTCGGCTTGGCTGCGCTGGTGGCGGCGACCAACGCGTCGGAGATCGCGTCGGGGCTTGTGACGGGTCGGCGGGGCGGCCGGGCGGGGGCCTGGAGAACGCTGCGCCGTGGACGCCGGCACTACGCCGCGTTGACGGTGCACGTGGGGCTCGCCGTCCTGGCTGCCGGGGTCACGGCCTCGGCGACCCTGGCGCGCCAGACCGAGGTCACGCTGAGCGCCGGGCAGGCCACCTCCTTCGATGGGTACCGGTTGCGCTACGAGGGGATGCGGACGCAGGCCGAGCCGCGCCGGGCGGTCCTGACGACGACCGTGTCGGTCACCGACCCCAGCGGCGCGCGTGGCCACACCCTGCGACCACGGTTGAACCTCTACCCCGGAGGGTCGGAGCCGATCGGCTCACCGTCCATCGACCGCGGTGCGGTGTGGGACCTGTACTCCTCCGTTGTCGCACTGCAGGACAACGGTAGGTCGGCGACGTTCCGGTTCTATCGCAACCCCGGGGTGAACTGGCTCTGGCTCGGCGGTGCGGTGATGGTGCTCGGCGGTCTGGCGGCGGCCTGGCCCGGGCGGCGGCCTCGCCCGGCGACCCGGCCGGCCCTGGAGGCTGCAGCCGAACGGGGGCCTCTGGCGGAAGTGGGCTCGCCATGACGTCGTCCCGGAGGCGCAGCGTTGCGCTGCTCGGCGTCGTGGTCGTCGGGGTGCTCGTGGTCGTGGCGTTGCTGTCCGCGGCCCTGAGCCGGCCCTCGGCCGAGGCGGCGTCGCCTCTGGTCGGCCGGCAGGCACCGGACTTCCGGTTGGAGGGTCTGAATGGACCGCCGGTGAGCCTGTCCAGCCTGCGCGGCCAGGTCGTCGTGCTGAACTTCTGGGCATCCTGGTGCGCGGAGTGCCGGGTGGAGCAGCCGGCACTGGACGCCACCTGGAAGCGTTTCGGCGACTCCGGCGTCGTGGTGGTCGGCGTGGACTTCCAGGACCAGAGCGAAGACGCGCAGCAGTTCCTCGCCGAGCTCGGCATCTCGTACCCGGTGGTCCGGGACGCCGACTCGAGGACTGCCCTGGCCTACGGGCTCCGCGGCGTGCCCGAGACCTTCGTCATCGACCCTGCCGGGCAGGTGGTCGACCGGGTCATCGGTCCCGTGGACGCCGACGGCCTCGCCACGCGCATCCGCACGGCGCAGGAACGGGGTGCGCGATGACGGCCCAGGCGGACAGGGCGGTCCGCAGACCCGGACGGGACGCGCTGCTGGTGCTTCTGGCGGTTGCGGTGATCGCCGGAACCCTGCTGACCGTGTCGATGTCGGGCCGCGGGCAGTCCTCACAGGTGGCAGTCCAGGCGCACGAGGTCGCGTCCAGCCTGCGCTGCCCGGTCTGCCAGGATCTCTCGGCCGCGGACTCACCGGCCCCCATGGCCGCGCAGATGCGGCAGCAGATCCTGGACGACCTGCGGCGTGGCCGCTCGCCGGAGCAGATCCGGTCCACCTTCGTCAACGCCTACGGCGCCTCGGTGCTCATGACTCCGCCACGACGAGGGATTGGTTGGGCCGCATACGCCCTGCCCCTGCTCATTGTGGTGGTGGCCGGTGCCACGGGAGCTGCGCTGCTTCGCCGGCTGCGCCGGCCGTCTGACCTCAGCCCGGCCGGACGGTTGTGAGGAGGTGCCCAGATGATGCCTGCGGCTGTCGTCGGCGTGCTCGTCGCCGCCGCCGCGTGGTTCGTCGCCCGACCGCTGGTGTCTGGTGGTGGCGAAGCTCGGCGCCCGCGGGCAGCACACCGGACCGTTGTCGTCGCATTGCTGACGACCGCGGCCGTCTGTGCCGGTGTCCTGCTGAGCAGAGCGGTTGAGCCACCCGCAACCGCCGCCGGCAGGTCCGCTGGGGGAACCGCGGCTGCGGCCGTCCCCTCGACGCCGAGGCCCACAGGCCCGCCGGTGTCCGCCGATCCGCAGGCATCCGCCGATCCGCCGGCGTCCAGCGACCCGCCGTCGTCCCTGGAAGGCACGCCCAGCCAGCCGACCGACGAACAGCTGGCCGCCCTGAGCTCGGCCCTCACGCGCGTACGGGCGCG
>DATFPQ010000122.1:0-6021 GCA_035264765.1 Actinomycetales bacterium | reverse complement strand
CGAAGTCGGCGAGCGTGCCGAACGTCGGGTCGATGTCCTCGTAGTCGCTGATGTCGTATCCCGCGTCGTCCTGCGGCGATGGGTAGACCGGCGACAGCCACACGACGTCGACGCCGAGCGCCGCGAGGTGGTCGAGGCGCGACGCGATCCCCGGGAGGTCGCCGATCCCGTCGCCGTCGGAGTCGGCGAAGCTGCGCGGGTACACCTGGTACACGACCGCGGTCTTCCACCAGGGCTGATGCGTCGGGTCCGGGCCTGCTGCGGCTTCGCTCACGTGCCCATGTTCCCCGGTTCGCCACGGTTCCGCATCGGCTCGGGATCAGTGTGGCAGCGCCGGTTCGTGCCGACGGGACGTCCGCCTACCGTGGCGGGATGGACGACCAGACGCTCGCATCTGCGGCGGGCCCGGGATCGGTCTGGCGCAGACCCATGGTGGCCCGCGACCCGGACGAGGAGCACCGCACCGCCACGACGCTCGAGCTGTTCTTCGACCTCTGCTTCGTGGTTGCCGTCGCGCAAGCCGCGGCCGGTCTGCATCATGCCCTCAGTGCAAGACACGTCGCCGACGGGGTGGTGGACTACCTGCTCGTCTTCTTCGCGATCTGGTGGGCCTGGATGAACTTCACCTGGTTCGCCTCCGCCTACGACACCGACGACGTCGCCTACCGGCTGACCACGCTGGTGCAGATCGCCGGAGCACTCGTCTTCGCGGCCGGGGTCCCCAGCGCGCTCGACCACAGGGACTTCGCCGTCATCACGGCCGGCTACGTGCTGATGCGGCTGGCGCTGGTGACCCAGTGGCTGCGTGCCGCGCGCAGCGACCCGCCGCATCGCCGAAGCTCCCTGCGGTTCGCCCTCGGCGTGACGCTGGTGCAGATCGGCTGGGTTCTCCGGCTGGCCCTGCCGCCCGGCTGGGGCCTGGTCGGCTTCGGCGTCCTCGTCGTGGCCGAGCTGGCAGTGCCGGTGTGGGCGGAGCGCAGCGCCCGGACCACCTGGCACCGCGAGCACATCGCTGAGCGGTACGGCCTGTTCACCATCATCGTTCTCGGCGAGACCGTGCTGTCCGCAACGCTCGCCGTGGAGGCGGCCGCCGCCCTCGACGTGGCATGGGCGACCCTCGCCACCACCGCGGTGGGCGGCATGCTGACGGTCTTCGCCATGTGGTGGCTGTACTTCGCCAAGGACGCCGCCAGCGTGCTGACGTCCCTGCGTGCCGGCTTCGTCTGGGGCTACGGGCACTACTTCGTGTTCGGGTCCGCGGCCGCCGTCGGCGCGGGGCTCGCCGTGAGCGTGGACGCCGTGGGGGTCGCCGCGGAACATCTCACCAGCCGGGCGGCTTCGACCTCCTTCACGGTGCCCGTTGCGGTGTTCCTGCTTGCCGTCTGGGCGCTGCAGTGGCGACCGCACCACCTCACCGGCTGGCACAACGTGCTGGCCCCCGTGACCGCCGTCGCGGTCCTCGCGGCAACCTTCACCCCCGAGCCGGTACTCGTCACGGGGATCCTGCTGTCAGCGCTCGTGGCGGCCGGTGTGGTGCTGGCACAAGACCCGTTGACGCAGGCAAGTTCCCGGGCGTAGACACGGCCGGGTGCGCAGGGCCGTCGAGGTGCGGGGACTCGTCGTCGAGCGCGGTGGCAGACAGGTGCTACGCGGCGTCGACTTCAGCCTCACGCCGAACCTCATCACCGGCCTGCTCGGTCCGAGCGGCTGCGGCAAGACCACGCTGATGCGCGCGCTGGTGGGCGTGCAGAGCGGAGTGACCGGAGAGGTGACGGTGCTCGGTCAACGGGCCGGCACACGGGGTCTGCGCCGCAGGGTCGGCTACGTCACCCAGGCACCCGCCGTCTACTCCGACCTGTCCGTGACCGAGAACCTGCGCTACTTCGCCGCCGTGGCGGGCGCTCCGCAGCACAGGGTCGGTGAGGTCCTGGGCGAGGTCGCCCTCGAGCGGCATGCGGGCCAGCTCGTGCAGCAGCTCTCCGGCGGCGAGCAGGCGCGCGTGTCGCTGGCCACAGCCCTGTTGACCGTCCCCGAGCTGCTGGTGCTCGACGAGCCGACGGTCGGTCTCGACCCGGTGCTGCGCCGCGACCTCTGGGCGCTGTTCCGCAGGCTCGCCGACGCCGGGACCACGGTGCTGGTGAGCAGCCACGTCATGGACGAGGCGGTCCGCTGCGACCGGCTGCTGCTCCTCCGCGACGGCCGGCTGGTCGCCGACGAGGCGCCGTCCCACCTGCTGCGCAGGACGGGGGCGTCCGACATCGAGCACGCGTTCCTGGCGATCGCCGAGTCCCGCGCGTGAGCGCCCGGGCGACGCTGGCGACGACCCGACGGGTGCTCACCCAGCTCCGGCGCGACCACCGCACGCTGGCCCTGCTGCTGCTGGTCCCGGTGTTGTTGCTCACCCTGCTGCGGTACGTCTACGCCGACCGTCCGGTGGTCTTCGACCAGGTGGGCGGGCCGCTGCTGGCGCTGTTCCCCTTCATCACGATGTTTCTGGTGACGTCGGTCGCGATGCTGCGCGAGCGCACGTCGGGCACGCTCGAGCGGCTGCTCTCGATGCCGCTCGGCAAGGGTGACCTGCTGCTCGGCTACGCGCTGGCCTTCGGCGGCGTGGCGGTGGTGCAGTCGGTGCTGGCCTCCGCCGTCGCCCTCGGCTTCCTCGGCATGGACCTCGCCGCCTCCCCCGCGCTGGTCGTGCTGCTCGCCGTCCTCGACGCCCTTCTCGGCATGGCCCTCGGCCTGTTCCTGTCGGCGTTCGCGCGCAACGAGTTCCAGGCGGTGCAGTTCCTGCCCGCGTTCGTCCTGCCGCAGCTGCTGCTGTGCGGCCTGTTCGCTGCCCGCGCCACGATGGCGGCTCCGCTGCGCTGGCTGTCCGCCGCCTTCCCGCTCACGTACGCGGTCGACGGGATGCAGCAGCTGGCGGGCTCGGGCTCGTTCACCGGCGACCTCGGCCGTGACCTCGCCGTGGTGGCCGGTGCCTCGGTGCTGGCGCTCACGCTGGGTGCCGCGACCCTGCGCCGCCAGACCTCCTGAGCCAGACCGGCGTCCCCGCCTGCGCCGACTGAGGACGTTCAACTACGTCACGGGGTCCGCACCGCTTAGGCTGTACGGCTGTGCACCGCAGTCGCCTCGAGCGGGCCACGAGACGGCAGGAGTGACGAGCATGGACAGGACCCCACCGCTGAGGTTGGACGGCGTCCACGACATCACGGTGGGGTTGGCCGAGGTCACCGGGGACGCCCCCGCCGCCGTCCTGCTCGTCGACCTCGCCGACCGGGCCGTCGTCTACGCCAACCCCCTGGCCGAGCAGCTCGCCCCGCACGCCACGCTGCCCGTCGGTGTCGACGAGTGGTCCGACGCCGCCGCGCTGCGCGACCTGGACGGCAACGAGCTGTCCGACACCGACCACCCGCTGACCCGGGTCGCCCGCTCGGAGCCGGTGTCGGGGCAGGCGGTGTCGGCGGCACGCGCGTCCGACCTCGGCCGTCGGCGCGAGCCGCTGTGGACCGTCGGGCTCCCGATGTCCGGAGCGCCACAGCTGGAGGGCCACGCGCTGGTGGTCTTCCTGCCGCTGCGGGCTCGGGAGGCGGCTCAGGCCGCCGCGACGGCGGCCCAGGTCCAGGCCGACCTGCGCGACCGCGCGGTGCTGGCTACCGGCATGTCGTTCACGGTCGCGGACGCGCTGGCTGAGGACATGCCGTTGCTCTGGGCCAACCCGGCGTTCACCGCGACCACGGGGTACTCGTTCGAGGAGGCGGTCGGCCGCAACTGCCGGTTCCTGCAGGGACCGGCGACCGACCCGGCCGCACGGGCCGAGATGCGCGCCGCGCTGGAGGCGGGGCGCGACGTCACGGTGACCCTCCTGAACTATCGCAAGGACGGCACCACGTTCTGGAACCAGGTGTCGATCAGCCCGATCCACGGCCCCGACGGCGACCTCACGCACTACGTCGGGATCCAGACCGACGTCACCGCGCGGGTGATCGCCGACCAGGAGCGGAACCAGGCGCACGCGGCGGAGCGGGCCGCGCGCGAGGAGGCCGAGAGGGCGCACTCCCAGCTGGCGCTGCTCGCCGAGGCCACGATCCAGCTGGCTGCCACGCTGGACGTCCGGGAGTCCCTCAACCGGCTGATCGGGCTGAGCGTGCCGATCCTTGCCGACTGGGCCGTGGTGGTGACCGCGGACCGGCACGGCGCCATCGAGGAGGTGGTGGTCAAGCACCGGGACGGCCAGATGGAGGTGCTGCGGGACTACGCCGCGGTGCTGCGCGAACATCTGACGCCGCGGTCCCCCTTCCACGCGCTCTTCAACGGGGCGCCGGCCTGGCGGGTGGCCGAGTACGACGGTGCCGCGAACCGCAAGCAGCGGCTGCAGTGGGTCGACGACGAGCGGGTGCTCGACGTGGGTGACAAGCTCGGCGCCGCGTCGGTGATGTTCGTGCCCTTGCCCGGACGCCGGCACGTCCTGGGGTCCATGCTGCTCGCTCGGGCGCCGGGCAGCCCGCCGTACACCGACCAGGACCTGGCGGTGGCCAGGGACCTGGGGCGGCGGGCCGGGCTGACGCTCGACAACGCCCGGCTGTACCAGTCGGAGCACCGCATCGCGGAGACCCTGCAGCGCAGCCTGCTGCCCGAGCTGCCAAAGGTGCCCGGGCTGCGCTCGGCCGCCCGGTACCTGGCCAGCGAGTCCGGTGCCGACGTCGGCGGTGACTTCTACGAGGTGATCGCGCTGCCGGACGGCGCGGTCGGCATCGCGGTCGGCGACGTCGTCGGTCATGACGTGTTCGCCGCGGCCGCGATGGGTCACCTGCGCGGTCTGCTGCGGGCGTCGGTCTGGGACGTCGGGCGGTACCCGGCGGGCGAGAACCGGCGGCACGGTCACGAGCCCGCCGACGTCCTGACCCGGGTGGACCGGTTGGTGCAGGGGCTCGAGACGGCGACCCTGGCCAGCCTGGCCTACGCCCGCCTGGAGCGGCTGGCCAGCGGGAAGGCGGGCTGGCGGCTGCGGTACAGCAGCGCGGGACACCCGCCGCTCATGGCACGCTGTCCCGACGGGACCACGGTCGTCCTGGACGGCGCCGAGGGAGTGCTGCTCGGCGTCGCGGATGGGCCGCGCACCACGGCCGAGCTCGTCCTGGAGCCCGGCTCGACCCTGCTCGCCTACACGGACGGGCTGGTCGAGCGGCGCGGCGAGAGCCTGGACGAGGGCCTGGCCCGGCTCCGCAAGGCGCTCGGCGAGGGACCGGACGACGTGGACGACCTCGTCGACTACCTGGTGGCGACGCTCGGGGACAGCGAGGACGACGTGGCCGTCCTGGCCGTAGCGGTCTGACCGTGGCCGAACGCTTCAATTCACTTCCGGGCCCGGCGGCCGCGGGTACCCTCGTGGAGTCGAGCCGATCACCACAAGGGGGGCACGGGTGACCGCACAGCCGATCGCCTGCGTCCAGCTGCCCCCTTCGCTCGAGTCCGTGCCGGCGGCCCGCTTGTGCACCATGGCAGCCCTGCGCGCCTGGGGCATGGGCGCCGGGGTGCTTGATGACGTCGCCCTGCTGCTCACCGAGCTCACCACCAACGCCATCCGGCACGCGCACGGGATGGTGGGTGTCGAGGTCGACCTCGATGGCGAGCGGCTGATCGTTCGCGTGTGCGACGAGGAGGACGCTCTTCCTCATGTCGAGCACCCTTCGATGGAGGACGAGGGCGGCCGTGGGCTGTGGCTTGTCGAGACGATCGCCGACCGGTGGGGCTGGGAGGTGACCGGGCAGCACGGCAAGGTCGTGTGGTTCGAGGTCGTCGCTGTCGCGACCGCGTCGCAGTGTGCCGTCGAGCCTGAGGCGGCCATCGCGTAGGGATCAGCCTTGGCATGCCTACCCGACGGCGTAGGGATCGGCCTTGGCATCGCGTTCAGGGAACCTCGGCCTCAGGCCGCTTCGGGGTCGGTGGGTCCGCGCGGTGACCTGGTCGGGTCGAGCCAGGCCGGTGGCACGAACACGGGTCGGCCCTCAGTGATGGTGACGG
>DATFPQ010000121.1:0-23728 GCA_035264765.1 Actinomycetales bacterium | reverse complement strand
TGGTGGAACTTCGTCGGCACCTCGCACGAGGAGATCGTGCAGGCGCGCGAGGACTGGGCGGCCGGCCGGCGCTTCGGGACCGTGCCGGGCTGCGGCGCCGACCCGCTTCGCGCGCCCGCCCTGCCGACCGTGCGTTTGCTGCCGCGGGACCGGCAGGGCCGGACGGTCTAGGCGTAACCTGTCGCGGAGTGACGCCGCACGCCCGCCGGTGGGCGCGGCACGGCGGTTCCCGGGGAATTGGCGTGATCGTGGCAACGCACTTCGCCGCAGCAGCAGCCGTTGCCACGATCTGGCCGAATGAGCCGAATCGCGGTGCACGGAGGTGACCCCACCCGGCGGGGGGTGTGGCTCCGGGCGGTTGCCGGCCCCTGGCGCAGTGCGGCGCCGGCGGGTTCCCAGCCCCTCGGGGAGCGCGGCTCCCGGCGGTCCCGGGCGAATCGCCGTCATCGTGGCAAGGCGCTTCGCCACACCAGCGGCCGTTGCCACGATCGGGCCGAAAGAGCCGAATCGTGGCTCACCGAGGGAACCCCGCCCGGCGGTCGCCGACGAGACGTCCCTGGTCAGGGCTCTACCCTGGTCCGCATGGCAGAAGATCAGCGACCGTACGACCCGGACCGAACGCAGGTCATACCGGTCGGGACGGGGTCGCGTCGGCCTGCACCTGGCTCCACCTCTCGCGACGCCTCTCGCGACGCCTCTCGTGCCGGCTCCGGCCGGACGCCGGACGCCCCGCCCGGGGCCGGCGTCCTGCCGCCCGGATCGCGCCGCGAAGACGGCCGGAGCGCCCAGCGACCCGGGGGACCGCCTCCGGTAGGACCCCTGGGGCCGCCGCCCGGTGGACGGTCTCGCGCCGGGTCCCGGCCGCAGCAGGCTCGGGTTCTGCCGACGCCGGGACCTCCTCGGCATCGTCGGCGCCGGCTGGTGCGCACCCTCGTCCTGCTGCTCGTGATCGCGGTCCTGGTGTACCCGTTCGCAGTGGCCGCCACGGCTTGGCAGAGCCTCACTCGTACGGCCGTCCTGTCCGGTGGGGTCGCCTCTACGCCGGGGCGCACGTACCTCGTGGTCGGCTCGGACTCCCGCAAGGGGCTCACCAAGGCGCAGCAGCGTGAGCTGCACACGGGCGGCGACACCTTCGGCAAGCGCACCGACACGATCATGCTGTTGCACGTGCCGGCCTCGGGTGGGCCGACCGTGCTGATGAGCGTCCCGCGGGACTCCTACGTGCCGATCCCGGGCCACGGCTCCAACAAGCTCAACTCGGCGTACTCGTTCGGTGGCGCGAAGCTGCTGGCGCAGAGCCTGGAGGGGGCCACCGGCGTCCAGATCGACGACTACGTGGAGATCGGCTTCGGCGGCTTCGCCACCATGGTCGACGCCGTGGGCGGCGTGCAAATCTGCCCCAAGCGCGCGATGAACGACAAGAACGCCGGCATCAACCTGAAGAAGGGGTGCCAGCAGGCCGACGGCAAGGTGGCGCTCGGCTACGCCCGGGCCCGGTACTCCGACCCACGCGGCGACCTGGGCCGGGTCGAGCGCCAGCGTGAGGTGCTGGCCGCCATCGTCGGCAAGGCCAGCGCCCCCACCACGCTGGTCAACCCGTTCCGCACCTTCCCGCTGGCCCGGGCCGGCGGGTCGTCGCTGACCGTGGACGACCAGATGGGCCAGGTCGCGCTGGCGCGCTTCCTGCTCGGCATGAAGTCGAGCGCTGGGTCGGGCGGGGTGTCCCTGACCGTGCCGGTGACGGGCACCGCCCGCCGGGCCGGCGCCGGGTCGGTCGTCCTGTGGGACGAGGCGAAGGCGGGCACGGTCTTCGACGCGCTCAAGCGCAGCGACACGACGCCGATCACGGCCATCGCCGCGGAGCAGAAGGCGGCCGGGTAGGGCCCGGGTAGGCCCGGTGCAGCTGGGCCCCGAGCCGCGCCACGCCATGACGCTCGACGACGCTTGACCAGGCCGTCGGCGGGTACGCCGTCCGGTGGAAGATGCCGGGGCGACGCTGGAGGGATCGATGAGCGAGCAGGAGCCGGGCAACCAGACGCCCGGGACGCCGGACGTCAGCGAGACCGAGCTGCGCGGGCTCAAGGTGGACCAGCTGCGGGAGCGGGCGAAAGCGGAAGACGTCGAGTCGAGCTCGTCCCTGCGCAAGGAGGAGCTCGTGCAGGCCATCTCCGAGGCCCAGCAGCAGTCGGACGATGGCGGAGCGCCGAGCGAGGCCGGCGGCGGGGAGGCCGGGCAGCCCGGCGACGCGGGTCCCGACGAGGGACGCGTGCGCACCGGCGAGCAGACGTCCCGATCGGTCAAGTACTCGCAGGAGGTCACCTCACCCGGGGACGAGCCCGAGCGGGAAGGCCGCAGCCTGGCGACGACGAGCCATGAGGTGATCCGGCAGTGGGCGCAGGATCGCGACGCCGTCCCGGCCACCGTCGAGGGAACCGAGCACGGTGACCACCTCGGCGTGCTCAGATT
The DNA here is from genome assembly GCA_035264765.1 of Actinomycetales bacterium. GTDB lineage: Bacteria > Actinomycetota > Actinomycetes > Actinomycetales > Angustibacteraceae > DATFPQ01. The sequence goes on along the minus strand of DATFPQ010000121.1, from coordinate 21,262 downwards.
CGACTTCGGCGGGGACTCCGAGCAGCTTCGGCACGTGAGCTGGGACGAGTGGTTCGAGACCTTCGACGCCCGGCGGCTGAACTTTCTCTACCAGGAGACTCGCAAGGACGGGACCCAAAGCAACTTCTTCCGGCTGGAGAGCCCCGACCGCGAGGACGGCTGAGGGATCCAGCCGCTGAGCGGACTCCAGCCGCTGAGCGGACGGAGGACCGTGCGCTCAGCCGCGGACGTCGTCGTCCAGGACGGCCTGTCGCTCGTGCGCCTCGTCGTACCGCGGGTCGCGCCGCTTGGACCGCGCCCGCAGCACTTCGACCACCATCGGCAGCACCGAGATCGCGACGATCAGCAGCGCGATGGCCTCGAGGTTGTTGGCGATGAACGCGACAGAGCCGAGGAAGTAGCCCAGCACGGTGATCCCCGTGGCCCAGATCACGGCGCCGATGCCGGTGTAGGTGAGGAACTTGCGCCGGTTCATCCGGCCGACTCCCGCGGTCACCGTGATGAAGGTGCGGACGATCGGCACGAACCGGGCCAGCACGATGGCTCGGGGACCGTACTTGTCGAAGAACGCGACGGTCTGGTCGACGTACTGCTGCTTGAAGATGCGCGAGTCCGGGCGGTTGAACAGCGCGGGCCCCGCCTTGCGGCCGATCTCGTAGCCCACCACGTTCCCCGCGAACGCCGCGGCCGTCAGGATCAGGCAGACCAGCCACAGCGAGTGGTGAATGTTGCCTCGGCCGACGAACAGGCCGACCGTGAACAGCAGCGAGTCGCCCGGCAGGAAGAAGGCGAAGACGCCGCACTCGACGAACAGCACGATGGCCGTGCCCCACAGGGCGAAGCCGCCGAGCGACTGGAGCAGGTGCTGGGAGTCGAGCCACGCGGGGCCGAGTGCGGTGGTCACCCGTCCAGGGTAGGCGACTCGTTGAAGGGTCCCCGTACCCTCGGCGTGTGGAGGTTGTGCAGGCGGTCGGTGTCGGGCCGTGGGAGGGACCGTGGCCGGACGACGAGCGGTACGACCCGCAGCTGCTGGCCGAGGGTGACCGGCGCAACGTCGTCGACCGCTACCGGTACTGGCGGGTCGACGCGATCGTGGCCGACCTCGACCGCACCCGGCACCCGCTGCACGTCGCCGTCGAGAACTGGCGGCACGACCTGAACATCGGCTCGGTGGTCCGGACGGCGAACGCCTTCAACGCCGCCACGGTGCACGTGGTGGGGAACCGGCGGTGGAACCGCCGCGGTGCGATGGTGACCGACCGCTACATGCACGTGCTGCACCATCCCGGCGTCGCAGACCTGCTGGCGTGGGCCCGTGAGCGGCAGCTGCCCGTGCTGGGAGTCGACAACCTGCCAGGGGCCGTGCCGCTGGAGGGCTACCCGCTGCCCCGCGAGTGTGTGCTGCTGCTCGGGCAGGAGGGGCCCGGCCTGTCCGCTGCGGCGCACGAGGCCTGCGACGCCGTGCTGTCCATCGCCCAGTTCGGGTCGACCCGGTCGATCAACGCGGGCGCGGCCGCCGCGATCGCCATGCATGCCTGGGTGCGCCGGCACGGCGTCCCGCCGGCCTGACGACGAGCCCGCGCGAGCCCGGCCGACAGGACCAACGGCGCCGGACGCCGTCGGGCCCGGCGGTCGGCCGGCCCTGCTCCTGTCGGCCGGGCTCCCGCTGCCGGGCTCAGTCCCGCTGCCGGGCTGAGCCCTGGTGCCGAGCGACCCGGAGCCGCACGACCCGCCCGTTGAGCGGCTGCAGCGGCCGGTTGTTGTTCGGGTAGCCGCCGTAGCGGGGGAACCGCGAGATGACCCGGTGCAAGTGTTCGACGGCGGCGTCGGAGACCTGGCCGGGGGCGGTGAGCAGGGACCAGCGGACGCCCTCCGTGCAGCCAGGCGTCGTGAGCGACCCGCCGTAGCCGTAGAAAGAGCGCACCCGCACTCGGCCCCGGCGTCGCACCGTGACCCGGCGGACGTCCTCGAACAGCTCGGCCAGGCTGGCGTCTCCGATGTCGGCGTGCTCCCCGGCGGTGAGCGGCGCCGCCAGCAGGATCCTGTCCAGCAGCTCATTGGCGCGTGGACCTCGACGGAAGAAGGCGCCTACGACGGCCAGCTGCCCCTCCGCGCTGCGGTGGACGAAGTGCGCCGCCACGTCGGCCAGGCGCCCGTTGACCGCGTGCTCCGCGGGCGCGTGGAAGTGCACCTGAGCGAACTCGTAGCGCTCGCCGTCGAGGCGCATCGTCGCCCGGACACCTTCCGGGATCGGCACCTCCACCACGTGGCCGGTGTTCTCGACCGTGAGCTCGGACACCGGGTAGCGCAGCCGCAGTGGCCGGCCGGGCTCGACGACCACGCGGCCGGTACGGACGTCGATCGGGGACTGCCGCGCGCCGCTGCCGCAGGTCGGGTACCCGATGTCGTCCCAGTGGTGAGGACCGATGCGTGACGCCGGGTCGTGGTTCCACGCCGCGGTGGCCGCCCGCGCCGCGCTGGGCCGCAGCGTCGGCGTGGCCCCCAGCAGGGACGCGCTGACCGCCGCCGCACTTGCACCGGTCACCCTCAGCAGCTGGCGGCGGGTCAGGTCGTCCATGGTGCCCCCTCGCGCTTCGGCCGGTGCTTAGCCGCACCACCGTGCTCATGGTCCGCCCGTGGGGAGAACCGCGCACTACGGGACGAAAGAGACGCTCAGCCCCAAACGCGACGGTGCGACCGGACGGCGGGCGGCGCGGTCTGCGCCCAGACCCGGCGCCAGGGGGCGGCGTCCGGGCCGGACGACGACGGTGTGCTGCCCGCAGCGGCTCGGCGGGTGGCCTCCCACCAGGTAGTGGCGTCCTCGTCCAGAAGCCGTGCCACCCCTGACTCGATGCGGCCGCCGAACTCGCGCGGCCCCTGGCCCACCTCCGGCCGCAGCGGCTCCCCGAAGCGCACGGTGACGGCCGGCCGACCGGGCACCGGCCAGCCGCGGCCGCGGGGCATCGCGGCGAACGACCCACGAATCCCGATCGGCACCACCGGCACCTGGTGTCGCAGCGCCAGGAAGGCCGCGCCGTGGTGGAACTTGTGCGTCCAGCCATCCGGCGACCGCGTGCCCTCGGGGAACACCACCACGTTCCAGCCGTCGTCCAGCAGCTCGCCGGGAGTCGATGACAGCGTTCCGGACCGCCGCTCGATCGGGAACGTGTTGAACACCATCGCCGAGCCGGTGGCGCGCCACCAGGTGTCGAAGAAGTAGTCGGCCGCGGCGGCCACGGCCGTCCGCCGGCGCCAGGCGTCCGGCAGCGAGCACAGGATGAGCGGGGTGTCGAGGTGCGATGTGTGGTTGGCGACGAACACCACCGGCCGGTCCAGCCGGTCGAGGACGTCCAGCCCGTGCACGGTCGGCGTCACCTCCGCGCGCAGCAGCGGCGCGAGGCCGAAGCGCTGGACACCGTCCCGCACCGCCGCGGCGACGGGCGTCCGGGCCCACGCCGTGGGGAACGGCTCCACCTGCTTCGGCAGGACGTAGGGCTCCGCCGACCGCGGCACCATCGAGCGCCGACCCCAGCGCCAGCCGCGCGCCACCATCCGGACGTCCTCGCGGGCACCCTTGAGCAGCGCGCCAGTCAGCAGGTGCCGGGTGACGTGGCCGACCGGCCCGGTCACTGGGGTCTTCATCGCACGTCCGCGATCAGGTGCGGCGGGTTCCGCAGGTAGGTGATCGACGGCGAGCGGCCGACCGTGCCGGACACCATCTCCAGCGCATCCTGCAGCGTCGAGGCGGCCCGGAACCCCATCCGCTCCACCGCGCGGCGGTCGGCGCCCACCCACACCACGTCGCCGACGTGGTCCATGGCGTGAGCCGCCCAGTACCACATATAGAACGGGTGCACGCCGTGGTACGCGTGCGAGGTGCGGTACAGGTGCACGTACCAGGGGTCGGTCGCGTACTGCTCCTCGAACTTCGCCTCGATGACGGCCGGGTCGGTGGACGTCGAGAGGACCTCCTCGTAGAAGTCCACGTAGCTCGGGTGGTGCAGCTGGTGAAAGTCCGGCTCGACCGGGTGGTACAGGATCACCGCTCCACCCCGGCGGACGACCGGCTGCCCCCGGTAGCTGTTGAAGAAGTAGCCCAGCCCCATGCAGGTGGCCAAGATCGGATTCATCGTGGAGTTCACGTTGTAGGGCCCGACGTAAGGGACGCCGAGCACGAGCACGTCGCTCTGTCCCCGGACCTCCACCAGCTGCTGCTGGTGCACCCTCGCCACGGTCAGCTCGTGCACGGCCTCGGTCTCGCCGGCGTTGACGCCGGTCAGCCCGTACGGCGCCCGGATGCCCTGGAACAGCCTGTGCCGCATGCCCTTCGGCGCCAGGGCCAGGCCGCGGCGGGCCGCCAGCATCGAGGCCTGGTCACGGACGCCCCACTCCCACTCCCGCTTCTGCAGAAACTCGTACGGCGAGGGGAAGACGTTGTTGTCGAGCGTCGTCTCGATCGTGAAGATCTTCAGGTGGTCGGCCAGCAGCCGTCCCATCCGCCACGCGGAGTGGTGCATGGCGGACTTCGTGTGGTCCATGAACGACCGCGAGTGGACCATCGTGTGGCTGTTGTGGTGGTGCCGCAGGCTGCGGTAGCCCGCCAGCCCGATCGGCACCGACTTGTGGCCGCCGTCCATGGCGACCAGGTTGACGTTGACGTAAACGAGCAGGTCGCTCTCGGCGGCTCGCCTGTTGATCTCGACGACCTCGCCGCGGTCGGTCTCGCCGATGTGCAGCATGTTCGCCGCGTCCTCGGCGTCGTGGTTGTACAGCGCGCCCTGCGGGAAGAAGGAGCGGAACACGCGTTCGCCGACGATGTCCTTGAGCTCCGCGGCGGTGAGCCTGCGGTGCAACGCGTTCGCCGAGATGATCTCGACGTCGTCCACGCCCGCCTCCGCGGCCATGGTGAGCACCTGCTCGAGAATCCGTTGCCGGATGTCAGGCTTCGCCATCGGCGGGAGCGGGATCGAGATGTCGTCGAAGGCGATGGTCAGCCGCATGCCGGCGCGCAGGAGGGCCGGAAGCGGCTCACTGTTCGCCGGCTCGAGCAGCGCGCGGCGGATGGCGCCGTCGACGTCCCGGATGGACGGCAGCGGCTCCGGCGGGTAGACGACGCGGGTCCCGCGCGGAAAGCTCTCCAGGCGGAAACCCTCGCCCTCGTGGACGACGAGGGGCGGCGTCCGGTCGTCGACCTCCAGCACGAACCCGGGGCGGCTCACAGCGATCTCCTCACGATGGTGCTCATGCTCGGCTCCGGACGTCGAAGCAGACCTTGACGGTGCCCAGGCGGCCCGCCGAGTGCGCGTGGTCCAAGGCCTCCCGCCAGCGGTGCAGCGGGTAGCGGCCGCCGACGACGCCGTCGAGCGGCGCCTCGGCCGCGAGCCGCATCGCGACGTCGAAGGCGTCGCCCGTGGAGGCGTAGGTGCCGGCCACCTCGAGCTCGCGGAACCAGGCCGGAGACAGGTCGGCGCCGCTCGGCATGCCGGACAGCACCACCCGGCCGCCCGCGCGGGTCGACCGCAGCACCGTGTCGAGCGAGGAGGTCGAGCCGACCGCGTCGACGCCGACGTCCACCCCGCCGAGCAGCATCTCCGACCCGCCCACCCGGCGCTGCGCCAGTGGGGGCAGGTCCCTCGGCGCCACCCGCATCGCCCGCGTGGTGCGGCGGACGGCGCGCATGGCCTCGTCCGGAGCGGCGACGTCCGTGGCGCCGAAGGCTCGGGCGAGGTCGGCCTGGTGCCCGTGCTTGGCGATCACGGTGATCCGCCCGGCGTCGGTGAGCTCGCGCAGCGCGAGCACGGCGAACAGCCCCACGGCGCCAGCACCCGAGACCAGGACGCTTCCCCCTGCCGGCACCTGCGCCCGGCGTGCCAGCTGCACGGCACAGGCCAGCGGCTCGACGAGCACCGCCCGCTCGTCGTCCAGCCCGTCCGGGACGGCGTGCAGCTGGGACCGGTGTGCGGTGAGCCGCTCGCCCCAGCCGCCTCCGGTGTCGTGGCAGAAGCCGGTCTGCAGCCCGGGGGAAAGGTGCCCCACCGTCACGTGGTCGCACAGGTTCGTGCGTCCGGACCGGCAAGAGGTGCAGGGGTCGAGGCCCCGTGTGGCGCAGGCCAGTACCGGGTCCACGACCACCCGAGTGCCGGCCGGGAGGTCGTCGCAGTCGTCGACCAGCTCACCGACGACCTCGTGTCCCGGCACGAACGGCATCGACACCAGCGCGGAGAAGTACAGCGACGTCGAGCCGGTCACCGCGCCGAGGTCGGAGCCGCAGATGCCGGACAGCAACGGTCGCACCCGGGCCCAGCCTGGACGCCGCATCGTGGGCTCGTCGCGGGTGACGAGCCGCACCGGAGCCATCGGGCCGACCAGCAGGCCCGGCATCCGGTTGCCCACGGCGCGCGATGCGGCGTAACGGGGGATCGAGCGGAACATCTCCAGCGCGAGCATCACGGCAGGCCTACCCCCGTCCGGTCGTGGCTGAGGTCGGGCACGCGGTGGCGGGCGATGGCGGGCGGCGTCCGCCAGGTCTCCACCGGCCACCGGGCGGCTCGAGCCGCTCGGTACAGCGTGACGTCCGGGGAGACGGCGGTGGGTCGGCCGACGGCGCGCAGCATCGGCAGGTCGGAGTGGCTGTCGGCGTACGCATACGAGCGGGACAGGTCGTAGCCGTTCACTTCGGCGAACCGCACCAGCCAGGCCGCGCGCGACTCGCCGACGAGCGGTGGACTGGCCAGGACGCCGGTCGCGCGGCCCCCGTCCCCCACCGCCAGCTCCGCGGCCACGACGGTGTCGAACAGCGGTGCCAGCGGCCGGGTCAGCGGACGGATGGCACCGGTGAGCAGGACCGTGTGGTGCCCCGCCGCGCGGTGCTCGCGCACCCGGCGCAGCGCGGCGCCGCTGGCCCGCTCCAGCACGTGCGGCGCCACCACATCGTCGACGAGCGCATCCAGCTCATGCGGCTCCGCGCCGGCGTACCGGCGGTAGACCGCGCGCAGGAAGCTGCCGCGGTCCCTGCGCTCCGCCGCCAGGTACGACGGCAGGCTGCGCAGCATCCGGCTCACCTCACGGACCCGCCCGGCGCCGTCGAGCTCCGGCATCCGGAGCCACAGATACGTCTCGATGACGTTGCTGGACAGCAACGTGCCGTCCATGTCGAAGACGGCGAGAACCCCCTCGGGGTCACCGTCGAGCCGGCGCGGTGCGGGGTCGCCGGTGGACTGGCGACGCTTGCGCAGCGCATCGTACTTGCGGATGGGCGCCGTGACGGCCGGGCAGTGGATGTCGCGGATGTACTCCGCCCAGTCGACGACGGCGGTGTCGAAGCCGAACGGCTCCAGGTCGGCGGGGTCGAGCGCGCGGTGCAGGGCCAGCGTGTTGTCGTCGGTGAACTGCAGCTCGACCTGCGTGTATGCCCGGTACAGCTCGAGGTAGCGGCGCAGGAACTCCAGCCGGTCGCGCGTCTTGTCGAGGTCGCGCGCAAGGTCGCGGACCCGCTCGCTGCGTGGCATCAGGCCCAGCGCCCGGTCGGCCAGGCGGTGCGCGGTCTCACCCTGTGTCAGCAGCCGCTCCACCTTCTGGGCCATGGGGAACCGCCAGGTCGCCAGCTGCACCGCGCCCCGCTCGCCGATGTCGAAGGGGTGCTTCTCGAAGTGCTCGCGCACCAGCTCGTACAGGCGCTGGAAGGTGAGCGGGTTGCGGGCGCCGGATGCGACGTGGAAGTACTGGGGCGTCCCCGGCTCCGGGACGGTGGCGCAGACCGCGAGCAGGGCGTTGACGACGTGGTCGACGGGGACGATGTCCATTGTGCCGTCGGGGGCGGCCGGCAGGTCCGGCAGCTCGCCACGCCCGTACGCCATGATGACCGGGTCGGCCATCTTGTAGCCCTCGATCCAGCCGGGGTAGGGCACGGCGAGAGCGGACTCGATGATGCTCGGCCGGACGATGCTGACCGGGATCGCCGGCGCACCCGGCAGGTCGGGGCTGGAGCCGGAGGTCAGCTCCTCGACCACGCGCTCGCCCATGGCCTTGGTGAACGTGTACACGTCGGTCCAGCCCAGGCTGCGGGCGCGCTCGCCGCCTGCTGCCTTCTGCTGGTCGCGGACCCAGTCCCGCCGGCGCCGTTCGGCGTCCTCAGCGGTGGTCATGGGACCTGCCCGGCCGTGCTCGCGCTTGGCGGCCGCGCTGAGCTCGGTGAGCAGCGCTGGTTGCCGGGAGTCGTCCTCGATCCGCTGCGCCAGCCGCAGCCCGGCGTCCCGCTCGGTGCGCCAGTCGACGTCGTGGGCGACCGACCTCTCCGGCACCGGCCCGCGTCGGTACCCGCCGACGTACGCCGTCGAGACGTGGACGTAGTGGATCGGGCGCCCGCCGGACTGCGCGGCCTGCACCACTCGCGTCACCAGGCCGTGGGTGCCGAGCACGTTGGTGGTGAAGGCGTCCTGGATCGGCGGGTCGAACGACACGTCGCTGGCGCAGTGGACGACGACGTCGAGGTCGTCCGGAAGCTCGGGGACGTCCCCGAGGTCGCCCTCGATCACGCCCACGCGCTCCAGCAGCCGAGCGGCGCCGCCATCCCGCTCGGCAGCGGCGGCGAAGGTCTTCTTCCTCAGCAGCGCCTCCACGCGATCCCGACCGGGCTGTCCGGCCTTGGGCCGCACCAGCACCACGGGCTGGGCGCCGGGCAGGTCGGTGAGCAGCCGCTGCAGCAGCGCCTCACCGACGAAGCCGGTGACGCCGGTGAGCAGGATGCGCTGCCCGTCCAGCCGGTCCCGCAGCCGCACCTGACCTCCCGTGGCCCGCTCGGGCCCGGTGGGGCCCCGACCCCGCCGAGGATCGCATCGCGGGCCCCGGTCGTGTGGGCGCCCGCACGGCGGAGGGCCGGGACGGCGGTCCCTGCCAGGCCCGATCCTGCCACCTCGGCGTCCCGTGCGGCCGGGTCGGGGTGTTCGGCGGTCCGCGGGACGACGACGAGGCGGCCGGTCCGCAGCGGTGCTGCGTGCCGGCCGCCTCCTCGCGTACCGCGGCGGTGCGGACCTCAGGCGGGGTTGGTGCCCGGGGTGGTCGTCGCGGTGGCGCAGGCGAGGGTGGCCTTGAGCGCCTTGATCTGGGACAGGATCTGCCGCTTCTCGGCCTTGGTCGGCTTGGCGCGGAGCGCGACCTTCAGGTCGCGGATCTTCTGCTCCATCGCGCGCAGCTCGGCGCGGGTCGGGCGGGCCGCCGCGAGCTCGACCCGAATCGCGCGCAGCTCGGCGCGGATGGCGGTGCGCTGCTCGGCGGTGGTGGCCGTCCGCAGCGAGTCGGCCAGCGCGGCGTACTCGGCGCGCTTGGCCTTGCGGACGGCGTCGGTCATCCGGACCTGGCGGGTCGCGGACCACAGCTCGGCGATGGCGCTCTGCAGCGCCTTGCGCTCCTCGAGGGTCGGCTTGTGGCCGGCGAGGCGCAGCTTCAGGGCGGCCAGCGCGTCGCTCGCCTCGGTCCGCTGGGTGGCGGTGATGGTGCAGCTGGGGGCCTTCTTGGAGTGCGACCCGTGAGCCAGGGCAGGGCCGGCCGTGACGACGGGGCCGACGGTCATGGCCGCGGCGGCGAGCAGAGCGGCGGTGCGACGAGCGACGGGGTTGGTCATGGAGTGCCTTCCGTTCCGGACCGGCGTTGGCTCGCCGGCCGTGTTCGACGACGGCGCCCCCCGAGGGCGGCCGGGATCTGCCCGGCCTTTGCGTCGTCAGGAAGGTTCTCGGCGAGCCCGCCGTCCCCCTTGAGCCCCGATGTGGATCAATGTTGGAGGGGGCTGCCGGTCAGTCGACGGGGGTGAGGGTGCCCACCAGCTCCACCAGGTCGGCGATCGAGTCGACCACGCGGGTCGGCCGGTACGGGAACCGGTCCACCTGCGTGGCCCTGGTCGAGCCGGTCAGCACGAGGACCGTCCGCATGCCAGCCTCCAGGCCGCTGATGATGTCGGTGTCCATCCGGTCGCCGATCATCACGGTGGTCTCCGAGTGCGCGTCGAGCGTGTTGAGGGCACTGCGCATCATCAGCGGGTTCGGCTTGCCGACGTAGTACGGCTCGACGCCGGTCGCGCGGCTGATCAGCGCGGCGACCGCGCCGGTCGCGGGGAGCGAGCCCTCGATCGACGGCCCGCTGACGTCGGGGTTCGTGGCGATGAACCGCGCGCCGCCCTCGATCAGCCGGATCGCGCGGGTGATCGCCTCGAACGAGTAGGTGCGGGTCTCCCCGAGGACGACGTAGTCGGGGTTGCGCTCGGTCAGCACGTAGCCGATGTCGTGCAGCGGCGTGGTCAGGCCGGCCTCGCCGATCACGTACGCCGTCCCGCCGGGGCGCTGGTCGTCCAGGAACTTCGCCGTGGCCAGCGCCGACGTCCAGATCGACTCCTCCGGGATGTCGATGCCGCTGGTCGACAGCCGGGCCCGCAGGTCGCGCGGGGTGTAGATCGAGTTGTTCGTCAGCACCAGGAAGCGGCGCCCGGACGCCTGCAGCGCCGCGATGAAGTCGCTGGCGCCCGGGATGGCTTGCTCTTCGTGGACGAGCACCCCGTCCATGTCGGTGAGCCAGCAGTCCACCGGTCGAGGGGTGCTCATGCTGCGATGATGTCGGCATCGGGCACGTGGGTGCCACTTGACGTCGAGGAGCCCCGATGGCGCGACGGCTGGTCGTGGTGGGCGCGGACGCGGCTGGGATGAGCGCCGCGCACCAGGCGCTGCGGACGGCGCGGCGGACCGGGTGCGACCTCGAGGTCGTCGCGGTGGAGCTCAGCACGCACACGTCGTACAGCGCGTGCGGCCTGCCGTACTGGGTCGCTGGAGACGTCGGGGGGCCTGACGACCTGGTGGCGCGGACGGCGGAGGAGCACCGGCGCGCGGGGATCGACCTGCGGCTGCGCACCGAGGCCGTGGACCTCGACCTCGACCGAGGCACCGTCACCGTGCGCGGCCACGAGGGCGAGGAGCGGATCGGCTTCGACGACGTCCTGCTGGCCACGGGGGCGGCCGACATCCGGCCGGACTGGTCCTGCGGCATGCCCGGCGTCCTGCCGCTGCGAACCATGGACGACGGCGCGGCCTGGCAGTCGCTGCTGGACGGCGTCACCGGCGTTGTCCCCAAGCGCGCTCTCGTCGTGGGCGGCGGCTACATCGGCGTGGAGGCGGCGGAGTCGTTCGCGCGAAGGGGCCTGGAGACGACGCTGGTCACCCGCGGCGTCGAGCCGCTGTCCAGCTCGCTGGACCCGAGCATGGGCGCACTGGTACGCCAGGCGCTGGAGAAGGCCGGGATCACGGTGATCACCAGCACCGAGGTCGACGGGCTCGATCACGGCCCCCACGGCCAGGTCGGCGCCGCCTGCCTGGGTGGCGAGGAGCACGACGTCGACGTCGTCGCGGTGGCGGTGGGCGTCCGGGCTCGGGTCGGGCTCGCGACCGGGGCCGGGCTGCCGGTCGGCGCCCACGGCGGGCTGGTGCCCGACGACCGGCAGCGCCTGGCCGACGGCGTCTGGGCGGCCGGGGACTGCTGCGAGGTCTGGGACCGCGTGCTGGGACAGCACTGGTTCACCCCGCTCGCCACGCATGCGACGAAGGCGGGCCGGGTGGCCGGCACGAACCTCGGCGGCGGCTCGGCGCGGTTCGCGGGATCGGTCGGTACCGCCATCACCCGCACCGGGGACGCCGACGTGGCCCGCACCGGCCTGCTGCCGGCCTGGGCCGCCAAGGTGGGCCTGGACGCCGACGTCGTGACCATCGACTCGACCACGACCGCGGGCTACATGCCCCAAGCGCGCCCGATGACCGTTCAGGTCCTCGGGGAGCGTGGCACCGGAAGGCTGCTGGGCGGGCAGCTGGTCGGCGGCTCAGGCACGGGCAAGCGGGTCGACGTCCTGGCGATGGGGCTGTGGGCCGGCCTGACGGTTGACGACGTCGCGGCCGCCGACCTCGCGTACGCGCCGCCGTTCTCGTCGACCCTCGACCCCGTGCAGGTGGCGTGCCGCAAGCTGGCGGAGCGGCTCTGAGCCGTCGTTAGGCTGCGCGGGTGCGAGTTCTGGTGCTGAACGGCCCCAACCTGGGACGGCTCGGCCGTCGCGAGCCGGAGAAGTACGGCACGACGACGTACGCCGAGCTGGTGGAGCTCTGCCAAAGCACTGGGGAGCAGCTCGGGCTGGACGTCGACGTCCGGCAGACCGACGCAGAGCACGAGCTGCTCGGCTGGCTGCACGAGGCGGCCGACGACGGGTCCGCCGTCGTGCTGAACCCGGCCGCGTGGACCCACACGTCGGTGGCCCTCCGGGACGCCTGCGCCATGCTCACCGCCCCGCTGGTGGAGGTGCACATCAGCAACGTCCACGCCCGGGAGGAGTTCCGGCGGCACTCCTACGTCTCGCCGGTGGCCACCGGTGTCGTGGCTGGGCTCGGCGTCCAGGGCTACCTGCTCGCACTGGAGTGGCTGAGTCGCACCACCGAGGGGTGACAGGCGTGCGGCCCCGGGTCGCTCTGCCTTAGGTTGTGGTCAGGGTCGGCCCGCACGCGCCGCGGGACCGCCGTGAACGGACGCAAGGGAGCCCATCGTCATGCCCATCGCCACGCCCGAGGTCTACGCCGAGATGCTGGACCGGGCCAAGGAGAGGTCGTTCGCCTACCCGGCCATCAACGTGACGTCGTCGCAGACGCTCAACGCGGCGATCCGCGGCTTCGCCGACGCGGAGAGCGACGGCATCGTGCAGGTGTCGACGGGCGGCGCCGAGTACCTGTCCGGCCCGACGGTGAAGGACATGGTCACCGGTGCGGTCGCGCTCGCGGCGTACGCCCGCGAGGTCGCCAAGAACTACGACGTCAACATCGCCCTGCACACCGACCACTGCCCGAAGGACAAGCTCGACGGCTTCGTCCGGCCGCTGCTGGCGCTCTCGAAGGAGCGGGTCGGCCGCGGCGGGGAGCCGCTGTTCCAGTCGCACATGTGGGACGGCTCCGCGGTGCCGCTGGAGGAGAACCTGAAGATCGCCCGCGAGCTGCTAGAGCAGGCGGCCGAGGCCCGCGTGATCCTCGAGATCGAGGTCGGCGTGGTCGGTGGCGAGGAGGACGGCGTCGTCGGCGAGATCAACGACAAGCTCTACACGACCCCGGAGGACGCGCTGGCGACGGCGGAGGCGCTGGGCCTGGGTGAGAACGGCCGGTACATGACCGCGCTGACCTTCGGCAACGTCCACGGCGTCTACAAGCCCGGCAACGTCAAGCTGCGCCCGGAGATCCTGCAGGCGGCGCAGCAGGCGGTGGCCGACAAGCACGGCGGGGACAAGCCGTTCGCCCTGGTCTTCCACGGTGGTTCGGGGTCCACGGCGGAGGAGATCGCGGCCGCGGTGTCCTTCGGCGTGGTGAAGATGAACATCGATACCGACACCCAGTACGCGTTCACCCGGCCGGTCGTCGACCACATGTTCAAGAACTACGACGGCGTGCTGAAGATCGACGGCGAGGTCGGCAACAAGAAGGCGTACGACCCGCGCGCCTGGGGCAAGGCCGCCGAGGCAGGGCTGTCCGCGCGCGTCGTCGAGGCCTGCGAGCACCTGTCCGCCGCCGGCCAGCGCCTGCGCTGACCCCTTGCTCACGAGCGGCGCCGTTGCTCACGAGCGGCGCCGCCCGTGGCGGCTTTCGGCGCGCTGACTGGCGTTGCTGAGGAGTATCGGCGTCGCTCGTGAGCAAAGGGGTGGGCCAGGCGCGCCGCCGGGCGTTCGGCACGTCCGGTGGGCGGCGCGCGTCCGGCGGTCGGGCGCGTCCGGCGATCGGGCACGATGGGCACATGAGCACGCACGACAACCTGCTGGGCGGCCCGCCCCCGACCCGGCTGCCGGAGCAGCCGGAGCTGACCGTCGCCGGCGCCTTGGACGACGGCGCCGACCCGGCCGACCTCGCGGCCCGCTACCCGGCGTCCAGCCTGCCCTGGGCGGTGCTTGCCGAGCGTGCGCTGGACGCGGGCCGCGCCGTCGAGGGGTACGCCTACGCGCGTACCGGCTACCACCGCGGGCTCGACGCCCTGCGGCGCGGCGGCTGGCGCGGGCACGGGCCGGTCCCGTGGGACCACGTGCCCAACCGCGGCTTCCTGCGGGCGCTGCGGGCGCTCGGGCGAGCCGCCGAGGCGATCCAGGAGCGGGACGAGGCCGAGCGCTGCGCCACGTTCCTGCGCGACTGCGACCCGGCGGCGGCCGCGGCGCTGGCCTGACCGCAGACGCCGGCCGGCCCAGCACGGGCCGACCGGCGCCTCGACCGAGCGTGCCGTCGCGTCGGTCCCCTCCTCCGACGCGACGGGCGAGGGCCGTACCGCGGTGTCAGGCGCGGCCGACCCCCTGCACCGGCCGCGCCCGGGTCCGATGATGCCGTGCCGAGGCCGAAAATCGTGTCTCCTTCTTGCCATTGGCACTAACATGCCAATGACGACACGACGCGATGGCGCGGTCGTGCGCTACGGGGCAGGGGGTCCGGTGACCGTCCTTTCGACGTTCGGCATCGCCGAGGACGCCGAACGCCTCTACCGCAGCGTGCTGCGCCAGGACCGGATGAGCGTTCGCTGGCACGCCGAGGACCTCGGCTGGACCGAGGCCCGGCTGCGCGCGGCCATGCTGCCGCTGATCAGGCTGCGGCTGGTGCGCCAGGACATCGACGGCAACCTCGTCGCGCCGCACCCGCGGGCGGCGCTGTCGCGGCTGGTCGAACGCGAGACCGCCCGACTCGAGCTGCGCCAGCGCGAGCTCGAGGACGTCGCTGCGGCCGTCGGGGACTTCTCCGCCGACCACCTGGCCGGCCGGATCGACACCCTCGACACCGGCGCGCTCGACCCCGTGCCCGATGACCTGCTGACGGCGACAGCGGCCGAGATGCTGCGCACGACCACTGGTCCCCTTCGCGTGTTCCACGTCGTGCCCGGCACCGGACCGGGCGTGGAGGCGGAAGTGGAGCGGGGCATCCGCCGGGCGCTGCAGTCCGGTCGCGAGCTGCGCGCGGTGTACCCCACCAGCGTGCTGGACGTCCCAGAGCAGCTGGCCTGGCTGCGCCGGTGGGGCGGCCTCGGCGAGCGGCAGCGGGTGGCCGAGCACCTGCCGGTCGAGTTCGCCGTGTTCGGCGACGAGGCGGTCCTCGCGGCGCCACGCTGGGGGACGCCGGGCGGCACCGCCGTGCTGTCCCGGATGCCGCTGCTCATCTCGGTCTTCACCGCCCTGTTCGACGACACCTGGGCCGGCGGCCACCCGGTGCCGGACGACGGCCCGGAGCAGGACGTCGAGACCCGACTGCTCACGCTGCTGGGCACCGGCTACAAGGACGAGGCGATTGCTCGCTACCTCGGCATCGGGGTCCGGACCGTGCGCCGCCGGATAGCGGAGCTGATGGAGGAGCTTGGGGTCCACACCCGCTTCCAGCTCGGCGCGGTCGCCGAGCGACGCGGGCTGCTCCGTCGCCGTCCATAGACAGCCGAACCGGCATCTCGTCCGCCGTCGGTGACGTTCGGTAGCCTCGGGGGCTGCCAGAGGCCACGGCGCGTGGCCGACCCGACCCAGCCAGAAGGACAGGTGCTCCCATGCCCGCGATCGTGCTCATCGGTGCCCAGTGGGGCGACGAGGGCAAGGGCAAGGCCACCGACGTGCTCGGCAGCCGAGTCGACTACGTCGTCAAGTTCAACGGCGGCAACAACGCCGGCCACACCGTCGTGATCGGCGACGAGAAGTACGCGCTGCACCTGCTGCCCTCCGGCATCCTGACCCCCGGCTGCACCCCGGTGATCGGCAACGGTGTCGTGGTGGACCTGGGCGTGCTGTTCCAGGAGCTCGAGGCGTTGCAGGCGCGTGGCGTCGATACCTCGCGGCTGGTGGTGAGCGCCGATGCGCACATCATCCCGCCGTACAACCGGACGCTCGACAAAGTGACCGAGCGCTTCCTGGGCAGCCGCCGGATCGGCACTACCGGCCGCGGCATCGGGCCGACGTACGCCGACAAGATGAACCGGATCGGCGTCCGCGTGCAGGACCTGTTCGACGAGGGGATCCTGCGCAAGAAGGTCGAGGGCGCGCTGGAGCTGAAGAACCAGGTCCTCGCGAAGGTCTACAACCGCCGGGCCGTGACGGTGGACGAGGTCGTGGAGGAGCTCCTAGCCCACGCCGACGCCCTGCGCCCGATGGTGGGCGACACCGCGCTGCTGCTGTCCGAGGCGCTGGACGACGGCAAGACGGTGCTGCTGGAGGCCGGCCAGGCCACGCTGCTCGACGTCGACCACGGGACCTATCCGTTCGTCACGTCATCCAACGCGACGGCGGGGGGCGCGTGCACCGGGTCCGGCATCCCGCCGACCCGGATCGACCGCGTGGTGGGGATCCTCAAGGCCTACACGACCCGGGTGGGCGAGGGTCCGTTCCCGACCGAGCTGCTGGACGAGAGCGGTGACTTTCTGCGCCAGGCGGGCGGCGAGTACGGCACCACGACCGGCCGTCCCCGACGCTGCGGCTGGTTCGACGCCGTGGTGGGCCGGTACGCGCGCCGGGTCAACGGCGTGACCGACTTCGTGATCACCAAGCTGGACGTGCTGTCCGGCCTGGACCAGGTGCCGGTGTGCGTGGCCTACGACGTCGACGGCGTCCGGCACGACGAGATGCCGATGACGCAGAGTGACTTCCACCACGCGAAACCGGTCTACGAGCAGCTGCCCGGCTGGTCCGAGGACATCTCGGCGGCCCGCATCTTCGAGGACCTGCCTCGCAACGCCCAGCGCTACGTGCTGGCGCTGGAGGAGATGATCGGTCAGCGGGTGTCGGCGATCGGCGTCGGACCCGGCCGCGACGCCGTCATCAGCCGGCACGACCTCCTGGGTTCATGACCCGCACCGCCACCGTGCCCGGGAGCGTCATCGCACCGCAGCCGCGAGCGCTCGTCGGCTCCGTGGTCCGGCTGGACCCCGCCGTGCCGGAGGACGCTCCCGGGCTGTTCGTGGCCCTGGACGACGGCCGGGTCTGGGCTGCGGGCTACGGGGGCGGTCCGGCAGGTCGTCCCGCCGACGTGGAAAGCATGCGCCGGCTGCTGACCACGGCCGCACGGGCCCGGGACACCGAGCCGGGCGGCTCGTCGTACCGCGTGGCCTGGACCGTCCGGCTCGCCGCCGATGGTCCGCTCGGACGCCTCGGGACCGTGGTCGGGACGACCAGCCTCGGCGAGGCGGACCTGACGAACGAGCGCGTGCACCTGGGCTGGACGGCGTACGGGCCGCGCTGGTGGGGGAGTGCCGTGAACCCCGAGTGCAAGCTGCTGCTGCTCGGCCACGCCTTCGACGACTGCCGCTTCGGCCGGGTCAAGATCCAGACCGACGCCCGCAACCAGCGCTCGCAGGCGGCGATCGCCCGGCTCGGCGCCACCCGCGAGGGCGTGCTCCGCCGCCACCAGCGGCGCGCCGACGGCAGCTTCCGCGACACGGTGGTCTTCTCGGTGCTGCGCGAGGAGTGGCCCGCCGTCCGCGACGGCCTGGCCGCCCGGCTCACCGCCGCCTGACGGGTTCACCGCCCGCCATGGGCCCAGTTACTGCCCTCCTTCGTCGTCGCGGGGCGCCCCTACTGCAATAGGTACGTCGCGGGGTGACGCCGAGCGCCATTTGGGCGCGCCGGCGCGAGCGCGCTGGAAGGCTGTGGCCGGGCGGTGACCACCGCCGGAGAAGGAGAACGCCATGAGCACCACCGACCTGCCCGCGCTGGCGGCCGAGCGAGACCGCATCCGCCAGGAGCACCTGCGCCCCTCCGCCGACCGGCCGGCCTCCTCGGCGCGGGGACTGCACCACGCGGCGCTCATCAGCAGCGACGTCGAGCGGACCGTCCGCTTCTACCAGGACGTGCTCGGCTTCCCGCTCACCGAGCTGGTCGAGAACCGCGACTACCCCGGCTCCTCGCACTTCTTCTTCGACATCGGCAACGGCAACCTGCTGGCGTTCTTCGACTTCCCCGGCCTGGACGTCGGGCCGTACCAGGAGGTGCTCGGCGGCCTGCACCACCTGGCGATCTCGGTCGCGCCGGAGCGCTGGCGTGAGCTCGTGCAGGCCCTGACGGCGGCCGGCGTCGCGCACGAGATCCACAGCGAGGTGTCGGTCTACTTCGCCGACCCGGACGGCGCCCGGATCGAGCTCATCGCCGACCCACTGGGGGAGATGTACGGG
The DNA here is from genome assembly GCA_035264765.1 of Actinomycetales bacterium. Classification (GTDB taxonomy): domain Bacteria; phylum Actinomycetota; class Actinomycetes; order Actinomycetales; family Angustibacteraceae; genus DATFPQ01. The sequence continues at coordinate 3,091 of DATFPQ010000121.1, read as the reverse complement.
CTGCACGTCCTCTGAGCGGGGTCGCCGATACGGCTTTGCGCACCCAATGCCGGTTGCGCGGGCCTCCGCGGCAAGTTTTCTGCGGCTTTCGGCGCGCAAAGCTGTCGTGGACGGCGGCGGACACACCTCGGACACCGATGTCGGGCCGAGGCCCGTTCGGCGCGCTCCGAGGACGTCAGAGCTGTGCGGCCCGCCGCAGCAGGTCACCGGCCGCGGCGAACGACCGGACGACGTCGGCCGCGGTCGGCTCGCCCGCCAGCAGTGCGGCGCCCTCGCCGGCGTAGACGGGCGCGGTGTCCAGGTCCTGCGACGCGCGTGCCGCGACCAGCGCGTGGTACGCATCGTCGTCGCGGGCCAGCTCGTCCTCGTGGCCCTGCCAGCGGTCGAAGAACGCGTTCCGCAGCGCCCGGCCCCCGTACTCGGGCGGCCACGCAAGCCGCTGCCCGACGTCGAAGACCCGGCCGTACGCGGTCGCGGTGTCGTCCGCGGCGAGCAGCCGCTGCCGGGCGACCTGCGAGGTCTCGGCCTCGGGGCAGGTCAGGAAGGCCGTGCCAACCCAGCCGCCCGCCGCGCCGGCCGCGAGGACGGCGGCGAGTCCCCGGGCGCCGGCGACTCCGCCGGCCGCCAGCACCGGCAGGTCGACGGCGTCGAGCACCAGCTGCAGCAGCGGCAGGGTGCTGACGTCCCCCCGTCCGTGGCCGCCGCCCTCGCCGCCCCGGGCCACCACGACGTCCACGCCGGCCTCCGCGGCCGCCCGTGCCTCGCCCACCGTCCCGGCCTGGGTCGCGACCAGGATCCCGGCGTCCCGTAGCGGCCGCACGCAGCGGGCGTAGTCGCCGTAGCTCACCGACACCAGGGCCGCCCCGGACGCCACCGCGGCGTCGAGCTGGTCCGGCCGGTCGTCGAGCGCCCAAGCCAGCAGCCCGACGCCGAACGGCCGCCCCGCCGCCAGGGACGTGGCGAGCTCGGCTTGTTCCGAGATCCAGTCCGGCGTCGCCGCCGGGGCGACGCCGATCATGCCTAGGGCGCCGGCCGCGCTCACCGCGCCGGCCAGCCGCCCCCCTGCCACACGGGCCATCGGGGCACTTACCACCGGCACATCGAGCCCCAGCCGCTCGGTCAACCAGGTCCGCATCTCGTCCTCCCACACCTAGGCGGGACGATGGTCCCGTGACCACGACCGAAGACGCCACCACCTTCGCCGACCTCGGTCTGCGCGAGGAGCTCCTGGCTGCCCTCACGGCCCTCGGCTACGAGGAGCCCACCCCCATCCAGCGCGAGGCCATCCCGCACCTGCTGGCCGGCCAGGACGTGCTCGGGCAGGCCGCCACCGGCACCGGCAAGACCGCGGCCTTCGCGCTGCCCGTGCTGCAGCGGCTCCGGGCGCCCGGGGACCGGGGGAACGACCCCACCGCACTGGTGCTCGTGCCGACCCGCGAGCTGTGCATGCAGGTGTCGGAGGCGATGCACAAGTACGGCCGCGACCTCGGCGCGCGCGTGCTCCCCATCTACGGCGGCCAGCCGATCGGGCGCCAGCTGCGCGAGCTGCAGCGCGGTGTCGACGTGGTCGTGGCGACCCCCGGCCGAGCACTGGACCACCTCTCCCGCGGCACGCTGCAACTCGGCTCGATCGAGGTCGTGGTGCTCGACGAGGCCGACGAGATGCTCGACATGGGCTTCGCCGAGGACCTCGAGGGCATCCTGTCGGAGACTCCCGACACTCGGCAGACCGTGCTGTTCTCGGCCACCATGCCGTCGCGGATCAGCGGCATCGCGCGGCGCCACCTGCGTGAGCCGGTGCGCGTGCGGATCGAGCGGGAGTCGACACCGGCCGGTGAGGCCCCGCTGGTGCGGCAGACCGCCTACGTCGTCGCGCGGGCGCACAAGCCGGCCGCCCTGGGCCGCGTGCTGGACGTCGAGTCGCCCACCGCGGCGATCGTCTTCTGCCGCACCCGCGAGGAGGTCGACCAGCTCACCGAGACCCTCAACGGTCGCGGCTACCGGGCCGAGGCCCTGCACGGCGGGATGGGCCAGGAGCAGCGCGACCGGGTCATGAGCCGGCTCCGCAGCGGAACCGCCGACCTGCTCGTGGCCACCGACGTCGCCGCCCGCGGGCTCGACATCGAGCAGCTCACCCACGTCGTCAACTACGAGGTGCCGTCCGCACCGGAGTCCTACGTCCACCGGATCGGCCGGGTCGGACGCGGCGGCCGCGAGGGCGTGGCCATCACGCTGGCCGAGCCGCGTGAGCACCGGATGCTCAAGACGATCGAGCGGGTGACCGGGCAGCGCATCCCGGTGCAGAAGGTGCCGAGCACCGCCGACCTGCGGGCCCGGCGGCTCGAGCTGACTCGGGCAGCGCTGCACGAGAGCCTGCTCGAGGACGAGCTGGACCAGTTCCGGGTCGTGGTCGAGACCCTCACCGACGACTTCGACGTCATGCAGGTGGCGCTGGCCGCCGTGAAGCTGGCGCACGAGGCGACCGGTGGCCCGGTGGACGACGACGAGATTCCGGAGCCGCCCGCCCCGCGCGAGCACCGGGAGCCGCGATCGCCGCGAGAGGCCGGTGGACGCCGGACGGCGGGCGACGGCGGGGCGCGCGGCCGGGCCCCCTCAGCCGGTCGCACCCGGCTGTTCGTCAGCCTGGGCCGGGCCGGCGGCGTGCGCCCGCAGGACCTGGTCGGCGCGATCACCGGCGAGACCCGGCTGTCCGGTCGCGACATCGGCGCGATCGAGATCACCGACCGGTTCTCGCTGGTCGAGGTGCCGGATGACGCGGTCGGCGAGGTGATCAATGCCCTGGAGTCCTCGCGGGTTAAGGGGCGACGGGTGACGGTCCGGCCCGACCGGGGCCGCTGACCGGCCGGGCCACTGACCCCGGCCGGCGGCGGGGTGCGGCATCCCGGTGCTGCCGGACCTCGTGGCTGCGACGGTGGATGCGACGACATGGCGGTCCCCACGACCGAAGGGTCGCATCGACGGCCGCAGCCATGTCGTTGCCTGCGCCCCGGCGTCCACCGCCGTACGGCCCACGGCCGTCCGGCCCACCGCCTTCCAGCCCACCGCCTTCCAGCCCACCGCCTTCCAGCCC
>DATFPQ010000120.1:0-37661 GCA_035264765.1 Actinomycetales bacterium | reverse complement strand
GCGACGACAAGCCCGGCGACGACAAGGGCGGCCAGACCCCCGGCAGCGACGACAAGCCCGGCGACGACAAGGGCGGCCAGACCCCCGGCAGCGACGACAAGCCCGGCGACGACAAGGGCGGCAAGCCGCTGCTGGCGAAGGCCGTCAGCAGCTCGGCCCAGAGCGGCAAGGCCAAGGACGACAAGGCCAAGGATGACAAGGGCGGCACGTCCGGCTCCACTGCCAAGGGCAACCGCCTGATCCAGGTGACGGTGACCGGCAGCAGCGACGTCTGCTCCACCGCCGTGAAGCTCTGACAGCTTCCAGCAGAACGACAAACCGGGGTCCGGGCCAGCAGGCCCGGACCCCGGTTTGCCGTGGCGAGCTTTCGGCTCAGGCCGCCTTGGTCGCTCCGGCCGGGAAGACCCGGAAGCCGGCCAGCCAGCTCTGAACGACCGGGATGTCCACGCGCTGCAGGCCACCGAGGTAACGGCAGTTGTTCGTGTACCCGTAGCTGGTCACCGTGGTGACGTAGCCGTCCTTGAAGGACGGACCACCGGAGTCCCCGAAGCAGGTGCCACCGCCACCGCGCGGGTCGTTCTCGTTCCCGTTGGTCTGCAGGATCTGCGGGGTGAGCTTCTGCCCGACCTCGTCGGTGTACCGCCGGAGGATGGGGTAGCTCTGCGGCGTCGGGTTCTGCGGGCCGGTGTCGGCCTGCCGGACCTCGGTGCCGTACCCGACGAGCAGGAAGGTCTCGTGGTTCAGCGCCGGCTGGGCGAACTGGCTGAGGTAGTCGGCCGGCGCCAGCCGTGCCGGTGTGATGCCCGTGACCGGCGAGTCGAGCACGATGACGCCGACGTCGTTCCAGTTCGCCAGATCGGTGAAGTCGCTGTACTGGGGGTGCGTCGAGGCAGTGCCGGTGTAGTAGCCCGCGGGCAGCTTCTGCCCCTTCTGGTAGCCGATGTTCGACGTTCCGGTTCCGAAGTCGTCGGTGGCCCGCGGCAGGTCGGAGGGCGGCTCACGGTCGACCACCGGGTTGAAGGTGACGACCGTCTTTCCCACCGTGCCCTTCGTGCAGTGGGCCGCGGTGAGGACCACCGTCGACGTCACCAGGGTCCCGGTGCAACGGAACCGGCCCTCGTGGTCATAGAAGGCGAGCAGCCCGACGTTCGAGTACCGGTTGGCGGTGTCCTCGATCCCGCCGGTGATGGCGGACGCCGGAGCGGCGGTTGCGACGCCGACGGTCGCGAGGCAGGTGAAGGCCAGGATGGCGGCCTTCAAGCGGTTGAGCATGGATGTGTCCTGTCGTTGAGGTTCCCCGAGGCCGAGGATGGTACGGATCGAGGGCATCGTCGGGAAGGCCTCTGCGGCATACGCCCGAGCCGCTGCCCGACAACGGTCAGGCGAGGATGCCCAGCGGGTTCGGTGCCATGAGCGAGGTCGCGATGCCCGGCCGCACCGAGCCCTCACAGCTTCGGGATGGCGGCCAGCGTCTGCTCCGCGGCCTTCCGGAGCAGGGTGGTGTCCGTGGCGACGGTGAGCATGCCCACGCCGCGCCCGGCCCAGTGCAGGGCCATCTCGACGTCGGAGCAGTGCAGCCCCGCGACCACGCCGCTCCGCCGACAGGCGTCCACCACTCGCTGGAGCAGCGCGCCGACCTGCTCGCAGTCGCGGTAGGTGCTGCGGCCCAGCCCACAGCCGAGCGCGAGGTCGTTGGGTCCGATGTAGACGCCGTCCACCCCCGGGACGGCCACGATCTCGTCGATGGCGTCGACGCCCGCCTGGGTCTCCACCATCACCATGCACAGCACCACCTCGTCCTGCTGCTGCGGCGGCAGGGCGCCGTCCGCCCGCGCGTCGCCCCACATCGGTCCCCAGCTGCGGGTGCCGGCGGGCGGAAATCTGCACGCCGACGCCGCCAGCGCTGCGTCCTCGGCGCTGTTCACCATGGGGACGAGGACCGCCGCGGCGCCAGTGTCGACCGCCCGCATGATCTGGGCCGGCTCGTTCCACGGCACTCGGACGACGGGGGCGCGCCCGGCCGACCGCATGGCCTGGAGCATGCTGGGCAGCTCGCTGAACGTCGCCAGTCCGTGCTGCAGGTCGACGCAGACGTAGTCGAACTCCGTGGCGGCCACCAGCTCGGCGACCGCGGGGTCGGCCAGCATGCTCCAGATCCCGAAGGCCGGCCGGTCCTGCGCCCACCGGTCCCGCAGCCGTGCGGCGCTGCGCTCCACCACGCGATGCTGGGCCGCCGTCATGGGTTTCGCCATCTGCGAATAGTTGTTGCTCAGTGGGACTCGCGTCCCACTCGGTCTCCGCTTGCCCCGACGAGGAAGTCAAGGTCGGCGCCGGTGTCGGCTCCCTGCACGTGGTCGACGTACAGGCGCTCCCACCCACGCGTTGGTGCCGCGAACGCGGCCACGGCCGCGGGAGCGGGCTGCCGGGCCGCGAGCTCCTCGGCAGGGACGTCCACCTCGAGAAGCCGGCGTCCGACGTCCAGGACGATCGGGTCACCGGTGCGCACGAGCGCGAGAGGTCCCCCCGCCGCCGCCTCCGGGGCGACGTGCAGGACCACGGTGCCGTAGGCCGTGCCGCTCATCCGCCCGTCGCAGACGCGGACCATGTCGCGCACCCCCTGCTCGAGCAGCTTGCGCGGAAGCGGCATGTTGGACACTTCAGGCATTCCGGGGTAGCCCTTCGGGCCGCAGCCCCGCAGCACCAGTACCGAGTCCGCATCGACGTCGAGCTCAGGGTCGTCCACTCGCGCACGGAAGTCCTCGACCGAGTCGAAGACGACGGCTCGGCCGCGGTGCTGCAGCAGGTGCGGCGAGGCGGCGGCGGGCTTGACGACGGCACCGGCGGGGGCCAGGTTCCCGTACAGGACGGCGATCCCGGCCTCGTCCGCCAGCGGCTGCTCGCGCACCCGAATGACCTCGGGATCCCAGATCTCGGCCTCGTCGAGGTAGTCGACGAGCGGCTTCCCGGTGACGGTCAGCGCGGCGGGGTCGAGCAGGTCTCGCACCTGCCGCAGCACCGCGAGCAGGCCGCCGGCCCGGTACAGGTCTTCCATCAGGAAGCGGCCCGCAGGCTGCAGGTCGACGAGCAGCGGAACGCCCGAGCCGATGCGGTCGAAGTCCTCCAGGGTCAGGTCGATGCCCAGCCGACCGGCGATGGCCAGCAGGTGCACGACGGCGTTCGTCGAACCGCCGATCGCGGCCAGCGCGACGATCGCGTTGAGGAAGGACGCGCGGGTCAGGAAGCTGCTCGGCCGTCGTCCCTCGTCCACCAGCTCCACCGCGAGCCGGCCGGTCGCGTGCGATGCCTCGAGTAGCCGGGCGTCCGGCGCCGGGGTGCCGGCCACGCCCGGGATCGTCGTGCCGAGGGCCTCCGCCAGCAGGCCCATCGTCGAGGCCGTTCCCATCGTGTTGCAGTGGCCCTTGCTGCGGATCATCGAGGACTCCGAGCGCTGGAACTCACGCGCGCTCAGCGTGCCCGCGCGCACCTCCTCGCTCAGCTGCCAGACCGCCGTCCCGCAGCCGAGCGGGACGCCGCGGAAGGTGCCGGTCAGCATGGGCCCACCGGGGACAACGACGGCCGGGAGGTCGACCGAGGCCGCCGCCATCAGCAGCGACGGGATGGTCTTGTCGCAGCCGCCCAGCAGCACGACGCCGTCGATCGGGTTGGCCCGGAGCATCTCCTCGGTGGCCATCGCCGCCATGTTACGCCAGAGCATCGCGGTGGGACGGACCTGCGTCTCGCCCAGCGAGACGACCGGCAGGTTCAGCGGGACGCCACCGGCCTCCCACACTCCGCGCTTGACCGCCTCGGCCACCTCGTCCAGATGCACGTTGCACGGCGTCAGGTCGGACGCCGTGTTCGCGATGGCGATGTGCGGACGCCCGTCGAAAGCGTGGTCCGGGAGGCCGCGACGCATCCAGGCTCGATGGATGTAGGCGTCCCGACCCCCACCCTCGTACCAGCGAGCACTGCGCTGCTTCGGCATGGCCGCCTCCCTGTCGCCGTTGCACTCTGGGCGTGGGCCGAAGCATGCCACCCGTGGGCCTCGCACGGTGACCCGTGTACCGGGCAGCATGACGTGGGACACTGGGCCGCGGTGGCCGCCGGAAGCACCGGTCCGGGGGGACGGGGTGCCACGACAGAGGGGACGGGTTCATGTTGCTTCGGGGGCGCCTGCTGCTGCCGCCGGAGCCGATCAGCGTCCGGCACGCCCGCCGGCATGTCGGCGAGGTGCTGCGCCAGTCCGGTCGCGAGCAGTGGGCCGACGACGCGATGCTCGCCGTCTCCGAGCTGGTCAGCAACGTCGTCCTGCACGCGCACACCGACTGCGAGGTGTCGGTGGAGCTCGATCACGACGAGGACGTGCGCGTGAGCGTCCGCGACCTCGACACCAACCTGCCGACGCAGCAGCACTTCAGTGCGTACGCCACCACCGGCCACGGCCTGTCGCTGGTCGGCCAGCTCAGCGCGGAGTGCGGCATCGACTCCCTGGGCCCCGACGGCAAGGTCGTCTGGTTCGTGCTCCGGGGCGCTCCAGACACGGCAGACATCGCGATGATCGACCAGGAGTGGGACCTCACCGGCCTGTTGCCGCCCGACCCGCCGACTCCAGTCGGACCCGTGGCCGTGCTGCCGGCAGTGCCGATGCCGCTGTGGCTCGCCGGCCTGGAGCACCATGCCGCAGTGCTCCGCGAGCTGTACCTCGTGCAGTCCGGCCCGCACCCGACCCCGAAGTCCACCGTCGGTGCGCAGGCCGGGGTCGACGTATCGGCCGCCGACGCCGCGCTCCGGGCGCTGTCGGACGGCACCAACCGGGCCTTGGCCGGCGCACCCGCCGAAGAGCCGGACGCGCCCGACCCGCTGCCCCTCCCAGCGCCGCCGCCGGGCACCGACGCGGCCCCCTGGGTCCCTCCCACGTTGGACGTCGAGGTCTCCCTCGGCGACCTCGACGCCGCCGCACTGGTGGCGCTCCAGCAGGCCCTCGACCTCGGCCAGCGGTTGGCGATGCAGGGCACGCTCCTGGTGCGGCCGGCCCTGGACGAGCTCGTCACGCTGCGGGACTGGGCCTGCGAGCAGGTGGTCACTCAGCTCTCGGGTGGGTCGCCGACGCCGTGGGACAGGGAGCTGCTCGCTGGTCCCGCCAGCTTCGAGTGGGAGCCACCGGAATGGGACGACACCGAGGTTCGGATGTCGGCCCGGGCGTTGGTCGCGGGTGACGACAGCAACCGGCTGATCGCCGTCAGCCGGGCCGCGGCCGAGCTGCTCGGCGGCTTCCCCGAGGACCTCGTGGGGCAGCGGATCACCACGATCATCCCGCACCGGCTGCGCGAGCTGCACGTCGCCGGCTTCATCCGGCACCTCGCCACCGGGGAGTCCCGGGTGCTCGGTGTCCGGGTGAACCTGCCGGTGCTGCGGCTGGACGGACGGGAGATGCTCTGCTGCCTGCAGATCGAGCAGCTCACCGCGCCCCCCGGTCGCCAGGTCTACGTGGCCCGGATGGAGCCGCTCCCCGCCCAGGAGGAGCCGGGTACCGATCGGTAACCGGGCACGACGGACATTGCGCGACACAAAGGGGAGAAAAGGGCGCAGAAAGAGTTGCAAGTGTTCAGGACTCGGGCCGGTCCTGCAAGGATGATCGGCATGAGCCCGGCCCCGGAGCTCGACCTGTCGGCCGCCCGACTGTTCAGCCAGTTCCTGCGACGCAGCCACTTGCTGACCCCGAGCGAGCTCCCAACGCTGGTGGCCGAGGAGGCGCGGACCCTCGGTGGCGAGGGGTGCGTCATCCACCTGATCGACTACGAGCAGGCTCGACTGGTGCCGCTGGCCGGGCCGGACAGCGTCGGCCTGGAGTCGGTGCCGGTCGAGGGGACGGTCCACGGACGGGCCTTCGTCACGAGCACCATCCTGCAGGTGCCCGGGACCGCAGCCGGCCGGCGCCGCCTGGTCCTCCCGCTGCTGGACGGAACGGAGCGGCTGGGCACGCTGGAGCTCACGGTCATCGCCGCCGAGGACGCCCCCGAGCGCCAGGTGATGCTCTGCGAGCGCTACGCCCACCTGGTCGCCCAGGCCATCGTCACCAAGGCGGCCTACGGCGACACGTTCGAGCTGGCCCGTCGGCTCAGACCGATGGACGTCGCCGCGGAGCTGATCTGGCGGATGATGCCGCCCCAGGTGTTCGCGACCGACAACCTCGTCCTGGCCGGCCTGCTGGAGCCCTGCTACGCCAACGGCGGCGACTGCCTGGACTACGCCGTGAACGGCCGCACCGCTCACCTGGCCATCTTCGACGCGATGGGCCACGGGCTGGCCGCCGCGGGGGTGTCCGCCCTCGCCGTCTCGGCCTACCGAAGCACTCGGCGGCGCGGGCTCGGCCTGAGCGCCGCGTACGCCGAGATGGACGCCACGATTTCGCAGCAGGCTCCGGACCGGCACGTGACCGCGGTGCTCGCCGAGCTGGACGTGGCGGCCGGACGGTTGCGCTGGGTCAACGCGGGACACCCGGCACCGCTGCTGCTGCGTGAGGGACGCGTAGTGAGCTCGCTCGACGCCGACCCGCAGACGCCGCTCGGGATGGGCTTCACCGCGGGGCACGTGCCCGTCAGCGAGGTCGGGCTGCAGCCCGGCGACATGGTGCTGCTCTACACCGACGGCCTGTCCGAGGCGCGCCTCCCGGACGGCACCTTCTTCGGGGTGCAGCGGCTGGCTCAGTTCATCGAGCGTCAGGCCGCCGCCGGCTACCCCGCGCCGGAGACGCTGCGCCGGCTACGGCACGCCGTCCTGGCTCATCAGCAAGGGCGGCTGCAGGACGACGCCTCCGCCCTGCTGCTGGAGTGGAGAAGGGGCACCGAGCGGTCCATGCTGCCGCCCACCACGGAGTGACCCGGGGTCCTCGCGCGGTGCCCCTGAAGCCTTTGGAGTGGGGTTTCAGGCGGAGCAGACCGCGGAACCGTGGTCCGGCCGGACCGGGTCCGTGCCTGGCTGCGACGCGGGGCGACCGGTCAGGCTGTCCCGGAGGGCGGCCGCAACCGTGGCCGGCCACGGAAAGGCCGTGCGCCGGGGTCGAACGGCCATGCGTGCCAGGCGAGCGTCGCGGACCAGGCGGTGGTCCTCCGCCTCACGGCGCAGCTGCTCGATGCGCAGATGGACGACGGCGGCGAGCGGGTCGGACGCAACGGACGGAACGGATCGGCCGGTGGACATGGCGAACCTCCTCGATGAAATCGATGTTCACCGATTTCGTCTCGACTCTGCCACTGTCCTCGGCGGACGTCAAGCATTGACCACCGTCGATTTCGTGCCAGAATGGCAGACATGCCGAAGCCTCTTCCCGTCGTCGATCCGGTGCCCACCGCGGTCGCCTGCTGCTCTCCGCTGGAGCACGCGCCGCTGTCCGCGGACCAGGCACAGCAGCTCGCCGCGCGGCTCAAGGCGCTGGCCGACCCGTCCAGGCTCCGGCTGGTCTCGCTGCTGCTCGGGAGCGAGGGCCAGGAGGCCTGCACCTGCGACGTCACCGAGGAGCTGGGGCTGGCGCAGCCGACGGTGAGCCACCACTTCAAGACCCTCGCGGCGGCCGGGCTGGTCACCGGCGAGCGCCGGGGAACCTGGACCTACTACCGCGTGGTGCCGCAGGCGATGGCCGACATCGCCCGCGTCCTCGACGTCAGCTGCGACTGAGCCGGCTCCAGGCGTCGTGAGCGACCGGCCGCCCGGCTCGCTGGCTCGGCGTCTCGGCCTCGGTGACGCGGTCGTCGTCGGGCTGGGGTCGATGCTGGGGGCGGGTGTGTTCACCGCGTTCAGCCCGGCCGCGGCGGCGGCCGGCGGCGAGCTGCTGCTCGGGCTGGTGCTGGCGGCCGTCGTCGCGTACTGCAACGCGACGTCCTCGGCCCGGCTCGCCGCCCGGTACCCCCAGTCCGGTGGCACCTACGTCTACGGCCGCGAGCGCCTCGGTCCCTTCTGGGGGTACCTGGCCGGCTGGGGCTTCGTGGTCGGCAAGACCGCCAGCTGCGCCGCGATGGCCCTCACCGTCGGCACCTACGCCTGGCCCGGCCACGCCCGCTCGGTGGGGGTCGCGACGGTCGCCGCCCTCACCGCGCTGGGCTGCTTCGGAGTGCGCAAGAGCGCGCTCGTCACCAGGGCGCTCGTGGCGGTCGTCCTGCTCGTCCTCGCCGGCGTCGTGCTCGCCGGCCTTGCGGGCACCGGTGCGAGCGCCGACGGGCTTCTGGGGCAGTCTTCGCACGGACCGCGCGGCGTGCTCCAGGCGGCCGGGTTCCTGTTCTTCGCGTTCGCGGGCTACGCGCGCATCGCGACGCTCGGCGAGGAGGTGCGGGACCCCGCGCGCACCATCCCGGTGGCCATCCCGCTGGCTCTCGGGATCACCCTGGCGGTGTACGCCGCGCTGGCGGCGGTGTGCCTGCTCGTGCTGGGTCCGGACCGGCTCGCCGCCAGCCCGGACCCACTTGCCGAAGTGGCGGCGGCTGGGCCGTGGACCTGGATGGAGCCGGTCGTCCGCGTGGGCGCTGTGCTCGCCGCGGTGGGGTCGCTGCTGTCGCTGCTGCTGGGCGTGTCGCGGACCACCCTGGCGATGGCCCGCGACCGGCACCTGCCCGGCGCGCTGGCCGTCGTCCACCCCCGCCACCAGGTGCCGCGACATGCGGAGCTGGCGGTCGGCACCGTCGTCGTCCTCGTGGTGCTGGTGGCCGACGTCCGCGAGGCGATCGGATTCTCGTCCTTCGCCGTGCTGGCGTACTACGCCATCGCCAACGCGTCCGCGCTCACCCTCGACCGCGACGCCGGGCCCCGGGCGGTGCCGGCGCTAGGCGCTGCTGGCTGCCTGCTCGTGGCCGCCAGCCTGCCGGCGTCGGCGACGCTGTCCGGCGCGGCCGTCCTCGCAGCCGGGGCGGTGCTGTGGCTGCGAGAACGGCGGGGCGCTCGACGAGCGGCCTAGGGTTCAGCCGGCTCAGCTGGTCGACCGCCCGGACAGCCGGTCACGGAGCCGGTCGACGAGGCCGACGCCTGGGCCCACCAGCTTGTGGAACACCTGGTTGTTGGGCGCCCCCGGGTGCGGCCGAGTGGGCGCGAGCTTCTTGGCCGACTCCACCTTCTGCGCCATCTCGACCAGCTCGGCCTGGGGAATGCGGGCGCGCAGCTGAGGGAACTGGTCCCGCTCCTCGTCGGCGACGTGGTCGGCGAGGATGGTCTCCAGCTGCCGGACCAGCTCGGTGAAGCGCACGTCGCCGGCGTCGACCGCCTCCAGCTGCTTCATCGTCGCCTCGAGCTCCTTGTGCTCCGCGGTGTCGTGCTCCACCGCGGCCTCGCCGTCCGGCAGGTGCTTGCGCATCGCGGGGTAGACATACATCTCCTCGGCGACCGAGTGCCGGACCAGCTCGGCGATCACGGTGTCGGCCAGGTCACGGCGCTGCTCGGCGTCCGCGGCCAGGTAGATCTCGGAGATCAGGGCGGTGACCTCGCGGTGGTCCGTGGTGAGGACGTCGACGACGTCCTGGCCCGGAAGGACCTCCGTGGACTCCTCGTCGGAGCCGCGCCCGATCACCGCGGCGGCCGCAGCGCCCGCGACGACCGCCGCGGCTCCGGCCGCAACCGCCTTGCCGGACACGCCCGCCTTGCCGCTGTCGCCCTCGGTCAGCGCGGCGTCCTCGACGCCCGGCGTGCCCACCGGCACGTCCTCGTTCACAGACCCGCGCCAGGCCCCCGTCTCGGCGCCGCGCGCCTCGATGAACGCCTTGAACCGCTCGAGGTCCGCCTCCGCCTGCCGCTGCACCAGGTTCAGGGCGTCGCCCGCCTTCTCCACGGCGCCCTCGGGCTCATACTCGAGCACGAGCGTGACCGTCGTAGAGCTGGGACCAGCCGCCACGAACTGCACCGCGCCGGCGTTCGTGGCGCCCTCCGTGGCCGCCCAGGCGACCTTCTCGTTCGGCACCTGCTGCAGGATCGCGGCGTCCCACTCGCGCCTGACTCCCGCGATCTCGGCGACCCAGTGCAGCGTCGTGTCGCTGAGCTGGGTCACCTGCGAGACCCCGCCCATGAACTGCGGGAAGTCCTCGAACTGGGTCCACTGGTTGTAGGCGGCGCTCACGGGCACGTCGACCTGGATGGACTTCTCGACCTTCGTCGTCACGGCTCTTCCTCTCCTCACGGTTCCAGTGGCCAGCAATCTTCCGGGCCAGGCCGGTGGTCGCAACCGCGGCGGCCGCCCGGACGACGCAGCCTCAGCGGCCGGGTTGGAGGGCCGCCACGCTTCCAGCGGCTAGGGCCACGGGGCTGGCCACGGGGCTGGCCGTGGGCGTGGCCGCGGGGTTGGCCGGTGCGGGTGTCGGTGCGCGGGACAGGGCCACCGCCAGCGCCACCGCGAGCACCATGACCACCAGCTCCACGGAGGCGAACCGGGTGAACGCGGCCGCGCGGCCCGCCGTGAGCTCGGGCAGGGTCCGCTTGCGGTGCCACCAGCCGAAACAGCCGAGGACGACGAGCGCGACGGCCTTGGCCACGACCAGCCACCCGTACCGGCTCACCCACAGCTGGGTGACGGCGTCCGGACCCGTCGACAGCCGGATCGCGGCATTGCCGACGCCGGAGAGTCCCACGAGCGCGAAGCAGCCGAGCGCCAGCTGGCTGTAGCGCGCCGCCACCTCCCGCAACGGCGCCGCCCCGGTGCCGTAGAGCACCAGGGCGCCCAGCCCCCCGACCCAGGCGCTGGCCGCCAGGACGTGCAGCACCAGGCTCAGCGAGGCCAGGTCGTGGTTCGCCGACTCGGCGGCGTGCCCGGTCAGCGTCGGTGGGACCACGGTGAGCGCGGCGAGGACCAGCAGCAGCCACGCGTCGTTCACCGTGCGCGTTCGTCGGGCGAAGGCGGCGAGGAACAGCGCGAGGCCCACCACCAGCAGTAGGGCCCGGCCTTGAGACGCCTCGATCACGAAGTCCAGCAGCAGCAGCGGGTTCAGCACCGATCCGACCGGCCGACCGGAGATGTCGGACAGCGTGAGCACGCCGGCGACCGCGGCCGAGGCGGCCCAGGCCAGGGCCCACCACGCCGCCGTGCGAACCGCGGACAGCCCTCGCCCGGCGAGGCGCTCACCCGCTGCCGGTAGCAGGAAGCCCCCGAGCAGGAGCAGCCCGATGGTCGCCAGGGCGCAGACGTCCAGGGCGAGCCGGGCCAGCGGCAGCCCCCAGCCGGTGACCGGGCCTGCCGTGCCGGACGACGTCCCGGCCCGGCCCACCGCCAGCGCGACCACGAGCATGGCCGCACCGGCGGTCAGGGCGGCCGCGACGCCGAGCACCCGTTGCGCACCCACCGGCCTGCGGCCGTCCCGGCCGGACGACGGATCCGTGGCCCGATGGGAGGTCCTGGTGCTAGCCACGCTGGGACGCCTCGACGTTACGACGGCGGCCGAGGAGGCCGGCCACAGCGGCCAGCAGCACCGCGACCACCGCAAAGCCCGCAGCGAGCGGCAACCAGCTCGTGGCGGACGCGGGCTGCGGCGCTCCCCCACCGCCTGGAGCGGCGTCGGCGGCCGGGGTGCCGTTGCCCGCACGAGTCAGCGTGAACGAGAAGGCGCCTCCCACCGGGTGGCCGTCGGCGGACACGACCCGCCAGGTCACCCGGTAGGCGCCGGCCGGCCCCAGCGTCCGCAACGGCTGAGTCACCGTGGCGCCGAGGACCTGCGGGCCGCCGGATTGCCAGCTGCCGCCCTTGGGACCGGTCACGACCACGGTGCTGAACCGTGTGCTGACCGCCTCGTTGAAGGTCATGGTCACCCGCGCCGGGGACGTCGCGACGCTCCGCCCGTCTGCTGGGCTGGTGGAGATCAGGTAGTCGTGCGCCGACGCCGGACCGCCCGCGGCGACCTGCGCCGCGAGGAGGAGGACCAGTGCCGCGAACACCGTCGCGAACCGCGTGCGCGCGAGATCAGGTGTCGCGGGGCGTCGTCGTCGGCGCGGGGACGTGCGGGCAGACGGGAACATCTCGGAGCCTCTCCTGCAGGTGTGGGGGATGGCTGCACGCGGCCCCACCCACTCCTGCACACCGCTCGCCGCGGGCGGCCGGTGTGGTGAGTCAGGCCGCGGACACGCGCGGGGGTCCTCGCCGCGAGTGCGCCGCGGCGAAGGCGAGGCCACCCCCGAAACCGTGCGGCCACGCCGCCTCTGCCGGCGCCGCGGACCTGTGGGCCACCACCGGCAACCGGACGACGGACCGGGACAGGACGGTGCTGAGGACCCGGTACAAGGCCCACAGCGCCCGTTCACCGCGGGAGATGACCCAGATCATCGCCACGCCGGCGGCCAGGTGGCCCGCCACCATCTCGAGGTCCCCGGCCGTCGCGTGTCCAGGAAGGCCGGCGCCTGCGCACAGCCAGAACACCAGGTGAAAGGCAACCTGCGACCCGGCGGCCGCGGCGGCCAGCTGGACCGGTCCGCGCTGCCGCTCCGCCCACACGACGAACGCGGCCCCGACCGGCCCTGCAACGGCGACCATGGGTAGGACCTCGACCACCCGGCCACCGCCGAGCACGTGCCCGGACAGCGCCAGGAGCGTGCAGCACAGGGCAAGCAGGCTTCCGCGCACCACGCGCGCCGCCCCCTTGCCCGGAGACCTCATACACCTACGCTAAGACGCTTGCCTCCCGTTCGGAACGGAACGGCGGATTTCCCTCCGGTGCTGCCGATGCCGCGGGACGTGAGGGTTCCACCACTATGAGTACACGTGGATCGTGACGTTCCGCAGCGTGGCATCGCCGCCCTGAGCCGTGGACGAGCACGTGTTCGACTGCCGTGCCTGGGTCGACGCGTTCAGGTAGTTGAAGCAGTAGACGGACGCGTTGGCGTCTCCACCGCGAACGAGCACCCGCACGTTGCTGCTGGTGGTCCCGTCGGCGGCCGTCACGTCTACTGACCGCAGGTCGATGGCGCCGCCGACACCCTCGGCCAGGCAGTCGTCCCGTGCTTCCTGTCCCGCCGGCACTTTCTGACCGCACCCCGTTCGTACCCGACCGTTCGTCCCGCGGACGAACAGGCTCCTGACCTGCTTGCGGGTCTCCCCGCCTGCTTTGTGGGACACGAAGGTCACGTCCTGTAGCTCGAGCCTGCCGCCCCTGGCGCGGGACCAGCAGTGGTTCCGCACCGCCCGCGCGGCAGCGGCGGACGCCGTGGCCGCCGTCGTGACGCAGGTCGTGTCCGCCGTGGCGGCTCCACCAGCGGCCGCGAGCGTGGCGAGCGACTCATTGTCATCGCTCGCGTGCACTGCCGACGCGCGGATGACGATCTGGACGTCGTGGAGCTCGACGTCGCCACCCGTCGCCTTGGGATGACAGGAGTTGCGCTGGATCGTGAGGTGCTGAGACTCGGCGAACGCCTCCGCGTCGGCGACGTTGCCGCACACCATCTTGGCGGTGGCGTCCCCGCCCTCGATGGTGATCGGCGTGCCGACGGCGGCACGCGCAGTGGCCTGCACCGGCGGGAAGAGGCTCAGCGCGGTGACCGCCGCCGTAGCCGTGAGGGCCGCGCGGCCGCGATGGGCCAGGACAGTTGTTGTCATGGGGTTCCTCCTGGAAGGTGCAGGGGTGGGGCGTAGCCGGTCCGGGATGGGCCGGCCGCTAGCGCACTGACCGTCCGGCCACGAGGACGCGTTCGCAGCCCACGAAGACCGTGGTCGGCCGGCCGACGCAGCGGTCCACACCGGCACCGCCGGTCAGCATGTCGTCGCCCACGGGGTCGACCAGCAGGTCGTCGCCGTAGTCGCCGTCCAGTACGTCGTGATCGGGGCCGCCCATCAGGACGTCGTCGCCGGGTCCACCGAGCAGCTCGTCCCGGCCGCCGCCGCCACGCAGCAGATCGGACCCGGCGTCGCCGCGCAGCACGTCGTCCCCGTCGAAGCCGATCAGGCTGTCGTCACCGAGTAGCCCGCAGAGCACGTCGCGGCCCGGCGTACCGCGGACCGCGTCGTTCCGATCCGTTCCGGACCGCGTGCACGCGGGCACAGGGGCGGCTGCGACGGGCGTCAGCTGGGCGACAAGGATCTCGCCGGGCAGGAGTGCCGCGACGAGCAGCAGAGAAACCTTGCGGATGGTCATGTCGGGCCTCCGTTTCTGGCCGAAGCCATAGCGCGGTGGGCTCCTCGTGCCGAGCAGGTCAGCCGACCGCTCGACACGAGGAGCCCTGGCGTGGCGTGCTACGCCTGGAAGATCTTGATGTCGGTGTGGACCAGCTTCACGCTGCCGCCGGTCGCGATGGCGGTGTTGGAGCACTTGTTCGTCTGGTCCACGCTGCCGCTGCCCTGCAGCACGTTGATGCAGGCCGCGACCGCGACGGCGTCGCCGCCGGAGATCTCGACCGAGGCGTCGTTCTTGGCGGCGCGGTGCTTGCCCTTCTGGGCCACCGTGACGTCGACACCCTTCAGCGTCACGTCGCCGCCGAGGGCGTCGGCGGTGTTCTCGCACTTGTTCGCCTGCACGGCACGCACCTTGTCGTGCCGCTTCTTCTCCTCGGCGTCGTACCCGGCATAGGTCTTCGCCCAGTTCAGGCAGGTGGCCAGCGCCACCGTGTCGCCGCCGCGGATCACCACGTCCGCGTCGTTGAAGGCCTGGTCAGCGGCGAACGCAGCCGGCGCGACCGCCAGCGAGGAGGCGAGCGCGGCGGTCAGGATGCCTGCGCGCAGGCCGATCTTCGGGAAAGTGCACATGAGAGCTCCTCGGAATGTCGGCATGGCGGTGCCATTCGCAGTCGGATGACTTTTCTGACACGCGCTCATGGGGAGGGACGCCGGCAGCTTCCGGAACAGACTTTGCAGGCGAGAGGACGCCAATCTGGCTCCGGCCGTTGTGCCGAGCTGGTGGGTTTGCGGCCCAAGAAAGACCATAGGGTGAGGCGCAGTAGCGGTCAATGCGTTCTCCGACATTTGCAAGCGGGCCGGGAAGGAAGATGAGGCGACGACCCGGGAAGGTGTTGACGTTCATTGCCTACCGTTTACCGAGGATCGTCCATGCATTGCTTCTGCGAGCAACCATCAACTGTTTCGCCGATATCCTGCGCGTATTGACTGCCTAGCCAATGTCGCAGTTTCGCCCTGAATGGACCGGTGCGAAAGGTGCGGCCCGGCACTGAGCCAGCCGAACGCGACAACGCAGACACAGGGGTCCGCAGGACCGTTTCCCGCGCCGAGGTAAAACCTTTGGAGATCCGATGCGCACGCGGCGGTGACGTCGACCGCCGCACGCGCGCCGGGCAGGCGGAGCCGCCGCCGTGGGCTCGGTGGGCGGAGCCGCCGCCGTGGGCTCAGCGGGGGAGCCGCCGCCGTGGGGGCACGCGCATGGATGAGGTAGCACCGAGCCGGATCTGAGGTAGCGCGCCGATGTGCCGGGGTGAGTCCGACTTCTAACGTCTTCTCCAGCAGTATCCGAAAGTCCACACCCTCGGTTCTTTGGAGCACTACCATGCCCGCACATCTGATGGCGCCAACCGCCGTGTGCTCCGAAACTCGGCCCCGGCTGGCCGGGCCGAACTACCGCGGCCTGCACCGAGCCCCCGTTCAACGCCTGATCCAGCCGGGATCGCTCGTGCTGGAGCCGGGTAGTCGCAGCTTCAGCTCGGTGATTCGACTCATCGACGGGCACACCGCTCTGGTGCGTTCTGTGGGCAGCTTCGACGACCACTCCGTTTCGTTGTCCGCGCTGCGGCCGGCGGGCGCCGAGATACGGATCGGAGCGGACTTCGGCGACCGCGACTGAATGCTGCCGAATGCGTCGCGCAGCCCCGCCTAAAATGCGTCAACGAACCGAAAATGGTCATACCGGGATCAGTGGGTGCTTTCCGCGGGACGCCTGGTCGGCCACCACGACCGACCGGCCAGAGGCCTTGTCCCGGGAGGCACGCGGGCAGATGATCGCCAGGTCCGCGCAGAAAGGGAGACCCCCCGTGTCAGGATCTCGAACCGCCCTCGCGGCTGCCGTGGCGGCGGCCGTGACGACCCTGCTCTCCGCGGCGCCGGCGACCGCCGGTCCGACCGTCACAGCCGTCACTGCGGTCACCGCGACGACGAGCGCGACGCTGCCGCGCGCGACCCAGGACCTCCCCTGGCCCGTGGTCCGGCGCGGGTCCAAAGGTCAACCGGTACGGAGCCTGCAGTACCTGCTGCGGGCGCGCGGCCGCGCCGTCGCTGTGGACGGCGACTTCGGCCCGCGCACCGACGCGGCGGTACGGGCCTTCCAGCGCTCGCGTCGTCTCGCCGTCGACGGCGTCGTGGGTCCGGCAACCTGGAGAGCGCTCCTGGTCACGGTCCGGCGCGGCAGCACCGGTGACGCCGTTCGCGCCGTGCAGGACCAGTTCCAGTTCCGGAACCTCTCCGGGGACCCCCGGCGCGGTCCTCGGGTGGACGGCGTCTTCGGCCCGGCTACGGAGCGGTCGGTGCGGTCCTTCCAGTCGGCCGTGGGCCTAGCTTCGGACGGCGTCGTGGGGCCGCGGACCTGGAACCAGCTCATCGGTGGCGCGCTGTCCGGCTGAGGCCGGCGCGCCGAGTGCGGCCACGAGCGGCCGGCCGCGACAAGCGCCCCACGCGTTGCGGCGTCATCGTGGCAACGAGCATCGCTGGAGCGATGGCCGTTGCCACGATGACGCCGACGAAGCGCACCCCTGATGGGTGGCTGGCTCAGGGCAGCCTGATGTCCGCCACGATCATGTTGTGGTCGGACGCCCGGTTGCTGTCCGTCCGCTTCATGACGTTCTCGAAGCGCTGGGCTCCCCGGACGCCCTTGACGGCGATCGCGTCCAGGCGGGCGCCCCAGCCCCAGGTGCTGCTGGGGACGGTGCGGGCGAAGTCCGTCATCGTCGTGTACCGGATGTTGATCTGGGTGGCGGCTGCCGCGGTGTCGTAGAAGCCGGCCGCGATCAGCGCGTCGTGCGCCCGGTACCCGCCCTTGTTGTTCTGCCAGCTGTTCAGGTCACCCGCAAGGACGACCGGCACCTTCGCGGTGTTCAGCCGGTTCACGTGGGCCACGGCCGTCTTCACCTGGTTGGCGCGCAGGGTATCGAGGCTCGCTTCGGTCGTCAGGTTCTTGCTGTGCCGGGCGTCCAGGTGCGCCGACACCACGAAGAACCGCTTGCGGGTCGCGCGGTCCTCCAGGAGCGCGTACGCCGCCCGGCGGCGCTCCTTGGCGCTGTCGCCGGCCCGCACCGGAAGCATGACGGTGCAGGACGGTGAGTAGTAGGCGCCGTCCGCGGACGTCTCGGCGCACCGGCCGGCCAGGCGGTACCGCGAGCTGTCGTACAGGATGCGCGCGCCTTGGGTGCCCTCGACCACACCGGGCTTGCCGTAGGGCGACGTCCGCACCAACCGGTACTTGCTCGCGCCTTGGGCGGCAAGGGACTTCACCAGGCTGGCGGTCTGACGCACCGCGGTCCCCGTCGGCAGCTTCTTGCCGTCCGCCCGGTACGGGCTCAGCTCCTGGACCGCGACTACGCCCGGGTTGCGCGACACGATGGTCTTGGCCACCAGAGGGGCTCGGCGCGGCCACGTCCGGCCGTCCTCCGTGGCGTTGGCGGTCCGCACGTTGAAGCTCGCGACACGCAGCGGGGTTCCAGCCGTGCTCGGCGCCGCCGGCCGCACCGCGACCGACTGCAGGAACGGCCAGTCCCGGACACCCGTCCCGTACCGGGTCTTGTTGACGGCCCGGAGCCGGTAGTACAGGTGGTTGGCGGAGCCGGCGGGGGCACCCGCAGCGGCCACCTGAGCGGCGGTGAGCGTGACCGATCGCCGCTTCGGCGAGATGGTGAAGTACTTCGCGTTGCGGCCGTGGTCCGGGAGCTTGGGGTCGTTCGCCTTGAACGACGTCAGCCCCGTCTCGATGACGAAGGCCGTCGTGTTCGACCCGTCGTGCCTCCAGGTGAAGGTGACCTGTCCCGCGCCCGGGCCGGGCTTGGCGCTGACCGAGGCGACACGCGCGGGGCGCGAGATGGCGGCTTGGGCGGGTGCGGCGAGAACGCCTGCGGGCACGGCGGCAAGGAGAGTGGCGAGCAGCAGCTTGCGGATCATGAAAAGCCTCCGGGGCACAGGCGAGGTCGCGCGCGCGCCGTGCGCGTGTGCACGGCGGTGCGTCGTTCCCCTAGGTCTTCGGCGGGACTGACCAAGATCTTTAGCCGGACGCCCGAAACGGTCAACGACCAAAATGGGCCGGGTCCGGCGCAGGATTGGGGGGGTGGCGCCCGCGGGGCCGATCCGCTAAGGGGCTTGTTGCGGGACGCCGGGGCGGCCGGCCCCGTGCCCCTGAGCGCTCACCTGGCTGGCACAGGCAGCGGGCCTTCGGTCCACGAGGGCGTCGAGCATCACGGACAAGGGTTGTGGCCGCGAGAAGAGGTAGCCCTGCCCCGTCAGGCATCCGGCGTCACTCAGCGCCCCCGCCTGCTCGGGACGCTCGATGCCCTCCGCGACGACGTCCAGGTCGAGTGCCGAGGCCATGACCAGGATCGCGTCGACGAGAGCACGCGCTCGAGGCACGGAATCGACGTCTCGGGTAAAGCTGCGGTCGATCTTCAGGATCGCGACGGGCAGGTGCTGCAGGTAGCCGATCGAGGAGAAGCCGACCCCGAAGTCGTCGATCGCGAGCGACGCACCGGCGGAGGTGAGCTGGTGCAGGGTCTCCGCGGTCGCCGCGTCGTCCTGCACCAGAACGGTCTCGGTCATCTCCAGCACCAGCCGGCTGTCGCCGAGGGCCGCGGCCGCGGAGCGCACCTGGTCGACGAACCGCGGCTCACGCAGCTGGTGGGCCGACATGTTGACCGCGAGGTCGAGCGGGCGCCCGGCCGCGGCGACGAGCGCCGGGCCGTCGTGGACGACCTGCGCCAGTACGCGGGCACCGAGCTCCACGATCAGGCCGCTCTCCTCGGCGGCCGTGATGAAGGAGTCCGGTGGGACCAGCGTGCCGCCTCGCTCCCACCGGACGAGCGCCTCCATGCCGGTGATGTCGCCGGATGCAAGGTCGACGACCGGCTGGTAGTGCACGACGAGCTCGTGGTCGATTCCCTGCCGCAGCGCCTCCACCAGCTCCAGCCGGCGAATGCGCTCCTGGCCGAGCGTGGCGTCATAGCGGACGTACTGGTTCTTGCCCAGGGTCTTGGCGCGGTACATCGCCATGTCGGCGTTGCGCAGCAGGCCCGCAGCGTCGACTCCCGGGGTCGACACGGCGACCCCGATGCTGGCCCCCACGACGACCTCGTGGCCCGCGACCTGGAAGTCCTCCCGCAGCGCCTGCACCAGGCGAAGGCAAAGGGCCTCGACCCGTTCGACGTCGTCCGCCCGCTCGACGAGCACGGCGAACTCGTCACCGCTCAGGCGGGCCACGCAGTCGCCCTCGCGCACGTGCCGGCACAGCCGCTGCGCGACCGCGCGAAGCAGGTCGTCCCCACCTGCGTGGCCGAAGCGGTCGTTCACGGACTTGAAGCCGTCCAGATCGAGATACAGCACGGCGACCGGCGCACCGGCCTGCGGGTCGCCGCTGACCACCCGCCGGACCCGTTCCACGAACGCCGTCCGGTTCGGCAGGCCGGTGAGTGAGTCCTCCCGGGCCTGCCGGGTCATCTGCTCGCTGAGCCGCAGCCGCGACAGCGCCTCCCGGGCCACGCTCGCGAGCGCCTCCAGCGCCTGCTGGTCGGCCTCCACCGTGGCCCGGGCCCGGTCGCCGGCGGGCGCCACGAGCCACAGCGACGCCCCCTCCGTGACCAGCGGAGCACCGATCTGCGAGGTCGTCGGCGGCTCGTCCTGGACCTTCGCCTGGGCGCGGACGATGACGGCACGGACCTGCTCGCGCAGGACGTCGAGCGCGTGCGCCCGGCTCTCGGCCCCTTGCAGGGCGGCCGCGGCGTCGAACATCGCGGACAGCCGCCGCTGGTGCTCGGCGCCACGGGACAGCGCCCGGGTGGCGACCAGGATGGTGATGATGGGAACCCCGAGGAGCAGGCTGGCCCAGGCGGGGAGGGTCCGGGCCACGAGCGCGCCGAGGTAACCGAGGCTGTCGATGGCCACGAACACGCTCCCGGCCAACAGGCTCTGGTTGGTCGCCAGCTCGTCGCGGATCGAGGACCCGTCCTCCAGCGCGATGGACAGCCCGGACAGCACGTAGTCGGTCGCGAAGTAGAGTGCGCAGCCGACGCCGACCGCCAAGAGCTCGCGCGGCGAGTTCGCGCTCAGGTCGCTGAGGCAGCGCATCGCGGCCAGCGCCACGGCGCCACTCATCGTCGACAGGGCCACGTTGAACACCCGGACATCCAGGCGCTTTCGCGTGGTGAACTGCGAGACGACCTGTCCGATCGACCACACCGCGAGCGGCCCGGCGCCGTCCTGCAGGCAGGCCAGGAACACCAGGACTGCCGACTCGAAGCCGACCTCGATGCCACCCGTGGACCGGGTGAGGACGAGCGGGAAGCGGCTCATCACCACGATCATCGGAACCCCGATGACGACGGCGAGCAGCCATCCGCGGTCAAGCCGCCCGGCCCACAGGAACGACACCACGGCGCACACGCCGATGGCCAGCCCGACCGCGCCGACGGACGCGTCGAACAGCCAGCTGACCGTGCTCTTGCCTCGGGGTGGCGTCTGCATGTTCTCTCCAGCGGCATGTCTTCGGCCGGAGATATCGACCCGGAGCCGACGCGACCTTAGGGCACGCACCCGATTGGGTGGACCGGTGGCCGCGGACGGCCCGCAGGTGTGGCCCTAGGCCTCGTCGGGACGCCGCCGCTTCAGCCGCCGCAGTCGCCACCGCGCGGTCGGGATCAGAACCGCGCTGCCGACGAGCGACACCGCCAGGGTCAGCCAGTCCTCGCCGGTCGTGCCTCGCTGGTCGACCACAGCCCCGCCTGTCGCCAGCACGGCAACCGAGAGCGCGGACAGGCCGACGCAGAGCGCCGCGGCGACCGTCGTCGCGTATGCGTAGACCACCCACGCCGCTCGCCGGGCCGGGGAGGCGTCCGACAGATCCCTGCCGCCTCGCACCTGCGCGAGCACTGCTCGATGCGGGGGGACCCGCTCCACGAGAGCGACCCCGGCGCTGCCCCGGAACGTCTCCGGACGCTCGAGGGCGTCGAGCAGCTCCCCCGGCAGGCCCAGCAGGTCTGCCAGCTCGGCCAGCGGATCGCCGTCCGACCGACGCCTGCGCAGGAGCGCCCGAAGGTAGCCCTCCTCGACCGGTCCCGTCGCTAGGGCCACCAGCCGCCGTACCGCCTCGGCCTCGTCGCCCATCGGGTCGGAGGACACCAGGCACCACGCCGTGTTCCAGTCCGAGGACGCTACCGGGTTGCCCCGTGCCCAGAGCTGCCAACCGCAGGCGGCGCCGTTCCGCCACACCAGCAGCTCGGCGTCACGCCGGCGAGCAGCGCCGGACAGGGCGGCCGCGAGGACGAAGGCGGCCTCGGGCTCCTCACCCGCAGGAGAGAGCGTCGTCCAGCCATCTCGACCGGCGCTGACGTACGCGGGTCCGGCGATGGAGGCCGCCAGTCGCGCGAGCGCGGGGTCCCCCCGGTGCGCCACGGCGGTATGCGGCGGACGTGGCTCCTCCAGCTCGGGCAGGTCAAGGATCTCGTCCAAGGCTTGCAACAGGTCGTCGGGGTCGTCCAGCTCGCGCTCGAGCAGCGCCCGCAGGGCCGCCTTCTCCTCCCCGGACGAGAACAGCCCAGCAAGCTCCGCGGCCACCTCCTCCGGCGCATTCCCGGGGTCGACCCCACGGTTGGCCGGCCAGACCCGGCGCAGGACGCGGCGGTCGGCGGTACGGACGTGCAGCGTCAGGGCGTCGTCAGCGTCGACGACCGCCAAGTAGGCGCCAGGACAGGTGGTGACGTCCGGCGCACCGGACTGCTCCCACCACAGGGCGGTCCAACCGCTCCCCGAGGTCGGCCCGACCGACCCGTCCACGCGGGACCGCTCGGCCCAGTCGATCACTTCGGCCTGCACCAGGTGAGCGATGAGCAGCACGGTTCCATCCGACCACACCCGGCAAGAGGCCACGAAAGCGACAGTCGGTCACATTTGCGGCGTTCCCTTCCATTCCGGGCGCGCGCCGCGCATGCTCACATGTCGCAGGACGTTCTCAGGCCGGGCTCGACGAGGAGCAGGAGGAACGATGGTCAGCAGCAGGACGCTGCGGGCGGGATGGCGGCTTGCCGTCAGTGCCCTTCTCGGGATGGCGCTGGTCGCCGGCTCCGCCGGGATCTCCGCGCAAGGAAACGCGCAGGCCACAGCGGGTGGCCACCACGGCCCGCCGCTTCGCGGCAAGCTCGCCATGACCGGGGACGTCGGCGACTTCGTGCCCGGTGTGGTGGACGACCCCGTGCACGACCCCACGCTGTTCCGGGACGGCAGGACCTACTACGTCTTCTCCACCGGGATCCTCAACCCGAAGAACCCCGGCGGCATCTACGCACGGCGGTCCACCGGCACACTGGCCGGCCCCTGGGAGTCGCTCGGGGCCATCAAGCTTCCCGAGTGGACGCGGGCCTACGGCGTACAGCACCTGTGGGCGCCGCACGTCGTCCAGCGGCACGGCGTCTTCTACCTCTACTACGCGGCGTCCTCGTTCGGGACCAACCGTTCGGCGATCGGTCTGGCCACCACCCGCACCCCGGGCAGGCTGGGCAGCTGGGTCGACCACGGACCGGTGCTGACGTCGACGCCGGCGAACGACTACAACGCGATCGACCCGATGGTCTTCCGGGCGCGAGGTCAGTGGTGGATCACGTTCGGCTCGTTCTGGTCCGGAATCAAGCTGCAGCGCCTGAAGGACATGCGCACGCCGGTGGGACCCATCACATCCCTGGCGAGCAACCCGGTCGTCCCGCCGAACGCCATCGAGAACCCGCAGATCTTCCGGCAGGGCAGGTACTGGTACCTCACCGGCTCCTGGGACTTCTGCTGCCAGGGCGTCAACAGCACGTACCGAACCGTGGTCGGCCGGTCCACCAGGCCCACCGGGCCGTACGTCGACCGCGACGGCACCCCGATGACGGAGGGAGGCGGCACGGTGCTGCTGGACCGGCGCGGCAACCAGGTGGGCATGGGTGCGCTCGACGTGATGCGTGACCGCGGTGGGCGCCTGTACGCGGTGCACCACTACTACGACGCCACAACGGGCGGAACCATCCGGATGCAGATCCGCGAAGTGGAGTGGCGGAACGGCTGGCCGACCTTCTCCTACGGCCCCGGGGACGGCCGGCCGAGCCGCTGAGGCCGGCATCCGACGATTACTCCCGGAATTTGCGGGCACATCGCGGCGGTCGGACCCTCGAAGTGCGGTCACGCCGGCTCCCTGTGAGGCGCCGTTCAGGGAGCCGGCCATGACCGGAGGAGGCAGCGATGCGCGCGATGGTGTACCGGGGTCCGTACAAGGTGCGCGTGCAGGAGAAGGACGTCCCAGCGATCGAGCACCCGAATGACGCCATCGTCCGGGTCTCCCTCGCCGCGATCTGCGGCTCGGACCTGCACCTGTACCACGGGATGATGCCCGATACCCGGGTCGGCATGACGTTCGGGCACGAGTTCATCGGGGTGGTCGACCAGGTCGGCTCCTCGGTGCAGAACCTCAAGCCCGGGGACCGCGTGATGGTCCCGTTCAACGTCTACTGCGGGTCCTGCTACTTCTGTGCGCGCGGCCTGTACGCCAACTGCCACAACGTGAACCCCAACGCCACCGCGGTCGGGGGAATCTACGGCTACTCGCACACCTGCGGGGGCTACGACGGCGGCCAGGCCGAGTACGTGCGAGTGCCCTTCGCCGACGTCGGCCCGGGCCTGATCCCGGACTGGATGGACGACGAGGACGCCGTCCTGCTGACCGACGCGTTGTCCACCGGCTACTTCGGCGCGCAGCTCGCCGACATCCGGGAGGGCGACGTCGTCGTCGTCTTCGGCGCCGGACCGGTCGGGCTGTACGCCGCCAAGTCGGCCTGGCTGATGGGCGCCGGTCGGGTCATCGTGATCGACCACCTGCAGTACCGGCTCGACAAGGCCCGCAGCTTCGCCCATGCCGAGACCTACAACTTCGTGGAGTACGACGACATCGTCGTGCACCTGAAGAAGATCACCGAATACCTCGGGGCGGACGCGGCGATCGACGCCGTCGGCGCCGAGGCCGACGGCAACTTCCTGCAGCACGTGACCTCCGCGAAGCTCAAGCTGCAGGGCGGCTCACCCGTCGCCTTGAACTGGGCCATCGACAGCGTCCGCAAGGGCGGCACGGTCTCGGTGATGGGTGCCTACGGGCCCATGTTCAGCGCGGTGAAGTTCGGCGACGCCATGAACAAGGGCCTGACCCTGCGGATGAACCAGTGCCCGGTCAAGCGGCAGTGGCCGCGACTGTTCGAGCACATACGCAACGGTTACCTCAAGCCCAGTGACATCGTGACCCACCGCATCCCGCTGGAACACATCGCCGAGGGCTACCACATCTTCTCCGCCAAGCTGGACAACTGCATCAAGCCACTCATCGTCCCCACCGCGAGCTGAGCAACCAAACACCGCAGTACCGGTCCCTGACGGGAAGGGAAACGTCGATGACCTACACCGCCGCCAAGCCGCAGAACGCCGAGACGAGCGAACAGCTGCGCGCCCGCATCCCCGGCTGGGGCGCGGACCTGGACCCGGACGACCGCCCGTCGGTCCCCAGGGAGCGGTACGACCCCGGCGCCACCGGGGCGCACTGGGACTTCCCTGAACGCCAACCGGAGAAGTGGCCCCGCGAGCGCTCGCCGGAGCACAAGTTCCTGACTCCCGTCTTCGGCACCGCTTGCCCGCCCCGCGGCGTCTCCGGGGCGATCCGCAAGTACGCGTACACGTACAGCGAGGGACGCGCCGCGCACTGGCTGCTGCTCATAGCCGGCGACCGCGTCGACGCCATCGAGAACCACCTGACGTCCCTGCTGACCTTGCACCCGGACAACCCCATCACGCAGACGGGGGTCCTGAGCGAGTTCACCCGCCACGGTGTCCGCTCACGCCTGGGCCAGCGGCGCACCGACCTGAAGCACCAGGCCCTCGACCCCGTCATCGTCGTCGGCCCCTGGATCGCGGCCGGGGCCGCCGCCTACCTGACCCTGAGGAAGCTGACCAGGGGGAGCCGGCGCGGCTGAGTTCTGCCGGCGATCGTCTCGACCGGCCGGGGCATTAGTACGAAGGTCCGATGTCGCCTCGTACCTGGAATGCGGGACAAAGGTCCTGACGGCTCGACACCGCAGCGACACCGGGTGCGAGCTTCCATGGTCGAGACGGCGGCCTGGGCGCAGGGAGCGTGACGAGGTTGGGACGGCCACAGCCCTCCACCGACGTCGGCCCCGGCGGCCCACGCGTCGAGAACGCTCCGACCTCCGCGGTCGGCGACCGACCTTGACCGACGGCAACCCTGCCGCTGCTACTCCTCAGGAGGAGACCCTCATGCCCCGCACGTCAATGCTCGCCCTGCCCCTCGCGCTGCTGGTGACCGGAACGGTCGGGCTGGCGACGGCAGCCCCCGCGTCCGCAGGCGGGGGAACCACGTGCTCGTTCTCCAGGACCACGACGGCCCAGGTCACCTCGGTAACTCTCCCTGACCCCGTCCGGGCCGGCTCCTCGGTCTCGGGCACCGTCACGATCGACCGGTTGCCCGAGAACACCGGCCCGGTCGAGGTGAAGCTGCTCAACGGTTCCTGGACGCGGACCTACCTCTGCGTCACCGTGCCGTCCGGCGCGTCGAGCGCCAGCTTCGACGTCGACATCTCACCGGTCACGAGCGAGGGTGAGTACGCCACGGTCGGCGGCTATGCGAACCCGGACGGCGCAGATGTGCATTACGGCAACTCGCTGATCGTGCCGAAGTAGCGCTACCGAGCCACGGTATAGCGGGCGCAGGCGAAGTCGGCGTTCCGGGCAACCTCCTCGAGGCGCAGCTCCAGCCGGCGCGGCAGCAAGGGTGCACCCGAGCCGAGCGCGACGGGTGCGTACTGCACCCACACCTCGTCGAGCAGCCCGGCGTCCGCGAACTGCCCGGCCAGGTCGCCGCCGCCGACGACCCAGACGTTGCGGTCGCCCGCAGCGGCGGCGGCGTGCTGGTGGACCTCGGACACCGGGCCCTGGACGAACCGGACGTCGCCGTCGACGACCCGCAGCTCTCGGTGGGCGAAGACCCAGCACGGGATCTCGTAGGGCCAGGGCTTCGCACCGTCGTCCCCGAGGTCGTGGTCCAGGATCCACTGGTACGTCGAGGCGCCCATCACCATGGCCCCCACGAACTCGAAGAAGCTGGCGTAGGACATCGGCCCGTCGGCGTCGACGTCTCTGGACAGCAGCCAGGACAGGGAGTGGTCGGGGTCCGCGATGAAGCCGTCGATGCTGGAGGCCGTGAAGTACTGCGTCGCCATGCCCGAAGTCTGGCGTAGTGCACCGACATCCGGCAGTGCCCGGGCGACAACTCCCGGTTGACGGCGTCCATCCGTCAACCTATGGTTGACCCATGACGGAGCCAGTGCGGATGCCGGACACGGTCCGGCTCGACGACCTGATCGCGGCGATCCAGAAGGTGCACTCCGATGCACTCGACCAGCTCTCGGACGCGGTCCTGGCGGCGGAGCACCTCGGCGAGGTGGCCGACCACCTGATCGGCCATTTCGTGGACCAGGCGCGGCGCTCCGGGGCGTCGTGGACGGACATCGGCCGCAGCATGGGCGTCACCAAGCAAGCCGCGCAGAAGCGTTTCGTGCCCAAGGGCCCCGGCGAGCCGTCCGACCTCGACCCCAGCCAGGGCTTCAGCCGGTTCACGACGCCGGCGCGCAACGTCATCATGACCGCCCAGAACGAGGCTCGGGAGGCCGGGAACAGCGAGATCCGCCCCGAGCACCTGTTGCTCGGACTCCTCGCCGAGCCTGACGCGGCGGCCGCCCGCTCTCTCCTCGCCCAGGGCCTGAGTCTGGAGACGGTCCGTAAGGCGGCCACCGCCGCCCTCCCGCCGGCGCAGGGCGAGGCGCCTCAGCTCGTCCCGTTCAACAGCCGGTCCAAGAAGGCCCTCGAGCTGACCTTCCGGGAGGCACTGCGGTTGCGAGCCAGCGAGATCGGGCCCGAGCACATCCTCTTGGCCTTGCTGGAGCTGGAGGACGGCGCCGGCGTCCTCGCCCGGTTGGGCGTCGACAAGGCCGCCGTGGAGGCACATATCACCACGTCGCCGGACCACCCGCCGACCGCTCAAGGCGAGTAGGCCGGCTGACGCCTGCCCGCGCTCACCCGTGCAGGAAGTCCTGGCGCGGCGGCACGACCTCCGGCTCGAGGAAGACCTTCACCACGACACCGACGGCCTCTGCAGCATCGGTGTCGGCGGCGGGCAGCTGCACGCGCAGGGCCGAGGTGTCCAGCTCCCACTGCACCGGGCCGGCCTCGCCCAGTACGGACACTCCCCGAATCGCTCGGTTGAGGAGCCCCCGGCCCGAACCGAACGACTCGATCGTGGCGACGTCGGTGTCGGGACGGCGCAGCAGGATGGCGTAGAGGTAGTCACCGGTGACGTCGGTGCGCGTGGTGAACCGCATGTCGGCGCCGGTGTACTGCGGCGCCGACGCGTCGGTGAACGAGCCTGCAGCGGTCGGCGTGGGACCCTCCCCCGACACGACCCACGGGCGCGTGCCGTAGATGGCCTCGCCGTTCCGGGTCAGCCAGGCGCCGATGCCCTCGAGCAGCCGCTGCTCGGGGTCGGCGATGGTCCCCTGAGCCGTCGGACCGACGTTGAGCAGCAGCACACCGTTCTTCGACACGACGTCCGCAAGCTCGGCCACCAGCTCGGCCACGCTCTTGTACTCGTGGCCTTCCACCCAGCACCACGCGGTTCGGGACACGGACGTGTCGTTCTGCCAGACGGCCGGGCGGATCTCGCCGGTGGTCCCGCGCTCGATGTCGTAGACGGCGCTCCCTTCGGCGAAGGAGTTCCACTTGTAGTTGAGAACGACCTCGCGCTGCCACTCGGCCGCCCGGTTGTAGTAGTACGCGGCGAGACGGCGCAGGTACGGCTCGAACGCCGGCTGCTCGATCCACCAGTCGAACCACAGCACCTGGGGCCGGTAGGCGTCGATCAGCTCCACGGTGCGCAGCAGCCAGTCCTCGAGGAACTGCTCGTTGGGCGCGGTCTCCTCCCGCTGTGCGGGACCGTAGAAGTCCTGGAGTGCGGGGTCGAGGACGTCGGAGTCGAACCGCGCGCCGCCGTTCATGAAGAACCAGTGCTCAGCGCGGTGCGACGAGGCGCCGGGCACCATCCAGGATCGCCGCACCGCCTCGCACAGATCGCCGAAGACGTCGCGGCCGGGCCCCATCGCGCTGGCCTTCCATCGGGAGCGCGCGGTGTCATACATCGCGAAGCCGTCATGGTGCTCGGCCACGGGAACGACGAACTGCGCGCCGGCCCGCCGGAAGAGGGACGCCCACTGCTCAGGATCGAAGTCCCGCATGGTGAAGTCCGGGATGAAGTCCTTGTAGCCGAACTCGGCGTGCGGGCCATAGGTTGCCACGTGGTGCTCGTACTCCGGCGTCCCTTCCAGGTACATGTTCCGCGAGTACCACTCGTTGCGGAACGCGGGTACGGAGTACACGCCCCAGTGGAGGAAGATGCCGAACTTCGCGTCCTGGTACCACCGCGGAGGCGTGTATTTCTTCAAGGACTCCCAGGTTGCGTCGAACGGCCCTCGCCTCACGACCTCGTCCACCGCTTGAAGCGCGGCCGAGTTGTCACTGACGTCGACCGCTGCGGGCAGCCGGCTCCAGTCCTGCTGTGGGTTGTCCTTGCGAGGCAACGGTTCTCCTTCGATGGGTCAGCGGCCGCTTGCCGCCAGGATCCACGGGACGAAACGTTTCGTCTGAGCGTCAGACCGTACGTCGGGCTCACAGGGGTGTCAACCGTCTGCTGGCACGGATGGAGACGTGGCCGCCCGTTGACGTCCACCAGGGGCAGTCGTAGCCTCATCAAGGCGAAACGATTCGTTTTCTTCCGCTCGCAGTCCCACACACCCTGGAGACATGCTGATGCCCGGCACTTTCCAGATGGCGTCCGACGCGGTCGACCCCGCGTCAGTGCCTACCCGTCGCCTCCCGAGCGGTGCCCACATCCCAGGGATCGGCATGGGTACCTTCGGCTCGGACCGCTACGGCCCCGGCGGAGGTGTCGGCGGCCGTCGCCGGCGCCCTGCGGGTCGGCTACCGGCTCATCGACTGCGCCGCCGTGTACGGCAACGAAGCCGCGGTCGGAGACGTTCTCGCGGAGGCGGTTGCCGGCGGCCTGCGCCGCGACGATGTGTTCGACATGTCAAAGTTGTGGAACGACATGCACGCTCCCGCGGACGTCGTGAAGTCGGTCAAGACGTCGTTGTCGGACCTGCGCGTCCACCATCTGGACGCCTGCTTCGTGCACTGGCCGTTTCCCAACCACCATGCGCCCGGCGCTGCCGCTGACGACCGGCATCTGCAGTCGCGCCCGTATCTGCATGAGGAGTTTATGCAGACCTGGTCGGCGTTGGAGTCCCTGGTGGACGAGGGGCTGGTTCGGCACCTCGGGACGTCGAACGTCACCATCCCGAAGCTGGAGCTGATCCTGCGCGATGCACGGATCCAGCCCGCGCTGAACGAGATGGAGCTGCATCCCTGCTTCCAGCAGGGGGAGCTGTTCAGGTTCTGTCTGGACCACGGAGTCCAGCCCGTCGGCTACTCCCCGCTGGGGTCTCCGTCGCGCCCTGAGCGCGACCGCACCCCCGACGACATCGTCGACACCGAGCAGGAGGCCGTCCGCGAGAT
This sequence comes from Actinomycetales bacterium, assembly GCA_035264765.1. Lineage (GTDB taxonomy): Bacteria > Actinomycetota > Actinomycetes > Actinomycetales > Angustibacteraceae > DATFPQ01. Next base: position 7,876 of record DATFPQ010000120.1, on the reverse strand, counting down.
CGCGGCTGCGCACGGCATCCATCCCGCGTTGGTGTGCCTCAAGTGGGCAGTCGCCCGCGGCCAGGTGCCCATCCCGTTCTCGGTCAAACGCGAGCAGTACCTGGCGAATCTGCGGGCCGTGGTCGCCGATCCCCTCACCCCCGCGGAGATCGAGGCCATGCGGGGCGTCGAGCGGAACAACCGGCTGATCAAGGGACAGGTCTTCCTGTGGCCCGGCTCGCAGTCCTGGCTCGACCTCTGGGACGTTGACGGGACCATCCCGGGGTGGACCGGCTACGCGCGATGACCGCCGTGGCCGCGACTGCGGGACTCGGCTGATGGCAGCCACCTACAAGGACATTCAACGCATCACCGGGCTATCCCTGGCAACGATCTCCAAGTACTACAACGGCGGCACGGTGCTGGAGCACAACCGCGTGGCCATCGAGAGCGCGGCCAACGATCTCGGCTTCCGGGTCAACGAGTTCGCCCGCAGCCTGCGCAGCGGTCGGTCGCAGACTGTGGGGGTCCTGCTCCCTGAGCTCAACAACGACTTTCACCTGAACATCATTGTCGGCGTCGAGGCTGCCCTTCGCGACAGCGGCGTGGGTGTGGTCGTCTGCTCGAGCCGTCAGGGCGGCAGCGGCGGCGACGCCGTGGACTTCCTGATCGGCCGTCGGGTCGACGGGATCATCGCCGTACCGTCCGCACACGACGCGTCCGCCCTGGCCGACGCCGCGGGGCGAGGGCTGCCGCTCGTGGTCGTCGACCGGATGATCGACGGCCTCGAGTGCGACGCCGTCGTCCTGGACAACGCACGCGCCTCGGCTGACGTCGTCGACCACCTGGTGCAACACGGACACCACGACATCGCACTGATCTGCGGGACGAACGACGTCTGGACGATGCAGCAACGCCGGTCCGGGTTCCGTGCCGCCATGCGCCGCGCCCGTCGGCGAATGCCACGGCACATGACCGTCACCGGACCGCTGACCGTCGAGGCGGGGTACCGCGGGATGCAACGGCTACTGGCCGCGGAGAACCCCCCGACCGCGGTCTACTGCGCCAACTACGAGCTCACCGTCGGCGCGCTCATCGCCGTCAACGAGTCCGGCGTGAGCGTCCCGGCTGACCTCTCCTTCGTCGGTTTCGACAGCCTGGAGCTGGCGCGGGCGTCCAAGCCGCGGCTGTCGATGCTCGTCCAGCCCGTACGGGACATCGCCGCCGCCGCCGCGACCTTGGTCAACGCCCGCTTCGGCGGCCGCGACGGTCGCCCTCCCCTGCCGCCCCAGACCGTCGTCCTTCCCGGCAAGCTCGTTCCCGGTGAGTCGGTCGCCAGTCCCCGTCACAGTGCCCACCCCGTTCCGCTGGAAGGACAACCGTGCTGAAGCAGACCCTGCAACACCCCCCGCTCCTGAGCGCCGTGGCCGCCGCGGGACACGGGGCCCGCATCCTGCTCGCGGACGGCAACTTCCCGATCTCCACCGCCGTCAACCAGGCAGCGCAGGTGGTGTACCTCAACCTGCGGCGGGGCCTGCTGACCGTGAGCGACGTCCTGCAGCCGCTCACCGAGACCATCGCCGTCGAGGCCGCGGCGCTCATGCAGTCCCCGGACGGCTCGCCCGTCGCCGCTCACGCGGACTACCGCGACATCCTCGGCCCCGACGTCCCCTTCCAGCTGGTCGAGCGGTTCACCTTCTACGACGCGACGCGCGCCCCTGACGTCGCGGTGGCCGTCATGACCGGCGACGAGCGGCTGTGCGCCAACCTGCTGCTCACCGTCGGGCTGCCGTAGCGCCGATCTCGCCGTCGGCGGTCTGCGACGTGGGAGCCCGACGTCCACGACGTCGAACCAGGCGATCCGCGGCAGGCTGTGCATGGTTCTCTCGAGGTCCGAGGAAAGGCCGTGGCCATGGCACATGGGGACTTGAACGTGACCGGCTCGCGTGTCGATGCCCACCATCACGTGTGGGACCTCGCGACCCTGCCGCAGCCCTGGATCGACCCCGTGCGGCAGTCGGCCATCGCGCGCTCCTTCGACATCGAGGAGCTCCGCGCCACGGCGGTGGAGGCCGGTGTCGTGCAGACGGTCGTGGTGCAGACCGTCGCCGTCGCCGAGGAGACCCCGGCGCTGCTGCGCCTGGCCGACCAGGACCCGTTGGTCGCTGGTGTCGTCGGCTGGGTGGACCTCACCCAGGCGGACGTCGAGGACGCCATCGCCCGGCTGCGCGCGCTGCCCGGCGGCGATCGTCTGGTCGGCGTGCGGCACGTCGTCGAGGCCGAGCCGGACCCGGCCTGGCTCGACCGCCCCGACGTCCGCGCAGGTCTTCAGGCCGTGGCCCGCTCGGGCCTGCCCTACGACATCCTGGTCTTCCCGCACCAGCTGCCGGCAGCGGTGCGGACCGTTCGGGACCTACCGACGGCAACCTTCGTGCTGGACCACCTTGCCAAGCCTCCACTGTCGACCGGCGGCCTGGAGACGTGGGCGGCGCTGCTGCGCGAGCTGGCCACGTCGCCGAACGTCCACGCCAAGCTGTCCGGACTGGTCACCGAGGCGGACTGGGACCGCTGGTCGGTCGACGCCCTCCGGCCCGCGGTGGAGGTCGCACTGGACGCTTTCGGCCCGCAGCGGCTGCTGTGGGGCTCGGACTGGCCGGTCTGCCTGCTTGCGACGTCGTATGCGGCCTGGGTGCAGGCGTCCGACGAGCTCCTCTCGGGCCTGTCCGACACCGAGCGCGCCGCCGTCCTCGGCGACAACGCCCGAAGGGTCTACAGGCTGACGCCGGACACCCACTGACGAGCCACCCCTAGAACAAGCAGGCACACAGCCACCGCACAGGGAAATCATCGGCGGCACCACGGGAGGCCCGGAACGCTGACGTCGTGACCGCGATCCCGGTGCCGACGTCCGACCTGACCCGTCCCGCACACGCCCTTCCCCGGCCCGCCGGCCGCTCCTCGACCCGTCGCCAGCTCGTGGTCTTCGTCGTCGTCGGGGCGGTCACGACCCTCGCCTACCTGCTCCTGTACGCGGGGCTCCAGCCGGTCGCGGGGAGCCAGGTCGCGAATGCCGCAGCTCTGCTGCTCACCGCGGATGCGAACACCATCGGCAACCGCCGGTTCGGGTTCGGGCTCAGCGGCCGCCGGGACGCCGCGCGCCATCACGCTCAGGGCCTCGTCGCCTTCGCCGTCAGTCTGGTCCTGACCAGCGTGGCCCTGGCTGGACTGGAGTCGGGCACTGTTACGTCGGTCCGTCTCGCCGTGCTGCTCGTGGCGAACACCGTCGCCGGGCTGGCCCACTTCGCGCTGCTGCGGTTCTGGGTCTTCGCGCGCCGCATTCCGGTGCAGCCAACGCGGACCCGCGGGCTGTAGCGGAACGGTCAACCTGGCGGTCGTCGGTCCAGCTGCCGCTCTCCGCGATGCATCACACGGATCACGCGGGGCCGTCGGTGAGGATCTCCGCGATGGTGCGTGTCGCCAGAGCCACGAACTCCGGGTTCGTCTCGGCGTAGTACGGGATGATCAAGATCGCCTGGTGAAGTGCGAAGCCACGGGCTCGGCTCCAGGTGCCGTCGTCGACGTCGAGAGCCCGCCGAAACGTTGCCCGGCCGGTAGGGCCGAACACGGTCCAGGCGGCGATGACGTCCGCAGCCGGGTCACCGACTCCGACAGCGCCGAAGTCGATGACGGCGTGGAGGCGTCCCCGGTGGACGAGCAGGTTGGGCCTCAGGAGGTCGGTGTGTATCCATACCGGCGTGCCTTGCCAGGCCGGCGCTCGCAGTGCGCTGTCCCAAGCGGCGGTGACCGCGTGCCCGTCCAGTACCGCCCGGGCCGACTCGATCGCCGCCCGGGTGATGTCGTCGAGCTCGCGCAGCGGCTTGCGCCCGGTAGCGGGCGCAGCTGGAACGGGACGGATCTGACGCAGCTCGGTGACGAAGCGCGCCAGGTCCGCAGCCGCTCGACGTTCGTCGTGGACGAGGGCGTCCGCGTACGGCCGACCGTCGATCCACCGGTAGACCGCCCAGGAGAACGGGTATCCGAGGCCAGGTCGCCCCCGTCCCCACGGCTCAGGGACCCGCAGGGACAGCTGCCGGGCGAGCTGGGGCAGCCACTGGAGCTCGTTGTCCAGGTCCGTTGCCCAGTGGTGGACCCGGGGCAGTCGTGCACACAGATGGTCGCCAAGCCGGTAGATCGCGTTCACCGTCCCCGTCGAGCTCACCGGCGTGACCGGGAGGTGGGCCAGCTCAGCGAACTGAGTGGCCACCAACCGTCGGACCAGCTCGACGTCGATGTGGACCTCGTCGTCGTGCATCTTCATCCGCGGCGCACTACCTCTGTCGTCGACGAGTCGATCTCGACCAGCCGATGGAGTATGGGCCCTGGGCGCACGCGGACCAACTCGTTTGATCGCTGGCACGCGCGCACAAGAACCAGCGACGAGGCGGCTGGGTGCGCTTCCTGGGCGCCACGGCCGGCGTCCTCGCCGATCTGGAGCACCTTCCGTGACCCCGCGACCTTCCCAAGTGCAGTCAGCGGGGCTTCACTGGGTTCGTCTCCAACTTCGGACGCGGCGAGGGCAGGCCCGATGAACACCTCAGGACGGGTGCACCGCCGGCGCACCGAACGGACGCTGACAGCGGTGACGAGCAAGTGGGTGCTGCTGACCTGCCTGTTCGGCGGTGGCGGGGTGCCGTGGCTGCTCGGGACGCCGGTCGCCCAGGCGCTGGTCGTCACGGCCGCGATGGCCATCCTTGCCGGCGCCGTCGCCGGGATGCTCCGCCCGACCGGGGCGTCGGGCTCGACCGCGATCTCGGGCCAGACCGGCCAGGTCCGTCGGCCACCGGCGCTGCGGCGCGGCACCGAGCAGGCGGCGCTCGTGCGGGCGTTCGACCGGTACGTGGCGGACCTGGCCAAGTTCCGGCACTCGGCCGGGCTTCCGGACGCGCTCACCGACCCAGCCGTCGAGGCGTACGTCGCCGCCGGCGGGGCCCGCGACGTCGCCGTCCGGGTCGCGCGAGCGGTCGACGCGCTCGACACGGCGCTGGACCGGGCGTACGAGGTCGGGCAGGGGCTGCCGCCGTCCGCGGCCGCAGCCGACTCGCTGGCCCGGATGTACGACCGGCGGGACCGCCTGATGGCCGCGCTCCAGGAGGGCCTGGCCCAGGTGCAGGACCTCCACGCCAAGCTGCTGGAGCTGTCCGCGACGCTCGAGCTCTACGGGGCCGGCACCGTCGGAGCCGAGGTCGGCGACGTCGGTACGACCCTCGACCTGCTCCGCCGGGCGTTCGCCGACCTGGACGTCACAGCGACGGCCTACTCGGCTTCGAGCTCGCTCGAAGTACGAAGGCCGTAGCGATCGGTCCTGCTGACGGTCCAGACCCTGCGCCCCGCGCGGGTGTAGGTCGAGTTTCTGTGTGTGTCATCGCCCCTTCGAGGGCGCCGTCCCTCCGCCCGGACGTGACGGCCTGCTGGATCCTCCTGCCGACGCGCTGCCAGGTCGGTGGTTAAGTCGGTTTCTATGTCGTCGGCAAGCTCGGAGAAGCCGTCACAGGGGGAGGCCGCCTTGGAGCCCGGGATCAGCAAGCGCTGGGTCGTGGCCGTAGGCGTGGCAGTTCTGGTCCTCGCAACTGTCTACGGTGGCTCTCTACTGCCGGGGGCCCGGTCCGGATCGGGTTACGTGCCGATGCTGGATGGCTGGCTGAACGCGGCGGTCGATGGCGGCGTGGTCCTGCTGCTTGCTCTGCGAGGTCTGGCCGACGCGCGGGAGCGGGCGGCGTGGTGGTTCCTTTCAGCAGGCCTGGCCTGCGCTCTGGCCGGCAGCCTCGCCTACTACGTGCACTACCAGGACGTCACGCCGATCCCTTCCCCGTCATGGCCGGACGCGGGCTGGCTGGCGTTCTACCCTCTCGTCTACGTCTCGCTGCTCCTGCTCTTTCGTGCGCGGGTGCACCGGCTGCTGCCCAGCGTGTGGCTGGACGGGCTGGTATGCGGTCTTACCGCCGCGGCCCTGGCGGCTGCTTACCTGCGCGGCGCGGCGGTGCCGCCTGCGGCCGGCACCGCCGCCGGCATCGCCGCGACGGTGGCCTACCCGATCGCGGACCTCCTCCTGCTGGTCTCCGTCGTGGCCGCGCTGACGATCCTCGGGCGTCGCGGCGGCCTGGTGTTGTGGCTGTTGGGGGCCGGATTGGGCGCGTTGGTGGTGACCGATGCGATCTACGCCGCCGAGCTGGGCGAGGGTACGTACGTTGCTGGTGGGCCGCTGGATCTCGGCTGGCTGCTGGGGCGGGTCTGCTTCACGGCTGCTGCCATGACGTCGGTGCTGCATGAGCCTCGGCCGGCAAGGCCGCGTCCGGACGGCGTGGCCGTCCTCATCGTTCCCGCCGCATGTGCTGTTGCGGTGCTGGCGGTGCTGTATCACGGGACGCAGAGCCAGTTGCCGGGAAGCGCGGAAATGCTGGCTGTCGCCGCGGGAGTCGCCGTGATCGCCCGGACGGCGATGACCTTTCGCGAGGTGCGCGATCTCGCCGACGTGCGCCGCCAGGCCCGTACGGACGAGCTCACCGGCCTGGCCAACCGCCGCTGCTTCGCCGAAGCGCTGCACAACTTCACGGCCGGGCCGCGAAGCGACCGATCGGCGGCCGTGCTTATCGTCGACCTTGATCGTTTCAAGGAGGTCAACGACTTCCTGGGTCATCACGTCGGCGACGAACTGCTGTGCCTGGTCGGCGAGCGGCTACGCCGCGTGCTGCGTACCGATGACCTTCTGGCTCGGCTCGGGGGAGACGAGTACGCGCTGCTCCTGCGCGACGTGTCCGTGGCCGAGGCCGAGGGGCTGGGTCGGCGAGTGCGCGACCAACTGCGCGATCCGCTGCAGCTGGCGGCCATGACGCTGACGATCGACGCCAGCGTCGGCGTGGCGCTGACACCGTTCCACAGTCGGGACCCAGACGAGCTGCTGCAGCTGGCTGACCTGGCCATGTACGCCGCAAAGCGGAGACGCGAAGGCGTCCTGGTTTACGAGGAGGCCCGCGATGGGTCCGCGCGGCACCGCCTCGAGCTCATCGAGCAACTCCGGGAGGCGATCACCGAGCGACAGCTCGTGCTGCACTATCAGCCGCAGCTGCACCTGCGACGTCGCCAAGTTGTCGGCGTGGAGGCCCTCGTTCGCTGGAAGCACCCCACGCACGGCCTGCTCATGCCGGGACGCTTCGTCGATCTCGCCGAGTCCTCCGGCCTCATGGGACCGCTGACGCTTGCCGTCCTCAGCGATGCGCTCCCCCAGTGTCACCGCTGGCGCAGCGACGGGCTGCAGCTGAGCGTCTCCGTGAATGTCAGCCCGTCCACGCTGATCGACCACGACTTCCCCGCCCAGGTGGAGGCGTTGCTGACCTACCACCGCTTGCCTGCCGACGCACTGGTCTTGGAGGTGACCGAGGCGCTGGTTCTCCAGGATCGTGAACGAGCCGTCGACGTGCTGACTCGGCTCCGCGGGCTCGGGGTCCGCTTGTCGATCGACGACTACGGCACCGGGTACAGCAGCCTTGCCTACCTCAGCGATCTGCCCGTCAGCGAGCTCAAGCTGGACCGTGCATTCATCACCGGTATGACGAACAGCTCCCAGCGAACGGCGATCGTCACATCGACCGTCCAGCTGGCACACGCGCTCGGCCTCGACCTGGTCGCCGAAGGCGTGGAGGACGCTAAGACCCTGGCCGCTCTATGCGACGTCGGGTGCGACCTTGCGCAGGGAGACCACCTCAGCCGGCCGGTCCCTGCGGCCGAACTCCCCGCGGCGATTGACGCGATCGCGAGCAGGGTCCCTGCGCCCCAGCCTCGATGAGGTGGTGATGGCTGGCTCTGCTCACCGTCCACACCGGGCGCCCAGCGCCCGGTAGTA
>DATFPQ010000119.1:0-22658 GCA_035264765.1 Actinomycetales bacterium | reverse complement strand
CGGCGGGCTCCCCGCTGGTCGGTCCGGCCCTTGGCGGACCCCGGCCCGCCGTGGTCCTGTTCCTTGCCGTCGTGGCGGCCTGGGCCGCGCGCCAGCTGGCCGGCTGACGACGTCAGACGGAGGTCCAGACGTCCGACCGACGTCGCCGCGTCAGGCCTGCTCGCCGAGCCGCTCCAGCAGCACGGCCTCGGCCAGGCACACCCGCTCGAACTCGGCGAGGTGCAGGCTCTCGTCGGCGCCGTGGGCCCGGGTGTCGGGGTCCTCCACGCCGGTCACCAGGATCGCGGCGTCCGGGAAGATCTCGGCGAACTCGGCGATGAACGGGATCGAGCCGCCGATGCCCATGTCGACCGGTGGGACGCCCCACGCGTCCGCGAAGGCACCGCGCGCCGCGTCGTACGCCGGGCCCTGCGCCCGGGCGGCGAACGGTGCGCCCGTCTCGCCCAACGTCACGTCCACCCGCGCCCCCCACGGCGCGTGCCGGCGCAGGTGCCGGGCGAGCGCCTCGTAGGCCTCATCGGCGTCCTGCCCGGGTGCGACCCGCATTGAGAGCTTGACGCGCGCCCTCGCCGCCAGCGTGTTGGACGCCATCGCCGTCGACGGCGCATCGACACCGGTCACCGTCAGCGCCGGCCGCGTCCAGAGCCGGGACGTCAGCCGCCCGGTGCCGACGAGCTGCACGCCGTCCAGGACGCCGGCGTCCATCCGCAGCTGCTCCTCGCTGAGGTCGAGGTCTGCGGCCTCGCCTGCGTGGAGGCCCTCGACCGCGACGTCCCCGGCGTCGTCGTGCAGCGTGGCGAGCAGCCGGATCAGAGCCGTCAGTGCGTCCAGCACCGCACCGCCGTACATACCGGAGTGGACCGCATGGTCGAGGGTGCGGACCTCGACGTACGCCTCGACCAGCCCGCGCAGGCTGGTGGTCAGAGCCGGGACGCCGACCTGCCAGTTGGAGGAGTCGGCGAGCACCAGGACGTCGGCGGTCAGCCGCTCACGGTGGGTCCGCAGCAACCGGCCGAGGGACGGCGACCCCGACTCCTCCTCCCCCTCCACGAACACCGTGACGCCGACCGGCGGCCGGCCGCCGTGCGCCCGGAGAGCCGCGAGGTGGGCCATCACCCCGGCCTTGTCATCTGCCGCGCCGCGCCCGTACAGCCGCCCGTCCCGCTCGACCGGCTCGAACGCGGGGCTGGTCCAGTCGGCGTCCGCGCCGGGCGGCTGCACGTCGTGGTGCGCGTAGAGGAGCACGGTCGGCGCGCCGGGCGGGCCGGGCAGGTGCCCGACGACCGCCGGGGCACCGCCCTCGCGCAGCACCTCAACCTCCCGCAGGCCGGCGCCGCCCAGCAGGTCCGCGACGGCCGCGGCACTGGCCTCCACCGGCGCCTGGTCGAACGCCGGCGCGGAGACCGACGGGATGCGGACCAAGGCGTCGAGGTCGGCGCGCACCGAGGGCATGGCCTGCGCCACGGCCGCTCGTAGCTCGGCCAGCCGCGCGTCGTTCAGCGGTCTCGCGGTCATGCGCGTCACCCTAGCCAGCGGTAGCGTGCGCCCGGTGAGCGAGCCAGGAGAGCCGCAGGACGGCGGCGAAAGCACGCTCACCGTGCTGGTGGCGCTAGGGGCCAACGCCGCCATCGCGGTCGCCAAGGGTGTGGCGGCCTTCGTCTCCGGCTCGGCGTCGATGGCCGCCGAGACCGCGCACTCGGTCGTCGACACGGCCAACGAGGCCATCCTGCTCGTGGCCCTGCGCCGCAGTGCCCGGGCCCCGGATCGGCACCGCCCGTTCGGCTACGGCCCCGAGCGCTTCTTCTGGTCGTTCGTCGCGGCAGTGTCGATCTTCGTGTCGGGCGCCGTGTTCGCCGCGATGGAGGGCCTGCGGACGATCCTCTCCGACGAGCAGGAGTCCGTGGGCGCGGTGCTGTCCAGCATCGTGCTCGGCGTCAGCTTTGTGCTGGAGGGGGTGAGCTGGGTCCGCGCGACCCAGCAGATCCGCGCGGACGCCCGGGCCCACCGGCTGCCACTGCTGGAGTTCCTGCGCACCACCGACGACCCCACGGCCAAGACGGTGTTCTACGAGGACTCCGCCGCGCTCGTCGGACTGGTGCTGGCCTTCGCCGGCGTCTGGCTGCACCAGCTGACCGGGTCGGCGCTGTACGACGGCGTGGCCTCACTGCTCATCGCGGCGCTGCTGGCGATGGTCGCCTACCTGCTGGCACGGACGAACAAGGACCTGCTCGTCGGCAGCCAGGCCGACCCCCGGCTGGTCCGGGCGATCGCGGACTGGCTCGGCGCCCGTCCGGAGGTGGACGCGCTCGTCGACCTGATGACGCAGCGCATCGGCACCGACCGGGTACTGGTGTGCGCGCGGCTGGACTTCAAGGACCAGCTCGGCGCGCACGACGTCGAGCTCGCCGCGCTGAGCATGGATCGGGCCCTGCGAGAGGAGTTCTCCGACGTCGCCGAGGTCTTCCTCGAACCGGTGCCCCGACACGACGAGCGACTGCGGGCGGAGGTCCGCACCCGCTACGGAGACCGGATCGCCGCGGTCATCGAGGGCGCGGGCAGCGGCCGAGGGTAGGACCGGCCGGGCCGCCGCGCAGGTAGGCTCGCCTCGTGCGAGTACGACGTAAGCAGCGTGTGGGTCAGCCCACGTCGGCCCCTCCGGCGGCCACGCCCCCCGGGCCGGGGAAGAACCGCCCCACGCCGAAGCGACGCGAGGCCGAGGCGGCCCGGCGTCAGCCCCTCGTCCCCACCAACCGGACGGCGGGCAAGGCCGGCGGCAAGGCCGCGCGGCTGGCCGCTCGCGAGCAGCGCGCTCACGCCCGCGAGCGGATGATGGCGGGCGACGAGCGGTACCTCGCCGCCCGCGACCGTGGACCGGTGCGGCGGTTCGTGCGCGACGCCGTCGATGCGCGCTGGAGCGCCGGGGAGTTCGTGCTTCCCGTGATGCTCGTCGTGCTGGTGCTGTCGTGGGTCGGCACGTCGATGCAGTCCACCAACCCGCAGCTGTACACGTTCGTCTTCGCGCTGACCTACGTCATCGTGGTCATGTCCGCCCTGGACGCCTTCCTGATGACCCGGCGGGTGCGCAAGCAGGTCGTCGCCAAGTTCGGTCCCGATGCCTGGGTCCGTGGCATGGGGATGTACGCGGCGATGCGCGCCTTCCAGATCCGGCGCACTCGCGTGCCCAAGCCGCAGGTCGCCCGCGGCCAGCACCCCCGCTGACCGGCCCCGCGTGAGCCACCCGGCTCATGACCTGCGTGAGCTGGTCCGACGCGAGGTGGCCGGTCGCCAGCTCGCGGCACACCTGGGGAGCCGTTCCGTTCAGGTCCTGGATGTGGCGGGCGGCGCGGACGCGCTGCGGCTGGCGCGCGCGGGTCATCACGTGCTCGCCGTGGAGCCGGACGAGCCCCGGCGGCTGGCTCTGGCCAGGTCGCGCGAGGCCGAGCCGGCGCCCGTGCGGTCGCGGCTGACCGTGGTCGACGGCGCCCTCGGCCGGCTCGTCGATGTGGTGGGCGACAGGCGCTTCGACGCGGTGACGTGCCACGAGGCGCTCGCCTCCGCGGACTCCCCGCGCGCGGCCGTCATCGAGCTGTGCGACCTGGTCGCGGCGGGTGGCGTCGTGTCGCTCGTGGCTCCCAACGCCGACGGCCTGGCGCTGCGACCGGCGCGGGAGGGCCGCTGGGCGGACGCGCTCGACCTCCTGGCGGCCGCGGACGACCCGGAGCCGCGGTACCTCGACGGCTCCGCGGCGGCCGCGCGCGCGTACCGCCTGGAGGAGCTCGCCTCGTACGTTGCGGGCCGGCGCATGCACGTGGAGGCGTGGTACGGCATCGGCCTGCTGACCGACATGGCCCCTTTGGGCCAGCCTGCACCGTGTCGACCCGAAGAACTCGACGCCGTCGTCGCCGCGGAGAACCTCGCCGGCAGAACGGACCCGTATCGCCGGATGGCCCCGCTGGTGCACCTCGTGGGGCGCCGCATGAAAAACTCAACCGAGGTTACGTAAAACGGTTGCAGGGCGTCAGGTTTGATGATGCCCTTGGCTCATCGTCCGCAGACCGGCGCTGGACGTCCGAGCAGAGGTCGCCATGAAGGTCGCACGCCGATGGGGGGCGCGCACAGGCGCCCGCTCGTCGCTCACAGCCCTGCTCGGCGGGATCCTCGCCGCCACGGCCGCCGCATACCCGGCGCCATCCGCCGTGGCTGAAGGCACGCGTGCGGCAGCGGTGCCCGGGGCTGTGAGCGCTGCGGCGGCCGTGCCGGTGTCCCCGGGAAGCTTCGCCGGCCCGGGGTTTGACGCCTGCACCGCACCGCCCTCTGACCTGATGGCGACCTGGCGGGCCTCGTCGCCGTACCGCGCGGTCGGCATCTACGTCGGCGGGGTGAACCGCGCCTGCCAGCAGCCCGAGCTCACGCCGGGCTGGGTCGCCACCCAGGCGGCCGCCGGATGGCGGTTCGTCCCCATCTACATGGGGCTGCAGCCGCAGTGCACCACGTCCAGCAAGAAGTTCCGGTTCACCCCGGCCAACGCCGCCGCGTCCGGCCGGGCCGCGGCGGACGACGCCGTGGCCCAGCTGCGCAAGCTGGGGCTCCCGCGCGGGAGCAGCGTCTTCCTGGACGTCGAGGCGTACCGGACCGACGACGCGCCCTGCCGCACGTCGGTGCTGACCTACCAGAGCTCGTGGACCGCACGCATGCACGACTGGGGCTATCTCTCCGGGTTCTACAGCAGCCTTGGGTCGGGCGTCGCTGACCAGGTGGCTGTCTACGGGTCGACGTCCTGGGTCCGGCCGGACTACCTGTGGTTCGCCCGCTACGACAAGGTCGCCGGTGTGACCAACCCGGCCATCCCAGACGCGTACTGGCCGCACCGCCGGATCAAGCAGTACCAGTCCCCCACCCAGACGGGCGGCCCGGAGACCTGGGGTGGCAGGACGCTTCCGGTGGACCGTGACCAGCTCGACCTGCGGGCGGTGCCCGCCACGCCGTTCGGCGACTTCAGCGGCAACGGCTGGTCCGACCTGATCGCCCGCGACACCACGACGAACGACAACTGGTTGTACCCGGGCAATGGAACGGGCTTCGGCTCCCGGTCTCGGTTCGGCAACGTGGCGCACCTGAACGCGATGACCCGCTTCGGCGACTTCGACGGCGACCGGCGCGAGGATGTCGTGGCCCGCGACCGGGCGACCGGCCAGCTGTGGCTCTACCGCGGGACGGGTACGGCCTTCGCGCCGCGCGTGCGGATCACCGGCCCGGGCTGGAACGCCATGCGGGAGATCACCCTGGTCGGCGACCTGACGGGCGACGGCCTCGGCGACCTGATGGCCGTCCAGACCAGCACCGGCTGCCTATACCTCTACCCCGGCTTGCGGACGTCGCTCGCGCCGAGGAGGCGCATCTCCTGCGTGTGGAAGGGCCGGAGCGAGCTCACCGGCATCGGCGACCTCGACCGCGACGGCCGGGTGGATCTGCTGGCGCGCACGAACAGCACGGGTGAGCTGTGGCTGTACCCCGGACGGGTCGGCGGCCTGGGACCGCGGACACTGGTGAGCACGGGGTGGTCCGGTCTGCGTGACCTGACCGGGGTCGGCGACTTCGACCGCGACGGCATCCCCGACCTGATGGCGGTCAAGACGGCTACCGGCGAGCTGTTCCGGTACCCCGGCCGCCAGGGCGGTCTGCGGACTGCGCTGCGGGTCGGCGGAGGCTGGACCAACCGTGCGCCGCTGCTCTGACGACCGCTCGAGCCACCCGGAGAGCCACCCGGAGAGCCGTCGTCCGCCTGCCGTCGTAGGGTCTGGGCCATGGAATTCCGCTACCTCGGCAACTCAGGCCTGAAGATCTCCGAAATCACCTACGGCAACTGGCTCACGCACGGCTCGCAGGTCGAGAACGACGTCGCCACCCAGTGCGTTCACGCCGCGTTGGACGCCGGCATCACGACGTTCGACACCGCTGACGTCTACGCCAACACGAAGGCGGAGACGGTCCTCGGAGAGGCGCTGAAGGGTCAGCGGCGTGAGTCGCTGGAGATCTTCACCAAGGTCTACTGGCCGACCGGCCCGGCCGGGCACAACGACGTCGGCCTGTCCCGTAAGCACATTATGGAGTCGATCAACGGTTCGCTCCAGCGGCTCGGCACGGAGTACGTGGACCTGTACCAGGCGCACCGGTACGACACGGAGACGCCGCTGGAGGAGACGATGCAGGCGTTCGCCGACATCGTCCGCCAGGGCAAGGCGCTCTACATCGGCGTCAGCGAGTGGACCGCCGAGCAGATCCGCGCCGGGCACGCGCTAAGCCGCGAGCTCGGCTTCTCGCTGGTGTCAAGCCAGCCGCAGTACTCGATGCTGTGGCGGGTCATCGAGGAGGAGGTCATCCCCACCTCCCGTGAGCTCGGCATCGGGCAGATCGTGTGGTCCCCCATCGCCCAGGGCGTCCTCACCGGCAAGTACCAGCCGGGGCAGGCGCCGCCCGCCGGCTCCCGGGCGACCGACGAGAAGGGCGGCGCGGACATGATCAAGCGGTTCATGTCGGACGACGTCCTGTCCCGGGTGCAGAAGCTGCGCCCCGTCGCCGACGACCTGGGCCTGTCGATGGCGCAGCTGGCCATCGCGTGGGTGCTGCAGAACGACAACGTGTCCGCCGCCATCGTCGGCGCCTCGCGGCCGGAGCAGGTGCACGACAACGTCAAGGCGTCGGGTGTCACCATCCCCGCCGAGGCGATGTCGAGGATCGAAGAGGCGCTGGGCGACGTCGTGGAGCGCGACCCGGGCAAGACCGCCGAGAACGCCCCGGCGACCCGACCGGTCTGAGGCGTGCGGCCCCTCACCCGGGCGGAGGCAGTCGAGCGACGCCGGCTGCTGGACGTCGAGTCCTACCGGGTCGACCTCGACCTGCGGGACGCGACGACCGGCACGGACTTCGAGTCGCGAACGGTGGTGCGGTTCCGCTGCACAGCGGGCGGTTCGGACACCTTCGCGGATCTCAAAGCCGAACGGCTGCTCGACGTCGAGCTCAACGGGCAGCCACTCGACCCCGCCACCTGGCGGGACGGGCGGCTGCCCCTCGGTGGGCTCAGCGACCACAACGAGCTGGTCGTCCGCGCAAGGTTTGCCTACTCCCGCACGGGTGAGGGCCTGCACCGCTTCGTCGACCCGGCGGACGGCGAGGTGTACCTCTACAGCCAGGCCTTCCTGGACGACGCGCCCCGGATGTTCGCCTGCTTCGACCAGCCGGACCTCAAGGCTCCGGTGACCCTGACGGTCAGCGCGCCGCCGGGTTGGACCGTGCTCGGCAACGAGGCTGGGGAGGAGACGGAGCCCGGCCGGTGGGAGTTCGATCCGACCCGGCCGCTGTCGACGTACATGGTTGCGGTGGTGGCCGGTCCCTACCAAGGGGTGCGTGCGCATCACGACGGCATCGACGTCGGCGTGTGGTGCCGGGCCTCGATGCGCCCGTTCCTCGACGAGGACCGGATGCTCGAGACCACACGCCGCGGCCTCGACCACTACCGTCGGCTGTTCGCCGGACCGTATCCGTTCGGCAAGTACGACGAGGTGATGGTCCCGGAGTTCAACGCCGGCGCCATGGAGAACCCGGGGCTGGTGACCTTCCGCGACGAGCTTTTTATGCAGCGCGGGAACGTGACCGCCGAGGACCGCGGCCAGCTGGCCGTCGTCCAGCTGCACGAGATGGCGCACATGTGGTTCGGCAACCTCGTCACGATGCGCTGGTGGGACGACCTGTGGCTCAACGAGTCCTTCGCCGACTACATGGGCCACCGAGTCGCCGTCGACGCCACCGAGCACACCGACGAGTGGCTGACCTTCCTGATGCGCCGCAAGGCGTGGGGCTACCGGGCCGACCAGCTGTCGACGACGCACCCGGTCGCCGGCGAGGTCGACGACACCGCCCAGGCGCTGCTGAACTTCGACGGCATCTCGTACGCCAAGGGCGCCTCCGCGCTGCGTCAGCTGGTCGAGTGGGTCGGTGACGACGCGTTCATCGCGGGGCTGCGCGAGCACTTCGCCGCCCACGCGTACGGCAACGCGACGCTCTCGGACCTGGTGGGCGCGCTGTCGCGCAGCAGCGGCCGCGACGTCGCCGCCTGGGCTGAGCGCTGGCTGCGCACCACCGGTGTCAGCACACTTGCCGTGCGCGCCGGCTCCGGGAGCGACCGCTACGAGAACTCCACGGTCGTCCAGTCGGACGGCGGGACCCTGCGGCCGCACCGGATCCGCATCGGCCTGTACGACCTGGACGAGACCGGCACCTTGAACCGTCGCAGACTGGTCGCCACGGACGTCGCGGCTGCGAACCGCACACCGGTGCCCGCGCTCGACGGCGAACGGCCGGCCGACCTGGTGCTGCCGAACGACGGCGACCTGACGTTCGCACTGCTCGACCTCGACGAGCGGTCGGCAGCGACCGTGCGGTCGCACCTCGGCGGGCTGCGCGACCCGATGGCGCGGGCCCTGCTGTGGACCTCGCTCTGGGAGGACGTCGGCCACGGCCGCCTGGCGCCGTCGGAGTTCGTCCGGCTCGTCGTCACGGTGCTCGGGCCGCTGGACCCCGACCTGGTGCTGACGCCGACCCTGCAGCGGGCCACCACCGCGGCCTCGGTGCTGGCCGCACCGGCCAGCCGTGGGCACCTGTTGGCGTCGTTGGCGGCGTTCGCGCGGCGGTCCGGCGACGCCGCCGAACCAGGTGGCGACCGCCAGCTGCAGCTGGCGCGGACCTTCGTCGACGTCTGCCAGGACCCCGCGACCCTGCAGGCGCTGCTCGACGGCCAGGCTCGCTGGCGTGGGCTGCGGGTCGACAGCGACCTGCGCTGGCGTGCCGTCCAGCGGCTCGCCACGCTCGGGGCAGCCGACGACGCTGACCTGGAGGCCGAGTACGAGCGGGACCACTCGTCGTCCGGTCACCTGCACTCGCTGACCGCCCGCGCGGCGCGCCCACTTCCGGAGGCGAAGGAGGCGGCCTGGCGCGGGGCGATGGAGGGGTCGCTGTCGAACCACGAGCTCTTCGCCGTCGGCCGTGGGTTCTGGCAGGTCGACCAGGACGACGTGCTCGAGCCGTACGTCCAGCGCTTCGCCGAGGACTTCCCGCAGCTGTCCGCCTCCGCGTCGGCGCAGACCGTGCAGACCTTCGGGCGGTTCTTCTTCCCCACCGTCCGGGTGCACCCCTCCACCGTCGAGCTGGCCGAGCGGCTGCTCACGGACGCCGGGCTGGACGCCCCCGCTGCCCGGATCGTTGCCGAGTCGCGGGACGACATCGCCCGTTTCCTGCGTGCTCGGGCCGCCGAGCCGGTCTGAGGAGTGCTCCTCTCGCGTCGGGATGGGCCGACCAACCGGGGACGATGACCAGGTGCTCAGCGACGCTCGACTGCAGGAGCTGGCCGCGCGGCTGACAACCGTTGGCGGTGTGGTGGGAGTGACGCTCGGTGGAAGCAGGGCGCGCCGCGAGCACGAGCCGGAGTCCGACGTCGACCTCGGCCTCTACTACCGGGCGCCGCTCGACGTGGTCGCGCTGGGCTCCCTCGCCCGGGACGTGGCAGGACCCGGAGCCGAGGTGAGCCTGCCCGGCGCCTGGGGGCCCTGGGTGGACGGCGGCGCGTGGCTCAACGTCGACGGCACGGCGGTTGACTGGATCTACCGCGACGTCGACCGGGTCCGCGCCTCCTACGAGGAGGCGCGCCAGGGCCAGGTCACCTTCTTCTTCCAGGTGGGGCACCCGCTGGGGGTCCCAGGGTTCGCGTACGCCGGCGAGCTGGCTCTCGGCATCCCGCTGGCCGACCCATCTGGGGAGCTGGAAGCGCTTCGCCGGCAGGTCGGCCACTACCCGCCGGCGCTGGGTAAGGCGCTGGTCGACCGCCTGTGGGAGGCCGGCTTCTGCCTCGGCATCGCACGCAAGGCCATGTCCCGGGCGGACACGGCGTACGTGGCCGGCTGCGTGTTCCGGGCGGTGGAGCTGTGCGCGCACGCGCTGCACGGCCGGGCCGGGCGCTGGCTGGTCAACGAGAAGGGCGCCGTGGCCGCTGCCGGCCGCCTCCCGGAAGCGCCGAGGAAGTTCGCCACCCGGGCCCAAGGCGTCCTCGCACACCTCGGGAGCGAGCCGGACCAGCTGGCTGCCGCAATCCGTACCGCCGCGGAGCTGCTCGCCGACGTGGAAGCCGCGTGCTCGGACGCCCCCCGGTCGTGACGCCGGCCCGCCGCATCGGCAAGCATGCCCCATGAACGAGATGCAGTCCGGCGTCAACGTCCACGCCGTGGGGTCCGGTGACGACCTCGCGCAGCTGGTGCGTCGTGCGGACGAGCTCGGCTACGACGTGTCCGCGGCCCCGGACCACCTGGGCTTCCTCGCGCCGTTCGCCGCCCTGACCGCCGCTGCCTGCGTCAGCCCACGGCTCCGGCTGCGCACCTACGTGCTCGACACAGGCTTCTGGAACCCGGCGCTGCTGGCCCGCGAGGTCGCCACCCTGGACCTGCTCTCCGGCGGGCGGGCCGAGCTCGGGCTCGGCGCCGGGCACATGCGCACCGAGCACGAGGACGCGGGGCTTCCGTGGCTGCCGCTCGCCGAGCGGGTCGAGAGGCTCGAGCGGACCCTCACGGAGGTTCGCGGTCGCCTGGCCGACCCTGACCACCAGCCCGCACCGGTGCAGCGGCCGGTGCCCGTCCTCGTCGGGGCGATGTCCGCAGCCGGGCTCGCGGTGGCCGCACGCCACGCGGACGTCGTCGGCTTCGCCGGGCTGCGTCAGGTCCGCGGCGCGCCGCCGGGCACCTTCATGTTGTCGACCGCGGCGCAGACCCGCGACCGGGTCGCCGAGGTACGGCGGCAGGCCGGCGGGCGGGCGTACCGCTCCGACGTCCTGCTGCAGGTGGTCGTTGTCGACGAGGAGCCCACGGAAGCCGCAGCCCGGATCGCTGCCGAGGCACCGGGACTGACCCCGGAACAGTTGCTCGACAGTCCATTCGTGCTGCTCGCACGCGACCCGGAGGAGGCGGCCGAGGAGCTCCGGCATCGCCGTCAGGCGTACGGGTTCGACAGCATCACCACGCACCAGCCGCACCTGGAGGCCCTCGGCCGGGTCATCGCGGCGTACCGGGCCGTCGGCGTCGACCGCGCCGTCGGGAACCCCACCGAGGTTTGACACTCGGGACAATTGGGACCGAAGATTGCCCTCACACTCCTGTTGGGAACGCTCCCAGGACGACGACGTCGAGAGGTTGGTTCGGTGGGTCCTCGCACGCTCTGGCGCAGGCAGGGGGTGGCCGCGCCGGTTGCGGTCGCTGCCGGCCTGGCGCTCGTCATGACCGGGACGACGGCGACGGCGGCCTCCGCCGACGGCGCGGAACAGATCACCAACGGAGGCTTCACGGACGGCCTCACCGGCTGGACGGCCTACCCGCAGCCGTCCGTCGTTGACGGCAAGGGTTGCATCGACGTGCCGGCGCACGCGGGTCCCTACTCTGCCGCGATCAGCCAGAAGCCGCTCCCCATGCAGAAGGACGAGACCTACGCGCTGCGCTTCACGGCGTCGGCCTCGCCGGGCCTGTCCGGCACGATCCGCGCCGTCATCCAGGCGGGTGCGGACCAGAACTACGCCCAGGCGCTGCCGGAGAAGGTTCTGGACCTCACCGCCACCTCGCAGGACTTCGCCTTCACCTTCACCTCGGCCCACGGCATCCCGAATGCCGAGCTGGCCTTCCAGCAGTCCACGGACAACACCGCCCCGTACCGGCTGTGCGTGGACGACGTCTCCCTCACCGGTGGCGCCGCGCCCGAGGAGTACAAGCCCGACACCGGCCCGCGCGTCCGGGTGAACCAGGTCGGCTACCTGCCCGGCGGCCCGAAGGGCGCGACGCTGGTGACCGATGCCACCACGGCTACCCCGTGGGCGCTCAAGGACGCGGTCGGGCGCGTCGTCGCCAAGGGCCGCACGACCCCCCGCGGCGTCGACTCCTCGGCCGGGCTGAACGTGCACACCATCGACTTCAGCGGGTTCACCCACCGCGGCAGGGGGTACACCCTGGTGGCCGACGGCGAGACGAGCTACCCGTTCGACATCTCCACCTCCGCCTACGAGGCGCTGCGCAAGGACACGAAGACCTTCTTCTACACGCAGCGCAGCGGCATCGCGATCTCCGACGCGATCGCTCCGGGCTACGGTCGCGCCGCTGGCCACGTCGGCGTAGCGCCCAACAAGGGTGACACCGCGGTCCCGTGCCAGGGCCTGACCGACGACTCGCAGAAGCTCTACGACAAGCCGTGGACCTGCGACTACACCACCGACGTCAGCGGCGGCTGGTACGACGCCGGCGACCATGGCAAGTACGTCGTCAACGGCGGCATCTCGGTGGCCCAGCTGATGCAGGAGTACGAGCGGAACCGCACGGCCAGGTCGGCGGACCGCGGTCGGCTCGGCGACGGCACGCTGCGCGTGCCCGAGGTCGGCAACGGCGTCCCGGACATCCTCGACGAGGCCCGCTGGGAGCTCGAGTGGATGCTGAAGATGCAGGTCAAGCCCGGACGTCCGATGGCGGGCATGGTTTTCCACAAGGTGGCCGACGTCGACTGGACCGGCCTGCCGCAGTCGCCGGCGACGGACCCGCAGCAGCGGGTGCTCTACCGCCCCTCGACCGCCGCCACGCTCAACGTCGCGGCCGCGGCGGCCCAGGGCGCGCGCCTGTTCTGGCACTACGACCGCAACTTCGCCCGGCGCCTCCTCGGGGCGTCCACGACCGCCTACGGGGCGGCGAAGGCCAACCCGGCCGTGTACGCGCCGGCACCGAACGCGGCGGTCGACCCCAATCCGGGCAGCGGTCCGTACGACGACAAGGACGTCAGTGACGAGTTCTACTGGGCGGCTGCCGAGCTCTACCTCACGACAGGCGCGAAGAGCTACCGGCGTGACGTCCTCGGCTCGCCGGTGCACACCGCCGACGTCTTCCCGGCCGGCGGCTTCGACTGGGGTCACGTGGGTGCCCTCGGCCGCCTGGACCTCGCCACGGTTCGCAGCCACCTCCCCCGCCGCGAGACAGTCCGTCGCTCGGTCGTGAAGGCCGCTGACCGGTACCTGGCCGACCAGGCCCGTCAGCCGTTCGGCCAGGCGTACGCGCCGGAGGGCGGCAAGTACCTGTGGGGATCCAACAGCCAGATCCTCAACAACATGCAAGTGATTGGTACGGCGTACGACCTCACCCGTCGTACCCGGTACCGGGACGGCGTGCTGCGGAGCATGGACTACCTGTTGGGTCGCAACGCCCTCGACCGGTCGTACATCACCGGCTACGGCGACGTCTTCAGCAAGAACCAGCACAGCCGCATGTACGCGCACCAGCTCGACGCCACGCTGCCGAACCCGCCCGCGGGCACGGTGGCGGGCGGCCCGAACTCGACGGCGGCGAGCACCGGCGACCCGGTGGCCACGCCGCTGTTCAAGAACGGGTGCGCGGCGCAGTTCTGCTACATCGACGACATCGGGTCGTGGTCGACGAACGAGATCACCATCAACTGGAACGCGCCGATGTCCTGGGTGGCGTCCTTCGTCGCGGACCAGGACGCGGCCTGGTCGCGGACGCGGTCGCGCCGGGGCTGAACCTGGTGTGTGGGACGGCGGGCGGCGCTGCAACGGCGCCGCCCGCCGTTCTGCGTGCGCCGGCCGTTCACAGCGGCGGCCGACTTTGGGTCTGCGGCGGTCGCCCTTGATTGCGGCGGGTCGCCGCGGAGCGCCCGACGTGGTGGCGTTGCTTGTCTCCGAGTCGGAGGAGCGCTTCATCTCGCAACCGTTCTTCGCCGGGATCGTCGGAGGAGTCAGCTCGGCGATCACCGGCTCGCAGCGGCAGCTACTGCTGCTGGCCATGGCCCAGTCCGACGACGAGCCGCAACGGCTCGTTGCTGGACCCCGTCACCGACATCGACGCCGTGTTCGCGGCCTCGGACCTGAGGGCCGAGGGGGCGATGCTGTGCTGGAGGAGAGCGGGCGCACGGTCCCCGAGGACGTCCCACCATGCGAGATCTAATCCCTACCAGTCGACTAGGACAACCACGGCTGGTTACGTTTTTCCCAGGTCACGAGATCAAGCGACAAGCCCCGGCTGGCTTGACAGCAACCCTCCCACTCGCGGTGGGGTGCTCCGGGTGAGGACCAGGCGCCGGCCAGCTGGTCGGCGCAAGCGCGAGGTCCCAAGGCCTCATGTCGAGGACGGCAGCACGATGAACCGCAACACCTTCCGCAGAACAAGGCCGCCACGCGACCGGCACACGCAGCGCCGGCACGTGGACCTGCTACGCGTCTGCAGCGCGCAGTGTCTGCAGCACGACCAGCCCTCGCTCGGGGCACCCGGCGTGCGCTGACCTCACGCCAGCTTCGGCCCCGCAGGACCTCCTGACCGTCCGGCCCCGCACGACGGTCCGCCCTCGCACCACGGTGCCCGACGTCCGCGTCGGACCACCGGGGGTACCCCCTACCCGAAAGGACCCTGATGGCTGTCATCGCCACCATCTCCAGCAGCCCATCCACGACGTCCCGTACCGACGCCGTCCTGGCCGACGTCACTCGGCGGATGCAGCGCGCCGGCCACGTCGTGGCACCCCTTGTCCTGCGCGACCTGCCGCCCGCGGCCCTCCTGCAGGCCGACACCACTGACCCGCAGATCGCTGCGGCCGTCGACACGATCGCCGCGGCGGACGCCGTCGTGGTGAGTACGCCGGTATACAAGGCCGCCTACGGCGGCCTGCTCAAGGTCTTCCTGGACCTGCTGCCCCAGTTCGCCTTGCGCGACAAGGTCGTCCTGCCGCTGGCCACCGGAGGTTCGTCGGCGCACGTGCTCGCGGTGGACTACGCCCTGCGCCCCGTGCTGGCCAGCCTGGCGGCCAGCTCCATCACGCCCGGCTGGTTCGTGCTGGCCTCGCAAGTGAACGTCTTCGACGACGGCGAGGTGTTGCTGGACGAGTCCGCCGCCGGGCCGCTGAAGGAGGTGGCGGACGTCTTCCTGGACGTCGTGGCCGGCCGCTCGTTGCTCAAGCTGGCGACGGTGCGAGAGGCGGTCGCCTGATGGCCCGCCGCGCCCTCGACCGTCGCCTCGTCCCGCGCCGCTGCGTCCGGGTCCGCACGCTGGCCCGACTCGGCGTGCTGTCCGCCGCGGTGGCGATGGCCGCCGCGTGCGGCGGCTCCAGCCAGGCCAGCAGCGGGACCGGTCCCGTGACCGTCCGCTACCAGGGCTCTGCCAACAACGTCACACTCCCCGAGCTGGCCCAGGACCTCGGGTACTTCTCGAACATCCGGCTGAAGTGGGTCGGCAGCACCATCAGCGGCCCACAGGACATCCAGTCGGCGGCCACCGGCCAGACCGACATCGGCGGGGCATTCTCGGGCGCGGTCGTCAAGCTCATCCAGGCGGGCGCGCCGGTGAAGGCCGTCGTGAACTACTACGGCTCGGACCAGAAGTCGTTCATCGGCTTCTACGTGACCGACAACAGCCCGATCCGCACGCCCCGGGACCTGATCGGCAAGAAGATCGCGGTCAACACCCTGGGCGCGCACTCGGAGGCCGTCATCGATACCTACCTGACGAAGAACGGGCTGACCCCGAAGGAGATCGACCAGGTACAGCTGGTGGTGCTGCCGCCCAACGACACCGAGCAGGCCATCCGGCGCGGTCAGGTGGACGTCGGGTCCCTCAGCGGGGTGCTGCAGGACCACGCGGTGGCGACCGGCGGGCTCCGCTCGCTGTTCAGCGACTACGGAATGTTCGGGGCGTTCAACGGCGGCCAGTACGTGCTGCGCGAGGACTTCATCGCCCAGCACCCGGGGGCGGCCAAGGAGCTCGTCACCGGCGTCGCCAAGGCCATCGAGTGGGAGCGCACCACCGCGCGCAGCGAGGTGATCGCCCGCTTCACCTCGATCATCGAAAAGCGTGGCCGCAACGAGAAGACCGACAACCTCAAGTACTGGAAGAGCGTCGGCGTCCCAGCGCCAGGCGGCGTGATCACTGACAGGGACTTCACCCGCTGGCAAGGCTGGCTGGAGGGCAGCGGCATCGTCGCGAAGGGCGCGCTGAAGCCGAGCGAGCTCTACACGAACGAGCTCAACGCTCTAGCCGGAGCGGGGACCCGATGACCGCCAAGCTCGAACTGCGCGGGGTGACGAAGGAGTTCGTCGTCCGCCCCAGCAAGGACCAACCCGCCGCGCGGGTGCTGCGGGCCCTGGACGACATCACCCTCGACGTCCCGGACGGCGAGTTCCTTACGCTTGTGGGGCCCAGCGGCTCCGGGAAGACGACACTGCTGGACATCCTGGGTGGGCTGACCCGGCCAACCAGCGGGCGAGTCCGCGTGGACGGCACGGAGGTCACCGGTCCGGGCCTGGACCGCGGCATCGTGTTCCAGCAGTACGCGCTCTTCCCCTGGCGCACCGCGCTCGGCAACGTGGCGTTCGGACTGGAGCAGCAGGGGGTGGGCCGGCGCGTGCGCCAGGGAAGGGCCCGCGACGTCCTGGCCCTGGTCGGCCTGGAGGGGTTCGAGGACCGGTACCCGCACGAGCTGTCCGGCGGGATGAAGCAGCGGGTCGCGATCGCCCGCAGCCTCGCCTACCAACCCGGCATCCTGCTGATGGACGAGCCGTTCGCCGCACTGGACGCCCAGACGCGCGAACAGCTGCAGGACGAGCTACTGCGGATCTGGCGCACGACGGGCACGACGGTCGTCTTCATAACCCACGGCATCGAGGAGGCCGTCTACCTCGGCCAGCGGGTGGCGGTGCTGAGCTCGCGGCCGGGACGACTGAAGAGCCTCGTAAGCATCGACCTGGGGGACCGCCTGGGGTCGGGCGACCTGCGCTCGGACCCACAGTTCGTGCACTACCGGCACCTGGTCTGGACCGAACTGCACGACGAGCTGCAGCGCGCCCAGCGCGCCGGCGACCGCAAGATCCTGCCGGACGGCACGGAGAGGGCAGCCTGATGAGCACGGTCACCGTGGATCACACCGAGGACGTCGACGCCGCCAGGCGCACCAGCGGAACACCCACCACCGCGGACGCCCGTCCCCGGACCTCGGCGGTAGACCGGACGGCGCGATCAGCCGGCCGGGTGGTGCGCCGCAGCACCGCCGTCGGGCTGTTCCTTCTGCTGTGGGAGCTCGGCCCGGAGCACCTCCTGGACGACCAGCGACGGGTGTTCCTGCCGCCGCTGCACGAGGTGCTGCAAGCGTGGTGGGGGCTGGTCGAGAACGGCCAGCTGCAGGAGCACCTGCAGGCCAGCCTCACCCGCTCGGCGATCGGCTTCGGGCTGGCGGTGCTCGCGGGCGTCGTCACCGGGCTCTTCGTCGCCTGGTACCGAGGGCTGCGGGAGCTCCTCACCCCACTGCTGGAGCTGTTCCGCAACACCGCGGCCCTGGCCCTGCTGCCGGTGTTCACGCTGCTGCTCGGAATCGGCGAGACGAGCAAGATCAGCATCGTCGCCTACGCCAGCTTCTTCCCAGTGCTGTTGAACACGATCGCCGGGGTGCGGACGGTCGACCCGCTGCTCCTGCGAGCGGCGAGGTCGCTCGGACTGTCGAACCTGCAACTATTTCAGAAGGTAGTGCTGCCGTCGGCCGTGCCGACCATCTTCACCGGCGTCCGGATGGCCGGCACCGCCTCGATCCTCGTCCTCATCGCGGCCGAGATGGTCGGTGCCAAGGCCGGTCTGGGGTACCTCATCATCAACGCGCAGAGCAGCTTCCAGATCCCCGACATGTACGCCGGCATCCTGACCGTGTCGGTCTTCGGTCTTCTGGTGAACACCGTCCTGGTGCGGCTCGAGCGGCACTTCTCGCGCTGGCGCGGCCTCGCCGACGGCCACTGACCTCCCTCCCCGAAAGGCACCGTTCGATGACGACCCCCCGCAGACAGCTCCACCTCAACGCGTTCGTGATGGCGAACGGCCACCACGAGGCAGCCTGGCGCCACCGGAGCGTGGACCCGGGTGCCGCCTTGGACCTGCACCACTACGTCCGGATTGCGCAGACCGCCGAGCGTGGTCTGCTCGACTCCATCTTCTTCGCCGACGCCGTCGCGCTGCACGGCAACGTCAAGCACAACACGCACAGCGCCTTCGAGCCGCTGACCCTGCTGGCCGCACTGGCGGCCAGCACGCGACACGTGGGTCTGATCGCGACCGCCTCGACGACCTACAACCACCCGTACACCCTGGCGCGGGCCTTCGCGTCGCTGGACCACCTCAGCGGTGGGCGGGCCGGCTGGAACATCGTCACATCGGCCGGGCAGGACGAGGCCCGCAACTTCGGGCTGACCGGGCGCCCGGACCACGCCGCCCGGTACGCCCGGGCGACGGAGTTCGTCCAGCTCGCGCAGGCCCTGTGGGACAGCTTCGACGACGGTGCGGTGCTGGCCGACAAGGAGTCGGGTATCTACACCGACACCGACCTCATCACGCCGGTCAACCACCGCGGCGAGCACTTCCAGGTGCGCGGCCCGCTGAACATCCGGCGACCCGTGCAGGGGTATCCGCTGCTCGTGCAGGCAGGCTCGTCCGAGGCGGGCAAGGAGTACGCGGCCGAGTTCGCCGAGGCCGTGTTCACCGCGCAGCAGACGCTCGAGGACGGGCAGCAGTTCTACGCGGACCTCAAGCGTCGGGTGGTGGCCCACCGCCGGCGGGCGCAGAACCTGCTGGTGCTGCCCGGCATCAGCCCGGTCCTCGGCGGCACCGAAGCCGAAGCGAAGGCACGCGAGGCCGAGCTCAACGCGCTGATCAGCCCGGCGTACGGCGTCGCGCAGCTGTCCTCGATGCTCGACACCGACCTCTCCGGTCACGACCTGGACGGCCCGCTGCCGCCGGTGGGACCGTCAACTGAGGGCAACAAGAGCCGGTTCGACCTGGTCACCCAGCTCGCCAGCCGCGATCAGCTGACGATCCGCCAGCTGATCGAGCGCCTCGCCGGCGGTCGCGGGCACCGAGTGCTCGCCGGCACCCCTGAGCAGGTCGCGGACCAGATCCAGCTGTGGTTCCAGAACGGCGCCGCGGACGGCTTCAACGTCATGCCGGCGACCCTCCCGGACGGGCTATCCGACTTCGTGGACCACGTCGTCCCCGAGCTGCGGCGCCGCGGGCTGTTCCGCACCGAGTACACCGGCACCACCCTGCGCGACCACTACGGCCTGGACCGACCGGTCAGCGCCCGTCGCGCCAGCACCAGCCTTTCCAACACCGTGTCGAAGGAGAACGCCGCATGACCACCATCGGCAAGACCTCTACGACCAGCGGCCCCGCCACCGACCGCGACGTGCGCCGGCTCACCGCGCGGATCGGAGCCGAAGTCACCGGCGTCGACGTCACCCGCACGCTGGACGCCGAGACCATCGCGTTCCTCACCCAGGCGCTGCACGAGCACAAGGCCCTGGTGTTCCGCGGCGCACCGCTGGACGACGCCGGCCAGGAGCGGCTCGCCGCCTCCTTCGGCGCGCTGACCACGGCCCATCCGACGGTCCCGTCCGTGGACGGCGCGCCGCGGGTGCTGCCCGTCGACAGCGAGGGTGGTGTGGCCAACCACTGGCACACCGACGTCACATTCGTGCCCGCACCACCAGCCGTCAGCACGTTGGCCAGCAAGGTCGTCCCGCCGTACGGCGGGGAGACCCTGATCGCCAACACCGGTTCTGCCTACCGGGACCTGCCGGTGCCGCTGCGCACGTTGGCGGACACCCTGTGGGCGGTGCATACCAACGACTACGACTACGCGCAGCCGCCGGAGGACTGGGACGACGCCACCTGGCAGCGGCGGAAGGTGTTCACCTCGACCAGGTACGAGACGGTTCACCCCGTGGTGCGGGTGCACCCGCGGACCGGTGAGCGCGGGCTCTTCATCGGCGGGTTCGCGCAGCGCATCGTCGGCTTGTCGCACAGCGAGAGCCGAGACGTGCTGCGGCTGCTGCAGTCGTACGTGACCCGGCCAGAGAACGTCGTCCAGGTCCGGTGGGAGCCCGACCAGCTAGTGGTGTTCGACAACCGGATCACCCAGCACTACGCGTCCGACAACTACGACCGGCTGCCGCGCCGGCTGCACCGGGTGACCGTCGCCGGTGACGTCCCGATCGGCCTGGACGGCGGACGGAGCCGGGCACTGACTGGGGACGCCTCGCACTACACAAACGCGGTCTGACCCACAGCGGCTGATCCAGAACGGCCCCGGCCTGCGGACGCGGGTCGGGGCCGTTGGGGTAGCTCGGGGGCAGCGCACCGGTGGGCCGCACCGGCAGATCCGTGACCGGACCGGCCGTCGCCCGCCCGCGCCTCCGGGCTCACCGCCGCACCTCCTGACCCGCCACCGCAGGTGGAAGGACAACCCCTCATGACCGACAGCTCGTCGGCGGTCGCTCCCGCTAGCGGCGGGCCTCCGCGACCGTCAGCAAAGTTGCGTTCGGTGTCCGCCACTTCAGCGAGTCGGATGCCTTCGGCCGGGCGGTCGCGGGCAGGGCTGGTGACGCTTACCTCCCGCCGCTCGCAGCGAAGGCAGCCCAGACGTGGCACCCACGCCTGCGCGCGTCGGCCGGGCTGAGCTGGTCTCGCGCAGCCGGTGAGCCAGCGCCCAGTCGCCGTCTCCACGCTCCGGTGCCTCCACCGCCACCCACCGTCCGCGCTAGCCGCTGGTCACGCGGAACGGGCAGATGGCTCGAACAGCACGTGCCGCTGGTGGGCGACAGTTGTCCACATGGGAGCCCGGTCCGGCTGGCGGCGACTCAGAAGCGGTACCTCGTCTGGCCGTGCGCGTCGCCGAACACGAGAACCTTGTCGGGCCTGACCTGGTACACCAACGCGCCGCCCCCGCCACCACCACCGGAGTGGCTGAGCTCGACGAACTCCTGGCCGCGGACCTCGAACTTCCAGTCTTCGCCGTACTTGGCGAACCACGCCGCCGCCAGGCCCTGCAGCGCCGCCGGATCCGTCACGCGGACCGCCGTGCCCTCGACCACCACGTCGTTGCCGCTGTCCCAGCCGTTCGCGCCGGTGCTCCCCGTCGTCACAGCCACGTGCGGGTTGACGTCGAGGTTGCGCTGCTTCTGCTCCTCGGAGCCCGTGCAGAACGCGAAGGCACCGTCCTGCCAGACGCCCACGAGCGGCACCGCATGCGGACGCCCGTCCGCGCGGACGGTGATGATCCAGTACAGCTGCGCGTCTATCAACAGGCGCTCGATGGCAGCCCACGGCGGTGCGATAGCCGACGCGTCGCCGTACCTAGGGTCGATCTCTCCGGTCGTCATGCTCCCTCCGACTCACCGTCGGACCGAAACTCATCTGCGTGGAACCGCCAAAGCAGCCGGTGTCGGAGATGTAGAACATGGCCTCTACCAGGTCCCGCTGGTCCGGTGCGGGGCTGGGTGCGCGCCGGCCGGGGGTGTTGAACACCGCGTCCGGCGCCATCCACTTCTCATCCGTCGCGCTGAAGAGTCGACATGCCTCGCACGGTGCCGATCCGGCCGTCTGCCGCAGTGGCGTCGCGACTGGACGACACCCAGTGAGACCGCTCGGCTCTGACGGGCGGTCTTGGGAGGCTGGTACGCCCCTACGTCAGCGTGCGCCATACCACAACTGACGCTTGTCGCGCGGCGCTTATCCACAGGCATCGCCATGCGGCACAGCGGTCCTCGCCGGGCCGAACTGTCGGTGGTGCCCGATACGTTCATTGGCATGAAGCAGCAGACGCCCTCGGACGCCGGGTTGGGCACCGTGCCCGACGCCGGGTTGGGCACCGTGCCCGACGCCGGGCCGGGCGCCGTGGCCGAGGCGGTGCCGGGCGATGCGCCCGGCGCCGGGATCGGCCCAGTGCCGGACGGCGGCTCGGCCTGGGGCCTACTGCTGCGCGATGTCAAGGCAGTCTCCGGCGAACCGACCTGGCGGCACAGCGAGGATGACCTGGTCGACCGGCTGCGCGAGTACGAGGCGGTCCGGGCCCGCCTGGACGCGCACCGCCTCGCGCTGGTCCGCGAGCTCGACGCCCGCGGCTGGGCGGCGGCGGTCGGCGCCACCTCGACCCAGGCCTGGTTGGCGCAGGCGCTGCGGGTCGACCCGCGGGTCGCGGCCGCCGACGTGCGGGCGGCCCGGGCGCTGGACCCGGCCGCCGACGAGACCCCGCAGCCCGGGCTGCCGGTGCTGACCGGACCGGCCCGCTCCGACGACGACCCGACCCTGCCGGCGACCGGCCGGGCGCTGGCCGAGGGTGGGGTGTCCCGGGCGCACGCCGACGCGGTGCTGGCCAGCGTGCGGGCGCTGCCCCGGCACCCCGACGGGGAGACCCGGGCGGACCTGACCGGCCGGGTGGAGGGGTGGCTGCTGGAGCAGTGCGCGGTGTTCGACCCGGCCACGGTGCGCCGGCTGGGCCGGGAGGTGCTGCACGCGGTCGACCGGCCGGGGTGCTGGCCGAGGAGCTGGCCGCCGCCACCGGGACGAGTTGTGGCTGACCCCGACGCCGACCGGGCGGGTTCGGCTGCGCGGGGAGGTCGACCAGGTCACCGGCGCGTTGTTGACCACCCTGGTCGAGGCCGGCGCCGCCCCCCGCCCCTCGGCGGCGGACGGCCCGGACACCCGCCCGGCCTCCACGAGGCGGGCGCACGCCCTGTCGGAGGTGCTGCGGCTGGCCGCCAACGCCGCCCCCAGCGT
>DATFPQ010000118.1:0-5884 GCA_035264765.1 Actinomycetales bacterium | reverse complement strand
GAGGTCCTCGCGCGAGGTCTCGCTCAGGAGCGGTGATCCACCTGCGGGTGGACGCGCCGCCGTCCCTGCCGCGGGCCGCCGTGCTCCGCCGCTGCGACCAGCAGCGGCTCTGCGGCGGTGAGCACGAGCACGGCAACACCCAGCAGAGTGACGGCGATCGTGACGACCGCCCAGATCGCATCCATGACACCCTCCCTGGAGGCTAGTTTCCCTTCAACGACTGGTGTACGCCTGCAGTTTCCGCGTCCGCCCAGCGGCACCTGGGAAGTCGCTGTGAGGGCCGGCGGCCAGCCCCGCGCGGTGCAGGCCCATTAGGCTGCCGCCGTGCTGCTCTCTGACCGCGACATCCGCAAGGAGCTGGCCGGGGGCCGTGTCGTCCTCGACCCGCTCGACGACGCCATGGTGCAGCCGTCCAGCGTCGACGTCCGGCTGGACCGGTTCTTCCGGCTGTTCGACAACCACAAGTACGCGGTCATCGACCCGGCCGAGGACCAGCCCGACCTGACCCGCCTGGTCGAGGTGGAGGGCGACGGGCCGTTCGTGCTGCACCCCGGGGAGTTCGTGCTCGGGTCGACCTTCGAGACCGTCACGCTGCCGGACGACGTCGCGGCGCGGCTGGAGGGCAAGTCCAGCCTCGGCCGGCTCGGCGTGCTCACCCACTCCACCGCGGGGTTCATCGATCCCGGCTTCAGCGGCCACGTCACGCTCGAGCTGAGCAACGTCGCGACGCTGCCTATCAAGTTGTGGCCCGGAATGAAGATCGGTCAGCTCTGCTTCTTCCGGCTGTCCAGCCCGGCCGAGCACCCGTACGGCAGTGACCGGTACGGGTCCCGGTATCAGGGCCAGCGCGGACCGACCGCCAGCCGCTCGGCGCAGAACTTCCACCGCACCCCGGTCTAGCCGAGCGCTACTGCGCGGACGCCGGACCCGCGCCTTCGCTCTACCCGCTGCCGCGGCCGTCGCTCCCGCCGTCGCCGTTGCTCGTGCCACCGCCGTTGCTCGTGCCACCGCCGTCCGTTGCCTCGCTGCCTCGCTGCACCGCGGCGAGCAGCATCTGCGCGACGTCGAGGACCTCGACCTCCTCGCGCGCGGACCCGTCGGCCTGCGCGGCGGCGAGGCCGTCGCTCAGCATGACCCGGCAGAACGGGCAGCCGATGGCGATCTTGTCCGCGCCGGTGGCGACGGCCTCGGCCGTGCGGCTGGCGTTGATCCGGGTGCCGAGAGTCTCCTCCATCCACATCCGGGCGCCGCCCGCGCCGCAGCAGAAGGACCGCTCGCTGTTGCGCGGCATCTCTCGCAGCTCGACGTCGGGCAGCGCGCCGATCAGCTCGCGGGGCGGGGTGTAGACGCCGTTGTGCCGGCCCAGGTAGCAGGGGTCGTGGTAGGTGACCGGCGTCCCCGTGACGCCGGCCGACGTCGGCGCCACTGGGACCAGCCGGCGCTCACGGACTAGCTGGTTCAGCAGCTGGGCGTGGTGGACGACCTGGTAGCGCCCGCCGAGCTGGGGGTACTCCTTGGACAGGGTGTTGAAGCAGTGCGCGCAGGTGACGACGATCTTGCGGGCACCAAGCTCGTTGAGGGTCTCGACGTTGGCCTGCGCCAGCATCTGGAACAGGAACTCGTTGCCGGCCCGGCGCGCCGGGTCGCCGCTGCAGCCCTCGCCGTCGCCGAGGACGGCGAAGTCGACGCCGGCTGTGTGCAGCAGCTCGGCGACCGCCCGGGTGGTCTTCTTGGCCCGGTCCTCGAACGCTCCGGCGCAGCCGACCCAGAACAGGTACTCCACCTCGGCCAGGCTCTCGACGTCCTGACCGACCTGCCGAACCTCGAACGGCAATCCCTTGGCCCAGTCCAGCCGGGTCCGCGGGCTCATCCCCCAGGGGTTGGAGTTGTTCTCCAGGTTCCTGAACAGCCCACCGAGCTCGCTGGGGAAGGCCGACTCGATCAGCACCTGGTGCCGGCGCATGTCGAGAATGTGGTCGACGTGCTCGATGTCGACCGGGCACTGCTCGACGCACGCGCCGCAGGTGGTGCAGCTCCACAGCACGTCCGGGTCGATCACCCCCAGCTCGGTCGCCGGGGTTCCGTCGAACCCGTCCGGGTTGTACGCCGCCAGCGGGCTCGGCGAGTCCGGCCGGGACTCGTAGCCGGTGGCGGCGACCAACGGCCGCTCGTGGGCGTCCCGGACCTTCTGGTCGAAGGCCGCCAGGTCCGGCTCGGTGCCGGCCGCCACGGCCTGCAGGTAGGGGGCCTTGGCGTGGGAGTGGTCGCGCAGCCCCATCACGAGCAGCTTCGGGGACAGCGGCTTGTCGGTGTTCCACGCCGGGCACTGGCTCTGGCAGCGACCGCACTCGGTGCAGGTGGAGAAGTCCAGCAGTCCCTTCCAGGTAAAGTCCTCGACCTTGCCGACCCCCAGGGACGCGTCCTCGTCCAGCTCGTCGAGGTTCTCGAAGTCCACCGGCTTGCCGGCGACGGCGATCGGCTGCAGCTCGCCCAGGGAGGTCCGCCCGTCGGCGTGCCGCTTGGCCCAGATGTTGACGAACGCCAGGAACCGGTGCCAGGCCACCCCCATCGTCGGCTGCAGCCCGATCGTGATCGCCCAGGCCATCGAGATCAGGATCTTCACCGTGGCGACCGTGATGATTGCCGCCTCCAGCGCCGCAGTGGACATGCCCGCCAGCAGCGCGCCCAGCCAGGCGGTGGTGGGGAAGTGCCACGCGGTGGCCCAGCTCTCGCCGTCCGCGCGGCCGAGGGCGTACTCCAGGCCGCGCAGCACCAGCACGCACAGGACGACGCCCAGGATCGTGGCCTCGACGTAGTACGCCTGCCACCAGGTGGACCCGAAGAACCGGGACCTCCGGCCGCGTTCTCCGGGTGAGCGGCGCGGGTGGTTGCGCTGCCGGATGACGATCAGCGCGAGGATCCCGGCCAGGGACGCCCAGGCAATCAGCTCGCCGAGCCACTCGAACGGCGCGAAGTGGCCCAGCACCGGCAGCACCCAGTGCGGGTTGAAGATCTGGCCGTAGGCATTCACCAGAGAGAAGAACAGCAGTCCGAACGAGACCATGACGAACCAGTGCGCCACCGCCACGACCGGCAGCCGGGCCATCCGGGTGTGCCCCAGGAACTCCCGCAGCAGCGTCCAGGTCCGTCGGCCCGGCTCACCGGTGCGGGTGGGGTCCGGCTGACCCAACCGGAAGGTGCTGACGAAGCCGGCCGCGGTCCGCCCCAGCAGGGCGACGCCGGCCGCCGTGGCGGCAAGGGCGAGAACGATGGCGGCGACCTGCATGGGACTCCTTGTCAGCGGAGGTTCGAGGGGTCCCGGCCACCGGTGGAGCGGCGACGACGGAGCACCTTGGCGTCATCCTACGAGTCGGTAACTTGGCTGCGGTCGTGCCGTGGGAACCGGGGCGGGCAGCGCGGGTCACGGGCGGCCGCCGATGCGCCTCGTCAGCTCGTCCGCGGCGGCGCGCACCCGCCGGGCCAGCGCCTCCCGCGCGGCTGGTGGGACCTCGTCGGCGGGGAAGGTCGTCGCCACGGCCGCTGCGGGGTGCCCGGCGTGGTCGAGGACCGCCGTCCCCACGGACGCCAACCCGGGCGTCACCTCGCCGTCCTCCACCGCGTACCCACGGGCCCGGACGTCGACCAGCAGCCGCCGCAGCGCCGACGGCGACGCCGGACCGACCTCGTGACGCAGCACGAACGCGGCCCGGTCCGGGAACAGCGCACGGACCTGCGGTGCGGGCAAGGCCGCCAGCAGCGCCCGACCGCTGGCGGTCAGCTGCGCGGGCAGCCGGACGCCCACGTCCGTCACCAGCGGGGGTCGTCCCGGAGCGCGCTCCTCGACCACGTACAGCACCTCGCGCCCGTGCAGCACGGCGAGGTGCGCGCCGTGCCCGGTGCTGTCCACCAGCCGGGCGACCAGCGGACGGGCCAGCCGGGCCAGCGGGGCCTGATGGGTGTACGCGGAGCCCACCTCGAACGCGGCGACCCCCAGGCCGTAGCGCCGCTCCTCGGGCAGGTGGACGACGAAGCCGCGGGCCCGCAGGACGTCGAGCAGGTGGTACACGGTCGAGCGCGGCAGGCCGAGGTCGCCGGCGATCCGGGCCGCGGGCAGCGGTCCGGCGTGCCGGGCCAGGTGCGTCAGGATGCGTAGGGTCTGGTCTGCCGCCGGCACGCGGCTGGCGCCGGTCACGAGAGGGGTCGCCCGTGCCGCTGACCGAGGAGGCCTACCTCGGCAACCTCGAGCGGGACGCCGCCGCGGTGTCCGCCTGCATCGACCGCGGACCGATGTCCGCGCCGGTGGCGGGCTGCCCCGGCTGGGACCTGCGGCAGCTCGTCGTCCACCTGGGGCG
Source organism: Actinomycetales bacterium (assembly GCA_035264765.1). Classification (GTDB taxonomy): domain Bacteria; phylum Actinomycetota; class Actinomycetes; order Actinomycetales; family Angustibacteraceae; genus DATFPQ01. The sequence goes on along the minus strand of DATFPQ010000118.1, from coordinate 1,532 downwards.
TACGCATCGGTGGGCCACCGCCGCGCTCGCCTCGACCGACCAGCCGGCCTACCCGCCTCGCCCGGACGACGCACGGCTGGCCGAGTGGTTCGCGGAGGGAGCCGCCGAGCTGCTCGCCGCGCTGCGCTCGGCGGACCCCGGCCGGCCGTGCTGGTCGTTCTCGCCGGACACCGGGACGGTCGCGTTCTGGGTGCGGCGGCAGGCTCAGGAGACGGCCGTCCACCGCTGGGACGCCCAGCACGCCCTCGGACGCGCAGACCGCATCGACGCGACGCTGGCGGCGGACGGCGTCGACGAGGTGGCGCGCGTCTTTTACCCCAGGCAGGTCGCGATGGGCCGGCGCGAGCCGCTCGGCACCGCCGTCACGCTGCGTCCGGACGACGCCGGCGAGCCGGTGCTGCTGGGGGAGGGGACGCCCGTCGCTGCGGTGAGCGGTCCGGCCGAGGACCTCCTGCTGGCCCTCTGGCAGCGCCGGTCGGGCGGCGACCTGGTGCACCGAGGCGCGCTCCGGGTGGACGGCGACCGCGACGCGGCGCTGCGGGTACTGACGGAGGTGCTCGTGCCCTGAGCGGTGCGCCACCCGGGCAGCCTAGTCTGGGATTCGGGACACAATGCCTCCCTCGTGCGCCCTAGGGGCGGTGCCGCCGCGATGCACTGAAGCCATGACCAGCACGCTCGAGCGCACCCACCTCGTCGTCGTCGGCCGAGGTCCGGTGACGCCCTCCGACGTCGTGGCCGTGGCTCGTGACGGTGCGCGTGTGCGGCTGGACGAGGACGTGCTCGCCGAGATGGCCCGCAGCCGTGCCGTGGTCGAGGCGCTCGCCGACGACTCGCAGCCGCACTACGGCGTCTCGACCGGCTTCGGCGCGCTGGCCACGCGGCACATCCCGGTGGAGCGCCGGGCGCAGCTGCAGCGCAGCCTTATCCGCTCGCACGCGGCGGGGTCCGGGCCGGAGGTGGAGCGGGAGGTGGTCCGCGCGCTGATGCTGCTGCGCCTCTCCACGCTCGCCACCGGGCGCACCGGCGTCCGGCCCGCCGTCGCGACGACGTACGCCGCCGCCCTCAACGCCGGCATCACCCCCCTCGTCCAGGAGTACGGCTCACTCGGCTGCTCCGGAGACCTCGCGCCGCTGGCCCACTGCGCGCTCGCGCTACTCGGCGAGGGCCCGGTCAGGGACGCGGCCGGGCGGCCGCGGCCGGCCGGTGAGGCGCTGCGCGAGAGCGGCATCGCGCCGCTCGTGCTGGCCGAGAAGGAGGGCCTGGCGCTGATCAACGGCACCGACGGGATGCTCGGGATGCTCGTCCTGGCGATCGCCGACCTGCGCAATCTGCTGGTGGTGGCCGACATCACGGCCGCGATGAGCGTCGAGGGCCTGCTCGGCACCGACCGCGTGTTGGGAGCGGATCTCCATCGACTCCGCCCACATCCGGGCCAAGCGGCCGCCGCTGCCAACATGCGCGCGCTGCTGGCGGGCTCCCCGATCGTGGCCTCGCACCGCGGGCCGGAGGACCCGCGCGTACAGGACGCGTAC
>DATFPQ010000117.1:0-24118 GCA_035264765.1 Actinomycetales bacterium | reverse complement strand
ACCGGCTGCGCCTGTCCCTGCGGAAGGTCGTGACCGGCGGGATCACGCCGAAGTCGGTCGTCGCCAGTGGCCGCGGGCTGGTCGTCGCCCAGAACATGATCTACAGGCACACCGTGACCGCGTACGACGCCCGGTCCCTGTCCCTGGCGAAGACCATCAAGGACACCGTGGTGCCCGCCAAGTACGGCTTCCCGAAGTACCCGAAGCCGGTGCGCGGCGGTCCGGTGGAGGCGGCCTTCAGCCCCGACGGCCGCTCGCTGTACGTGTCCAACTACTCGATGTACGGGTCAGGGTTCCCCCGCCCCGGGGACGACGCCTGCTCCCCGGCTCAGCACCGTGACGACTCGTTCGTGTACCGGATCGACGTCGCCTCGCTGCGGATCACCCAGCTGATCCGGGTCGGCGCGGTGCCGAAGTTCCTCGCAGTGAGCCCGGACGGACGCCGGCTGCTGGTGAGCAACTGGTGCTCGTACAGCGTCTCGGTCGTCGACACCGCGACCGGCAAGCAGATCCGGCAGGTCGGCGTCGGGCGGTACCCGCGCGGGATCGCCGTGAGCCCCGACTCGCGGTACGGCTACGTGGCGGTGATGGGCAGCGACCGCGTCGCCCGGCTGGACCTGTCCTCGCTGGACGTCGACTACTTGAAGGGCGTCGGATCCGGGCCTCGACACCTTCTGCTCTCCCCGGAGGGCCGGTTCCTCTACGCGACGCTCAACGGGGACGGCCGGATCGCGAAGCTCGACCTGTCGACCGGTCGCACGGTCGACCGCGTGCACACCGGCCAGCAGCCCCGCACGATGACCATGGCCCCGGACGGCCGGACGCTCTACGTCGTCAACTACGCCTCCTCCACGGTCAGCGCGGTGCGGACCTCGGACCTCACCGTCGTGCAGACCGTCCCTACCGCCGTCCACCCGATCGGAATCAGCTACGACACCGGGACGAACCAGGTGTGGGTCGCCTGCTACCGAGGCGAGCTGATGGTGTTCCGCGTCCGTTGACCCGTTGCATCCCGACGCCAGGCGCCGTCGGCCCCGTGCCGGTCAGGTGCACTCCACCAGCCGGCTCTCCAGCACTGCGACCGAACGCCGCCACCCCGGGGGACGGTCCAGCGTGATCCAGGTCCGCTCCGCGAGGGCGTGCAGCACCTCGTAGACGTCCAGCCGCTGCAGCTCGGCCTGCTCCTCGACGCCGTAGGCGCGGGTGAGAACCTCGGCGGCGGCCGCGTCGTGGTGCCGGACGTGCAGCCTCGTCTTCGCGAGGTCCCAGAGCGGGTCGTCCCACGAGGCCCGCTCGAGGTCCACGACGCCGCGGACGGCGGGGTCGCCGCTCTCGGTCACCAGGATGTTGCCGCCATTGAAGTCGTTGTGGCACAGCACCGGCGGGCCGCTGGAGTCGAACGCCACGCGGCGCCGGTCGACCAGCCGACGGATCCGCCCCGTGAGCTCCCTGGACCCGTCCGCCCGCAGGTCCTGGCGCACCAGCTCGTCGCACCGGACGTCGACGCGCTGCCATGCGTCCGACCACGAGGGTCCGTCCAGCTCCAGGGGCCCGAACCGCCGGCCCGGCAGCTGGTGCAGGCGGCGCAGCAGTCGGCCGACCTCCGCGATGAGGCCCCAGGACTGGGCCCGCGAGAGCCCGCTGCGCCGGTCCGCCCAGCGGACGCCGGGCAGGCGCGACGTCAGCAGGTACGAGACCGGATCGGGTCCGCCGAGCCGTCCGCTGAGCACGACCGCCGGGACGGGCACGCCGGGGACCTTGCGGAGGCGGTCCAGCGCCAGCGACTCGGTGGCTGCTGCCGCCGCCGCATGCGGCGGGTAGGTCTTCAGCACGTACCGCGTGCCGTCGAGCCCGCGAAGACCCAGGACCTGCCCGACGGCGCCCTGGACCGTCGGAACCCATCCGTCCACCTGCACGGGAACCGCGCGACTCACTGCCTCCAGGACCTCAGAAGTCACCTCGGTCACGGTCTGCGCCACCTCTACGCCGACTCCGGAGAAAGCAGAACGGGCGCCGCAGCGCACCGAAGAGGGTATGGCGTCCAGACCGAGCGGCCCCGGATACTCCAGAGGTGGGCCGATGGCGGCCCGGGGGTGGCGGTGTTGGGTGGTGCTACGGGACCGGCGGATCGAGCGGGCGGCAATCGACCGCCTGCTCGATGCCGTTCGGGCCGGTGAGAGCCGGGCGCTGGTTCTGCGCGGAGACCCGGGCGTGGGCAAGTCGGCCCTGCTGGACTACCTGCTCGGACGCGCGGCAGGGTGTCGCGTGGCGCACGGTGCCGGTGTGCAGTCCGAGATGGAGCTGGCCTTCGCCGGGCTGCACCAGCTGTGCGCTCCGATGCTGCACCTTGCGGACCGGCTTCCGGAACCGCAGCGCGGCGCGCTCGGCACGGCGTTCGGGCTGAGCCCTGGCAAGAAGCCGCCGGATCGCTTCCTCGTCGGCCTGGCGGTGCTGGGGCTGTTCGCCGAGGTGGCCCGGGAACAGCCGCTGGTCTGCGTCGTGGACGACGCGCAGTGGCTCGACCGTGCCTCCGCCCAGGCGCTGGCCTTCGTGGCGCGCCGGCTCCGGGCGGAGTCGGTGGCGCTCGTCTTCGCGGCGCGCGGGGCCGAGGAGGTGGCCGAGCTGACCGGTCTGGCTGAGCTGGCGGTGGCCGGGCTGCCGGACGACGAGGCGCGGGCGCTGCTGTCGACGGCGCTGCGCGGTCCGGTCGACGAGCGGGTGCTCGATCGGATCGTCGCAGAGACGCGAGGCAACCCGCTGGCCCTGCTGGAGCTGACGCGGGGGCTGACGCCGGCAGAGCTGGCGGTCGGGTTCGGGCCGGCGGGCGCGACCGAGCTGCCGCGCCGGATCGAGGAGAGCTTCCGGGAGCGCCTGGCGCCTCTCGAGCTGGGAACGCGCAGGCTGTTGCTCGTCGCGGCAGCCGAGCCGGTCGGTGACCCGGCGCTCGTCTGGCGGGCGGCCGGGCGGCTCGGGATCCCGCTCCAGGCCGCGGCGCCGGCCGCCGCCGCTGGACTGCTGGAGATCGGCGTGAGGGTGCGGTTCCGGCACCCCCTGGTGCGCTCGGTCGTCTACCGGGCGGCGTCCCCCCAGGACCGGCGCGACGCGCACCGCGTGCTCGCGGAGGCCACGGATCGCGAGGCGGATCCCGACCGGAGGACCTGGCACGCCGCGCAGGCGACCACCGGCCCGGACGAGGACGTCGCCGATGCCCTCGAGCGCTGCGCCGGGCGGGCCGGCGCGCGCGGCGGTCTGGCCGCGGCGGCGGCGTTCCTGGAGCGTGCGGCGGAGCTGACCGCCCATCCGGAGCGCCGGGCCGCCCGCACGCTCGCCGCGGCCCAGGCCACGCACCGGGCCGGCGTCCCCGACGCGGCCCTGCGGTTGCTGGCCATCGCCGAGGCCGGCCCGCTGGACCGCCTGCAGGAGGCCCGGCTGGAGCTGCTGCGCGCCGAGATCGCCTTCACCGTGAACCGCGGGAGGCAGGCTCCGGCGCTGCTGCTGAAGGCGGCTCTGCAGCTGGAGCCGCTGGACGTCCGGCTGGCTCGCGAGACCCACCTGGAGGGGTTGCAGGCGGCGATGTTCGCCGGTGCGCTGTCCGACGGCGGCGGTGTGCGTGAGGCCGCCGTGGCCGCACGGGCTGCGCCTACGCCGGAACGCCCGCCGCGCGCGGCCGACCTGCTGCTCGACGGCCTGGCGGTGCGGCTGACGGACGGGTACGCCCCTGGCGTCCCGCTGCTGCGCAAGTCGCTGAGCGCCTTCCGCAGCCCGGACCTGTCCGCCGACGACGGGCTGCGCTGGCTCTGGCTCGCCTGCACGGTTGCCACGCACCTGTGGGACGACGAGAGCTGGGAGCCCCTCGCCACCAGGTTCCACAGCCTCGCGCGTGACACGGGCGCGTTGACGACGTTGCCGGCCGCCCTCAACGCACGAATTCTCGCGCACGTCTTCACCGGGGAGCTTCCGGCGGCGGCGGCGCTCGTCGAGGAGCTGCGTGCGGCCACCGAGGCCACGACCGCGCGTCCCTTCGTACCCGTGGGCGCCCTCCTGCTGAACGCATGGCAGGGCGCCGGCCCCGAGGCCTTCGGCCTGATCGAGGCCACCAGACGTGAGGCGCTGGAGCAGGGCGAGGGCGAGGGGCTGACCGTCGCCGGCTGGGCCCAGGCCCTGCTCTGCAACGGCCTCCGCCGGTACGACGAGGCGCTGGCGGCGGCGGTGCAGGCCAGCAAGGACGCACCGGTGATGGGGCTGCCACCCGGGGGCGCGCTGGTCGAACTGATCGAGGCCGCCGCCCGCACCGGCGAGGGCCGGCGTGCCGAGGACGCGCTCCAGCGGCTCACCGAGACGACCCGGGCGAGCGGCACCGACTGGGCGGTGGGCATCGAGGCCCGCTCCCGCGCGCTGCTGAGCTCCGGACCGGCAGCCGAGAGCGCTTATCGCGAGGCGATCGACCGGCTGCGCCGGACTCGGATTCGCGGCGGGCTGGCGCGCGCTCACCTCCTCTACGGCGAGTGGCTGCGCCGTGGCCGCCGTCGGCTGGACGCGCGGGAGCAGCTACGCAGAGCCCACGCGCTGTTCGCCGAGATGGGCATGGAGGGGTTCGCCCAGCGCGCTGCCGGCGAGCTGCACGCCACCGGCGAGGTCGCTCGCAGGCGCAGCGTCGAGACGAGCAGCGAGCTCACTCGACAGGAGGCGCAGATCGTCCGGCTGGTCCGGGAGGGCCTGTCGAACCCGGAAATCGGCGCCCGGCTGTTCCTCAGTCCACGGACCGTGGAGTGGCATCTCAGCAAGATCTTCAGCAAGCTCGACATCACCTCGCGCCGACAGCTGCGCCACTGACCGGGACGCAGGGGCTCCGCCGCGCCATCCGCGGAGCCGACCCGGTCCGCCCGCTGGAGCGGCGCGACGAAGCCGGACATGGTGTGATGCGGTCAGCCCGACTCCGAGCCCGGGCATGGGGGCGGGCCAGGCCCCGCACGTCAAGACGCTCGCGTGCGGGGCCGTCCCGCGTCGGTTGCGGCGGGCACGGCACACCCACGTCTCCTCATGCGGGGGACGTCACCGGTCCTGCGCCGGAGCGCGCTGGGGCCGAAGGGATCCGTAGCCACTGCGCGCGGCGCTCAACCGGACCGTGTACCCGTCGTCGGAACGGCGATGCGCAACGTCGACCAGCTGCTGGCTGAACCACATGCCAAACCCGCTCGGCGAGGGTGCCATTCCGACCAGGGGGTCCGCCGGCCCTGGGCCGGTGTCCGTGACGGTGGCCACGATCCGGTTCGGCGCCGCCCACAGCCGCATCCGGACCGGTGGGCAGCCGTGGAGCAGGGCGTTGGTCACCACCTCGTTGACCGCGAACACCAGCCCCTCGACGTCCTCGTCGGGCAGTCGCGCATGGCGGCCGGCGAACCCGTGGACGGCGGCCCGGGCGGCCGCCGGGGACGGGTTCGCGAGGTCCACGGCTGGCTCGGTCCGCTCCACCGGGTCCGGCGGGGCGTCGAAGTGGGAGCGCGCGAAGCCCAACGGATCCTGGTACCGGCCGTTGACCTCGCAGCGCAGGCCCTGCCCGGTGACGGGATGCGTCGCGTGCAGGTCGTGCTCCATCTCCGCGCTCAGGGCGTGCCGGTCGTAGACGCACACGCCCCAGATGTCGAAGTCGGCGAGCACGACATTCACCGCTGCCTCGTAGCGTCGCCACTGGTACCAGTCCAGGTACAGCTCCGGCGGTATCTCGTTGACCGCTCGCACCCGCGTCCCGGCGGCACGGGAGTCCTCGGCGATCCGCCGGAACATCATCAGGTCGGCGTTCGCCCGCCGACGCTCCGGGTCGTAGGGGAGAAAGGTGACGCCGGGGGACGTCTCGAACAGGTCTCGCAGAATGTCGCCGGGCTGCGGTGACAGGCACAGTACGACGGGGTCACCGACAGCAAGGGCGTCCAGCACGAACGGCGTGACCGCGGCGACGACCTCGTCCTCGCACCCCGTGAGCAGAAGCTCATGCACCAGGCCGGAGCGTCCGGGCCCAGGCTCGGGCATCATGGACTCCCTCCGACACGGTGTACCCCGGACAGCGCCCCGACCTGCATCAGATCCAGTGTGCGCCCGACGGCTTGACGCGGCGCGGCGAGCACGGGTCCTGCGAACAGGGCCCCGAGAGCACGGGCCCCGAGAGCACGGCCCCGCGAGCGCTAGTCCCCCGGCACTGCCAGCGCGGGCACGGGATGGACCTCCAGGGTCACGCGCGTCCCGATCCCGAGCTGCGGGACCTCGCTGGTGGGGACCTGCGCGAGGACCAGCCCGCCGTCCGGCGTCCGTATCTGAACGCGGCCCACCGAGCCCAGGAAGCTCGAGGTCAAGACCTCGCCCGTACCCGCAGGGTCGGCCCGGACGCCGATCGACTCCGGGCGCAGCAGCACGGTCACCAGGCCACGGTCCGGCGAGCCGTCGAGCAGCGGCACCCGCCCGCCCAGCACCTGAGCCGCACCGTCCGCCGCGATCCCCGGCACCTTGTTGGTCAGGCCGACGAAGTCGGCGACGAAAGCCGTGGTCGGGCGGGAGTACACCTCGTCCGGTGGCGCGATCTGCTCCAGTCGACCGGCGCGCATCACCCCCACGCGGTCGGCCACGGCCAGCGCCTCCTCCTGGTCGTGCGTCACGAACAGCGTGGTCGTTCCGACCTCCAGCTGGATCCGCCGGATCTCGTCGCGCAGCTGCGCGCGGACCTTCGCGTCCAGTGCGGACAGCGGTTCGTCCAGCAGCAGGACGGTGGGCCGGATGGCCAGGGCGCGGGCCAGGGCCACCCGTTGCTGCTGACCGCCGGACATCTGGTGGGCGTAGCGGTCCGCCTGCGCGGACAGGCCGACGAGCTCGAGCATCTCACCCGCACGCGACCGCGTCTGCGCCGTCGGGACGCCCCGCAGCCGGAGCCCGAAGCCCACGTTGTCCCGGGCCGTCAGGTGCGGGAAGAGGCTGTAGGCCTGGAACACCATGCCCATGTCGCGCTTGTTGGCGGGCACGCTGGTGACGTCCCGGTCACCGACCACCACTCGCCCGGCGTCCGCGTCCTCCAGGCCGGCCAGCAGCCGCAGCGCGGTGGTCTTGCCGCACCCGGAGGGGCCCAGCAACGCCACCAGCTCGCCGGGGGACAGGTGCAGGTCGAGGCCGTCGAGCGCGTGCACCGGACCGTAGTGGCGGTGCAGTCCCTCCAGCCGGACGGCGACGCCCGCACGGGTCGGGACGGTGGTGCTCACGAGGTCTCCTCGACGTGGACAGGGTACGCGCTGACTCGGCGCTGCCGACGTCCGCCGACCAGCGTCAGCAGCACGAGCAGCAGGAAGCAGAGCAGCAGCGCGGCCAGTGACACGGCCACCGACATCGCTGGTGTGCGCTGGCTCAGCTGGAAGATCCCCACCTGAAGGTTGTTGCGGCTCATCAGCGACGCGATCGTGTACTCGCCCAGGACGAGCGCCACAGCGAGGAACGACGCCGACATCAGGGCGGTGCGGATGTTCGGTGTGATGACCGACCAGAAGATCCTGGGCCAGGACGCACCCAGGCCGCGCGCGGCCTCCGCGAGCGTCCGGACGTCGATGGCGGACAGCCCGGCATCGATCGCCCGGTACGCATACGGCAGCACCAGCACGGTGTAGGCGAAGAACAACCAGACGCTGGACGGCCCGAAGAAGTAGGTGACCCAGGCGTACACGGGCGCGAGCCCGACGACCAGCACGATGGCCGGGATGATCAGCGGAAGCAGGCAGAGGAACTCCATCGGACGACGCAGCGCGGGCAGCCGCAGCCGCACCCACGTCATCGTCGGCACGAGCAGCACGAGCATCAGCACCACGGTCAGCACGGCGAGCGCAGCCGATACCCGGACCCCCTCGACGAAGCTGGGGTAGGTGCGGGACAGCGCATCGACGTCCAGGAGCTGGCGCCAGGTCGCGCCGGTGACGCCGGTCGGTGAGGACGTACTGAAGACGACCATGGCCCATAACGGGCCGCCGAAGAACAGCGCAGCCACGGCGAGGACGGCCCAGCGCATGCGTCGCTGCACCCGTTCGCGCCGCACACCGCTCCCGGCCATCAGCCCAGCCACCGCTCGGCTCGCCGCTGCAGCCACGCGTACGCGGTCATGATGACCGCGACCAGCACCACCATTTCCAGGGCGAGAGCCTTCGCGACGTTCTGCCGGCCGAGCACGACCTCGCTGCCGATGGCGTTCCCGATCTGCAGCGGCAAGATGAACGTGCTTTGCGCGTTGAGCGCTGCCGCGGTCGCATACGCCGACAGGGCGTTGGCGAAGAGCAGCAGCGCGGAGCTCGCGAAGGCGGGCGCGAGCACCGGACCGGCCACGTGCCGCCAGTACTGCCAGGTGGAACCGCCGAGGCTCTCGGCTGCCTCGCGCCACTGGGGCCGCAGCCCGTCGATCGACGGGAGGAAGACGATCACCATCAACGGGATCTGGAAGTACAGGTACACCAGAACGAAGCCGCGAAGCCCGTACAACCACGAGGTGTCGACGTCGGCGCCGAGGTGGTCACGCAAGAACGTCGGGACCAGGCCGGACAGTCCGAGCGTTGCGATCCAGGCGAAGGCAAGCATGACGCCGCCGAACTGGGCGAGCACGCCGCAAGCGGCGCTGACCACGCGTCGCAGCGCGCCGTCCGGTGACGCCGTCGAGACCGCGTACGCGACCACTGCGCCGAACACCGCGCCGAGCAGCGCCGTCACCGCGGAGAGCACGACGCTGTTCAGCAGCGCGCGCAGGATGTCGCCACCGCCCAGCGCGCGCAGGTTGTCCAGCGTGGGCAGGCCGGCGTCGCTGAGGAAGGCCTGGACGACGACGACCCCGGTCGGCACCAGAAGAAAGACCGAGACGAACGCGAAGAACGGGACCGTCCCGAGCGCGGCGGCCGCCGAACGACGACGGTTGATCAGCCCATCTCCTTCTGCCAGTTCTGGTTCAGGTAGTCGGTGATCTTGGCGCGCTGCTCTTCGGTGATGAAGACCGGCGTTCCGCTGACCGCAGGCAGCGCCGAGTACGCCGCCTTGTCGATGGTGCCGGCCTTGGCCATCTCCTCGCCCCGAACCGGACGGGCGCCACCCTTGAGCCAGAGGTTCTGGCCCTCGTCGGAGTACAGGAACTCCTCCCACAGCCGAGCGGCGGCGGGGTGCGGCGCGTCCTTGTTGACGGCCTGCACGTAGTAGGCGCCGGTCACCGCGCCCTGCGGGACCACGGTCTTCCAGTTGACCTTGCCGGCGAGGGCCTTGGTCTGACCAGCGTTGTTGTAGTCCCAGTCGATGACGACGGCCGTCTGCCCGGACTGGATCGTTGCGGGCGTGGGATCGACGGGAACAAGGTTGCCGGCCTCCTTCAGCTTGACGAAGTAGTCGACGCCAGGGGCCACGTCGTCCGCCGAGCCGCCGTTGCCCAGGGCGGCGGCGACGACGCCGGAGAAGGCCGCTCCAGCCTTGGTGGGGTTGCCGTTCAGGGCAACCTTTCCCTTGTACTCAGGTTTGAGCAGATCGGCAAATGATTTCGGTGCGGGAACCTTCTTGGCGTCGAACCCGATCGAGATGTAGCCGCCATAGTCGTTGACCCACTTGCCATCCGGGTCCTTGAGGTCAGCGGGGATCGCGTCAAAGCCCTGCGCCTTGTAGGGCGCGTAGAGGTCGGTGTTGGCGAGGGCGACCGCCTGGCCGAGGTCGAAGACGTCGGGAGCGTTGCCTTGGCCCTTGAGGTTCTTCGCGGTCGAGATCTCGGTGGCGCTGTCGGCGTCCGGCTGGGCGGAGACCACCTTGATGCCGTACTTGGTCTGGAAGGCAGAGATCATCTCGCCGTAGTTGGCCCAGTCCGGTGGCAGGGCGATGACGTTGAGCGTGCCCTCCTTCTTGGCGGCGGCCACGAGCGCGTCCATGCCGCCGAAGGCCTGGGCGCTGGTCGCGGTGCTGCTCTTCTTCGCCTCGCCGCTGGCCTCCTTGGCCGGCGGGGCGCAGGCGGCCAGGCCGACGAGCGCCAGCGCGACGGCGCACGCCGTGGCGCCGCGCACGGAACGGGTACGCACAGGAGCCTCCTCGATCCTCAGGCCCCGGAGGTTTCCGGCCGCCTGAGGCGCAGGCTACCTGCACCGAACAAGATCGGCCACGACCCTGCCGGAGCGGCGAGGGCCGTCCGCTCCGGGTCGCGGGCGGCGCTCTCGGGCGCTAAGTCTGAGGTCCGTGTCGATGCCGGGGAGGTCGGATGCCGACATGGTTGGCCGCGGGATTCTGGGGACTCGTGGCGGGTGGGGCGCTCGTCCTCGGCGCCGCCGTCGCGTGGCTGGCCACGGTGCCACAGCAGGTCATCGCCTGGGTGATGGCCTTCGGGGCCGGTGTGCTGATCTCCGCGCTGGCGTTCGACCTGGTGGGTGAGGCGAGTGAGTCGGCGGGGCTGCTCCCGGTTGCGGGTGGCTTCCTGTTGGGCGCGGTCGTCTACGTGGCGGCAAACGCGCTGCTGGCCCGCCACGGCGCTCAGCACCGCAAGCGGTCGGGCCGGCAGCAGCCGTCCGAGGAGGAGCACCCGGGTAGCGGCACCGCGATAGCCCTCGGGGCCCTGCTTGACGGCATTCCCGAGTCGGTCGTCCTCGGGCTCGGCCTGGTCGGTGGCGGAGCGGTCAGCCCCGCGATGCTTGCGGCGATCTTCATCTCGAACGTCCCGGAGGGGCTGTCCAGCTCGGCCGGGATGAAGGCCAGCGGACGCAGCGCCGGGTACGTGTTCGGCGTCTGGGGTGGGATCGCTGTGGTCAGCGGCCAGTCCGCCCTCGTCGGCTACCTGGCGCTGCGGGATGCCTCGCCCGCGTCCGTGGCCTTCCTCACCACCGTCGCCGCCGGTGCGATCCTTGCCATGGTCACTGACACGATGATCCCGGAGGCGTTCGAGCGTGCGCACCTCGTGACCGGGCTGGTGACCACGGTCGGGTTCCTCGCCGCCTTTGCGATTCACGACCTGGGCGGCTAGCTCGGGGCTGCACTCGGCGTGCGCGCGCTGGACGGGTTTGTCCCGCACCGTGCGTGAAAGGCCGCATTGACGCCGCAGCATATGGCAGAAACTTGCCATCATGAAGGGGTTGCCGCACGGCGATGAAACGCGACAGGCTCGTGCGCACAGGGGAAACGCACTCAAACAGAGGGGCCCCACATGAGACTCGGAATCGCCCGGACGGCTGTGGCCGTGGCGAGCAGCGCAGGACTCGTCGTCGGCGCGGCCACGTCGGCCGGCGCAGCCGGCTTCGACCGCGACCGCGACAGGCACCGCGGCTGGGTGAACGTCTGCCAGGACATCAACGAGCACCACGGAAGCCAGGGCAAGAATCGGGACCGCGACAGACCGCGCTACCACGGCGCATACAAGGTCGAGGACAGCTCGTACCGCGCAAAGTACGTCGACCTCTACGGCAGGTATGACTGCCACCAGGTCGAGGTTCGCGCGGGCAGGGTCCATGTGTCGGTTAGCTATGTGCCGGACCGCACCAGGCTCCGCAGCCGCTATGACAAGTGGGTCTACGTCGACAGGGGCGAGTACAAGAGGGTCGTCTTCAACTACGACGCCAGAGGGCACGACAAGGACGGCCACTCGCGCGCCGCGTAAGCACCGAGCGTGGCCCGTTGCCGTCAAGGCAGCGGGCCACTTCGCTTCCGCCATGGTGCGAGCGCCGTGGCGGGGTGCGTCGTTGCCGAAGCTCAGGCCAGCGCGGTCCAGCCGTCGAGCGACACCCACGGGCGGCCGGCCGTGCCCTCGACCACGAGGCGCACCGTGTGCCTGCCGTTGCGGCTGAACGCGTGGGTCCACACCACGTGCCGGGTGCTCTTGTCCATGGTGCGCAGGTCGACGGTTCCGGCCCGCCGACCGTCGACGTAGACGCGGACGCGCCCCTGCGTCGGCCCGGTGAACGCCACCAGCCCGATGTCACGGCCGGTCGTTGTCAGCGTCGCAGAGGCGCCGCGTGATCTGCTCCGGAGCGCCTGTCCGCCCAGGCCGCCCTGGCCGCGCTGCACCGCCCAGGGACCGGCGTACCGGGTGCTCTTGCGCTCGGAGATCAGCCGCACCTTCGTCCGCCAGGTGGCGGTCCGGGAGTTGCCGGCCGCGTCCTTGGCGGTGAGCTTGCGCGACACCGTCGTGCCTGGACGCTGGGTGAGGGCGAGGCTGCGCGACGTCGGCCGCAGCTCCTGACCCGAGCTCGCGGTCAGGCCGGCCAGCCGGACGCCGTCGGACGCGGCGTACCGCATCACCAGCGGCACGCCGTCGCCGACGTCGCCCTTGCGCAGCCGCAGGGTCGGCTTGGTGCTGAAGGTCGGCGGGGTTCGGTCGACGCGGATGCGCGTGGCGGTCGAGGTCACGGTCCGGCTCGGGTCGACGGCACGGACGGCGACCGTGTGGCTTCCGGACGTGAGGCCGGTGACCCTGGCGAAGCGGGCCGTCGGTGCCGCGGTCGCCCGGGTCCTGCCGTCCACCAGGATCTCGAAACCCTTGCTCGGCGTGCGGGGACTGGCGGCGAAGGCCACCGTCAGCGACGAGGACTTGTGGTACGCCGTGCCGCCGACTCGCTGGCCGGAGGTGTACGCGACCGTCCGCACCGACGTCAGCGGCGCGCTGCCCTCCACCAGCACCTGCGCGGAGGTCGCGGACACGCGGGTCACCCGAATGACCCGGTGGCCTGCAGTCTCCATCGCCTGGCCGGCGGTCAGCGTCCACTGTGGTGCGCTGGAGGCGGACCTCGGCATGCCGCGCGGGCGCAGCAGCACGCGGGAGTCGTAGTACGAGCTCAGCGGGTTGGTCGCCGACCCGGCGCGTCGGACCAGGACGCCCGGGGTGTACCCGGCGTTGAGGGCGGTCCTGCGGGTCCAGGCGTCGTAGCCGATCGCGCCGCGGTACTCCACCCAGTACCGCACGCCGCGGTCGACGAAGGTCAGGCTCTGCAACCCCTGGTGGCCGCCGACCGGCCGCAGGTCCGCAGCGGCCGACACCGACCTGGTGACGTCGCGCTGGGTGCTCGAGGTCATCAGACCGAGCTCGTCCAGGTGGGCCGTCGACAAGGAGCCGGTGTTCCACCACGAGATGCCCATGACGTCGTACGCGTCCTCGTAGCCCTGCTCGGTGCAGCCGAGGAGCCGGTCGGCCGCGCTGCCGCAGTTCAACGCGTTGGCGTGGCCCAGGCTGAAGTTGTGCCCGAGCTCGTGTGCGATGACGGCCCAGTCGGCGTACGACGTCCAGGTGGTCCCGCCGTCACCGAGGTAGCGTCCCACGGTGCCCAGGCCCGCCCCGCACCCTCCGGTGTCGGCGGCCTCCGGGAGCTGCACCAAGAGGTGGCGTCCCATGGCCTCGGTCCAGCCCACCTTCTTCGCGGCCTCGGCCCACAGCTGGTCCGGGTCGTCGCAGGTCGCGGCGAGCCTGGTCCAGCCGACCGCCTTGACGACCTTCAAGGTGACCCGACCCCCGGTCTGGCGGGACCAGAAGGCCGAGGCCTTGGCGACCTCGGCCGCCAGCTCACGCGTGGTGGTCTCGTCGGCGGCGTACGAACCGCCCCCGCGGGACGGCATGGCCTGGACCAGGGTGATCTGCTGCACGGTCGGCCCGACGGTCGCGGCCGCCCGGGCGGCGCCAGCGGCGCGGGGCGTCCCCGAGGCGGCCTGGGTGGTGCTGGCGGGACCCGGCGGGGTGCTGGTGACCGTCGTGGCCAGCACCTCCCGGCCGGCCGTCGGGGCGCTGTCCGGCCCTGGACGCCGCGCACCCACGGTGAGGCGCACCCGAGCCCCGGCCGGCACGTCGACGACCTGGCTGCTCGGCACCCGGACCTGCTGGCCGGACCCCGTCTCCACCCACGCCAGGTGGTCGGCGCCCGGCGTCCGGGAAACCGGCAGGTGCTCCCCGCGCTCCAGCCGACCGCGCTCCACGTACGCGCGGACCAGCGTCCCGGTCAGCGTGCCGGTGGCAGTCCCGGAGGACGCCGGCGCCGGCGTTGGCTGAGCCGCACCTGCGGTCGGTGCCAGGGTCCCCACCGCGAGGACGGCCAGGACGCCGGCGACCGTGGCCCGAAGGGCGCGCGAGCTGACGTCACGGTGTTGGCCGGCACGGCGGTGCGGGCGGGGGCGAGAGGAGGTCACGCGAGGCTCCCGGGTCGGACGGAGGGGACACGCAGGTGCGGCCCGGAGGGGAATCGGCAGCAGGCCGACCAGTCTTGAGCGTCCATCTGGGTGAGCATCCGCCGCGGTTCCCACGCTAGACGAAAGCCGTTCCGTTACAGATGTAACTGTGTAATCATCGTTGCATGACGGGAACGGGAACGGACACAGAAGGCCGGATCCGGGGCTGGCTGCTGGGCCGGCTGCCGGAAGAGTGGACGACCACCGCGCCGACCGTGACGGTGGACCGCGAGGAGGTGACGGTGCGGGTCGTCGTGCCAGAGCCTCGGTTGGAGGAGTCCGCAGACGACGTCGAGCGCGCCGCGGCGGCGTCCGGACGGATCCGGGCGTGGCGCGAGTCGACCCGGGAGCAGCGGATGCGGGTGGCGGATGAGGCAGAGCAGGCCTTCGGGCGGAAGGTGAGCTGGGGTGCGCGCTGCGGGGACCGCGAGGAGCTGTTCACGCACCTCGCCGTGCCGGTGATGACGCGGCTGCGGCAGCCGGAGCGCGCGGTGCTCGACACGCTCGTGGCGGCGGGCGTGGCACGGTCGCGGGCCGACGCGCTGGCCTGGTGCGTACGGCTGACCGGGCAGCACGCCGACGAGTGGCTCGGGCGGCTGCGGGAGGCGATGACCGAGGTCGAGCGGGTCAGAGCGACGGGACCGGACGCCGGCTGAGGCGTCCCCGCACCGAGGAGCCCCGGGGCGTGGTGTGATGAGGTGCCGGGCGCGGGCCGTCGTCCGGTCACCGCCGGAGAGGAGCCGCCCTTGCTCCGCCTCGGTCACAGGGACTTCGCGGACGACGACCTGCTCGTGATGGCCATCGTCAACCGCACCCCCGACTCCTTCTACGACAAGGGTGCGACGTGGGACGACCAGCCCGCGTTCGACCGCGTGCGGCAGGTCGTGGAGCAGGGCGCCGAGATCGTCGACATCGGGGGAGTCAAGGCCGCGCCCGGCGATGTGGTGGACGTGGCCGAGGAGATCCGGCGCACGGTCGGCTTCGTCTCGGCCGTGCGCGAGGAGCACCCCGACGTCGTCATCAGCGTCGACACCTGGCGCTCGGAGGTCGGACGCGAGGTCTGCGCCGCCGGCGCCGACCTGCTGAACGACGCGTGGGGCGGCCACGACCCAGCCCTGGCGGAGGTCGCCGCCGAGTACGGCGTGGCCCTGGTGTGCACGCACACCGGCGGCGTGACCCCCCGCACGCGTCCGCACCGCGTCGCCTACGACGACGTGGTGCAGGACGTCGTGACGACAACGGTCAACCTCGCCGAGCGCGCCGTGCAGCTTGGGGTCGACCGGCGCAGCGTGCTGCTGGACCCGGCGCACGACTTCGGCAAGAACACGTGGCAGTCCCTCGAGGTGACCAGACGCCTCGACGAGTTGACGGGGACCGGCTGGCCCGTGCTGGTCTCCTTGTCCAACAAGGACTTCGTGGGCGAGACGTTGGACCTGCCGGTGGGGGAGCGGCTCACCGGCACGCTTGCGGCGACGGCCGTGTGCGCCTGGCACGGGGCCCGCGTCTATCGGGTGCACCAGGTGGTCGAGACCCGGCAGGTGCTCGACATGGTTGCCACCATCCGCGGGTGGCGACAGCCGGCCCGGACCGTGCGCGGGCTGGCCTGACGTGCTCGTCTCCGCCGCGGTGTGCCCGCACCCCCCGCTCCTCCTCCCGGGACTGACCGGGTCGGCGGACGTCGGCGCGCCTCTGCGGGCGACCTGCCTACAGGCCGTCGAGGAGGCGCTCGCACCCGGCCCGGAGCGAGTCGTGCTCGTGGGTGGAGCCGACAGCACGCGCACCTGGGATTCGACCGCATCGGTGGACGGTCCGGCTTACGGCGGTCCTGGTTCGTCCGCTCCGGCCGGGCCTCGGCTGCCGCTGAGCCTGTCGGTGGGACGTACCCTGCTAGACGCGTCGTCCTGGTCGGGAGACGTTGTGCTGCAGTCAGTTGCGGTGGATGCGCCGCCCGAGGAGTGTGGCCGGTTGGGTGCCGCACTCGTCCAGGGTGCGCCCACGACCCTTCTCGTGATGGGCGACGGAAGCGCGCGACGGGGGCTGAAGGCGCCGGGCTACCTGGACGAGCGGGCGTTCCCCTTCGATGACCGCGCCGTACAAGCGTTGTCTTGCGCGGACGTCGAAACGCTGTCCGCCCTTGACCCCGGGGCCGCAGCCGACCTGCTCGTAGCCGGACGGGCGCCGTGGCAGGTGCTTGCCGGTGCTCTGGGGCGGCGGCCGGCGGCGGGCCGGCTGCTGCTCGCCGACGACCCGTTCGGGGTCCTGTACCTCGTGGTCACCTGGCGGACGTCCGGCTGCGCTCGCTAGTCAGGGCCTCGTCGTCAGCACCGACCTCCCGAGACGTATGCGGATCGCATAGAGTGTCAGGCATGGAGCCCATGCTGGAAGCAGCGATCAACCGCTGGCATGTGACCGTCAACGACGGTGACCCGGACGGAGCCGCGCGGGCGGTCACCGATCCCGTTGTGGTGTTGGGCCCGAAGGGCGCCGGCTCGATCACCCCTGCTGCCTTCGCGGACTGGCTGGAGCGGTCCGGGATCAAGCTGACTCCGCGTTCCTGGCATCCGGTCAGTGACCGGCTGATGGTCGTCGAGGAAGATGCCACCTGGCCGCAGAACATGTCACCGATCCGGGTGGCCACGCTCTTCCGAGTCACCGGTGAGCGCGTCTCCGCCGCGTTGCGGCTGGCTGACCTGAAGTCGGCGCTGGAGCTTGCCTACATCTGCCGCGAGATGGCAGCAACGGAATGAGCACGAGCGGTCAGCCCAATGCTCGAACCGATCGCGGACCCGGCGAGGTGCTCTTCGAGTTCGTGCGCCATTGGTCCCGGCGGCTTCAGTCCGGTGATCCCCGGGCGGCTGAGCAAGGCCGGCTGGTGCTCGTCGTCGAGGCCGTGCAATCGGTCCGGAGCCGGGAACCGGCGACCATCAATGCGGTCGCACACGAGTTCGGGATCGACCAGAGCGGCGTGTCGCGACTGGTCAAGAGCGCCGTGGCGACTGGGTACCTGGAGCTGAAGGCATCAGACCGTGACGGCCGACGGCGGGAGGTGGCGATAACCGCGGCGGGCCACACGATGCTGGATCAGGCTCACCGGTGGCAGGAAGCCGTGTTCCAGCAGCTCACCGAGCAGTGGACCGAACGGCAGCGCGTGGACTTCCGGAAGGCGATGCTGAGCCTGCTGGATCGCTCACGCTCCCTCTCGCTTTCCTCATGAGGCATGTCAACGCACGCGGATCGCTTGCACACTGCCGGACGTGCGTAGGGCGCGTGCCGGCGTGAGTCGGCGCCACCGCTAGGCGACGGCACCGTCGGCCCGCAGCCGCGCCACGTCGTCCGGCGTCCGCCCCAGCTCGCGGAGCACCTCGTCGGTGTGCTCCCCTGGCCGCGGTGGTGGCAGCTGAAGCTGTGCCGGCGTCCCGGAGAAGCGCGGTGCGGGGGCGGGCTGCAGCGTGCCGTCGTGGTGGACGAAGGTGCTGCGCGCCGACAGCTGCGGGTGCGCCGGGGCCTCGTCCCAGCTGAGTACGGGGGCGACGCAGGCGTCGCTGGCCGCCAGCATCCGGCACCACTCGTCCCGGGGACGGGTTGCGAACAGGGCCGCCCACTGGCGCCGGCCGGCCGCCCAGCGGGCCGGGTCGGCGCGGGTCTGCGGCGCCGTGTCGTCGGTCGGCCGCAGCCCCGTGCGCTCCAGCAGCTCGGCGTAGAAGCCGGGCTCCAGGGCTCCCACCGCGAGGTAGCGGCCGTCCGCGCATTCGTAGACGCCGTAGTAGGGAGCGCCACCGTCCAGGACGTTGTGCCCCCGCGTCCCCGACCAGAGCCCCTGCGCCCGTAGTGCGTGCACGAAGGTCGTCAGCAGCGCGGTGCCGTCGACCACCGCGGCGTCGACCACCTGACCGGGGGCACCACGAGCCACGGCGAGCAGCGCGGCGAGGACCCCGCTGACCAACACCATCGCTCCGCCGCCGAGGTCGCCGAGCAGGTTCAGCGGCGGGGCCGGCGGGCCGTCGGCGGGGCCGATCGCGGCCAGCGCCCCGGTCACCGCGACGAAGTCGATGTCGTGGCCGGCGTACTGAGCCTGTGGCCCGTCCTGCCCCCAGCCGGTCATCCGGCCGTAGACCAGGCGCGGGTTGGCCTCGAGGCAGGGCTCCGGACCGAGGCCGAGCCGCTCCATCACGCCGGGACGGAAGCCCTCGACCAGGACGTCGGCCCCTGCCGCGAGGTCCAGGGCCACGGCGCGGCCCCCGGCGGACTTCAGGTCCACCGCGATCGACCGGCGGCCTCGGTTCACCAGGTCGCGGTGGGCGTCCCCCGCCGACGCCGGCCGGTCGACCCGCACGACGTCTGCGCCGAGGTCGGCCAGCACCATCGCGGCGAACGGCGCCGGGCCGATGCCCGCGAGCTCGACGACGCGCAGTCCGGACAGCGGGCCCACCGCGTCGGCTTCGGTCACGGGGACATCCTGGCGGACCGGCCGAGCCGTCGCGGGAAGCCTGGTGCACGCAGGCCAGCGAGCCGTGAGACGGCGAGGAGGGCATGGACACCCCGGCCCTCGGTCCCTACGGTCGGGACCGTGGCTGGTCCCGTCGAGGACGACTCCCCGCCCGAGGCGTTCCTCAGGGTGCTCGACCCGGTGCTCCGCGGCCTGCTCCGCTCGCGGCTGGGGGCGTGGCTGCGCGGGTTCGCGCTACTGACCTTCGCCGGCCGCCGCACCGGCCGGACCTACCAGGCCGTCGTCTCGTTCCACGAGCTGGACGGCCAGGTCTACGTGGTGACTCCCCGCAGATGGCGGGCCAACTTCGCCGGCGGGGCGCCGATGCGGATGCGGCACGCGGGTGTCGACGTGCCGGGGACGGGCATTCTGGACGACGACCCGGCATTCGTGGCCGACGTCATCAACCGGCTGCGGGCGGCGGGTGAGCCTGCGAGGGCCTTCGCGCTGCGCATCGCCGACGGTCACCAGGTCACCGCGGCCGACGTCACGGCCACGGACCGGGCGGTGGTGCGCTTCGTGCCCTCGCCGTGACGGCAGCCGGGCGGGCGAAGGCCTGGAAACTGTCGGTGCCGAGTGGCAGGGTCGCCAGCACCGGGAGACAGACCCCCGAGGAATCTCTTCAGAAGGAGGAGACATGCCCACTCGCGACACGGCTTGGCCGCCAGGGACGCCGAGCTGGATCGACTACGGGGCGGCGGACATCGACGCCTCCAAGGCCTTCTACGCCGACGTGCTCGGCTGGCAGTACACCGGTGGCGACCCTGAGTACGGGGGTTACCTGACCTGCGAGGTCAAGGGTCTGCCCGCGGCGGGGATGGCGCCCCGGATGGACCAGAGCGCACCGCCGAGCTGGACCACCTACTTCGCCACGGACGACGTCGATGCCACGGCGCGCCGGATCAGTGAGGCGGGCGGGACGGTGGTCATGGAGCCCATGGACGTCGGCCCGATGGGCCGGATGGTCATCGCCAGGGACCCCCAGGGCAACCTGTTCGGCCTGTGGCAGGCCGGTCAGCACACGGGTGTGCGGATCTACAACGAGCCGGGCGCCCTGGTGTGGAACGAGGCGGCGGTGGACGACGCCGACGCGGCCAGGAGGTTCTACGGCCAGGTGTTCGGCTTCCGCTTCGACCCGGTGGAGGGCGCGGAGGGCTACACCACGTTCGCGACGGGCGAAGCCCCGCTCGGCGGCCTGGGTCAGCACCAGGAGGGCTCGCCGAAGGGCTGGACGGCGTGCTTCTCGGTGGCGTCGACGGACAAGGCTGTGGAAGCGGTCACGTCCGGCGGCGGCAAGGTCACCATGGAGCCCATGGACACTCCGTACGGCCGCTTTGCCGTGGTCGAGGACCCGTGGGGTGCTGCGTTCTCGGTGATGCAGGAGCTGTCCGGCTGACAGTTTCCAGCTGACACCGACCGCTCTGGCGGTCACTCACGGTGCGGTGTCCGGCGCGGCGGCTTCGTGCCGCCGCGCCGGGTGCCACGGCGGCCGTCGTGGAGCCGCCGCCGAACCCGGCTGGTCCTGAGGAGGCATGAGGTAGATGAGCCCGTCGTCCGACGTCGTCGTCGTGGGTGCGGGGCTGTGCGCGGCCTTCGCGGCGCAGACCCTGCGCGAGGAGGGGTTCGCCGGCAGCGTGGTGCTCCTCGGCGCCGAGCCGCACCGTCCCTACGAGCGGCCCCCGCTGTCCAAGGGCTACCTGCAGGGCAGCACCGAACGAGAGAAGGTTTTCGTCCATCCGGAGGGCTGGTACCGCGAGCACGACGTAGAGCTGCGGACCGCGGTGGAGGTCACCGCGGTCGACCGGCAGGCGGGCGAGGTGGTGCTGGCCGACGGGGAACGGCGCGGCTACGAGCAGCTGCTGCTGGCCACCGGCGCCGAGCCGCGCCGGCTCGAGGTCGACGGCGCTGACCTGCACGGCGTCCATCTGCTGCGGCGGCTGGAGGACAGCGACGCGATCCGGGAGGCGTTCGCCGAGGTGGCTGCGGCGGGCCAGGGACGGGTGGTCATCGTCGGCGGCGGGTGGATCGGTCTGGAGACGGCGGCGGCGGCACGGGCTGCGGGGCTGGACGTCACCGTCCTGGAGCAGGACCGGCTGCCGCTGCTGCGGGTGCTCGGCCCGGAGATGGCGCAGATGTTCGCCGACCTGCACCGGCAGCACGCAGTCGATCTGCGCTGTGGTGTCGCCGTCGCCGCTCTCACCGGGACGCACGGCCGGGTGAGCGGCGTGCGGCTGCGGGACGGCAGGCTTCTCCCGGCGAATCTCGTGCTCGTCGGCGTGGGTGTGGTCCCGCGGACGGCGCTCGCCGAGGCGGCAGGGCTGGAGGTCAGTGGCGGCGTGGTGGTCGACGCGCACCTGCGGACCACTGACCCGAGGATCCTCGCGGCCGGCGACGTCGCCAACGCCTACTCGACGGTGCTGGGCCGGCACGTCCGCGTCGAGCACTGGGCGAATGCCCGACGCCAGGGCGCCGTGGCGGCCCGCTCGATCCTCGGGCAGGACGCCGTGGACGTGCGACCGCCGTACTTCTTCACCGACCAGTACGACCTGGGGATGGAGTACACCGGGTACGTCGGGACGGAGGGGTACGAGCGGGTGGTCGTCCGTGGGCGGCTCGCTTCCCGCGAGTTCGTGGCGTTCTGGCTTGCCGGCGGGCGGGTGATCGCCGGCATGAACGTCAACATCTGGGACGTCGCCGACCAGGTCGAGCGGCTGGTGCTGTCCCGCGCCGCGGTCGACCCGGAGCGCTTGGCGGACCCGGCCGTCCCCCTGCAGGAGCTCGCTGGCACGCCGTGACCTGCGGCTGAGGCGCGCCGCGACCTGGGCGCCGCGCCGTTCCCCTACGCGCCGCCGCTGTGCCGCGCCGTGATTCTGCCGCGCCGTCACTCACGTGCGGCCTTACTCACGAGCGGCGCCGATGCTCCCGAGGACCGCCAGTGTCGCGGTCCGCAGGCGCGGCGAGCGGCATTGCCCGTGTGCAACGCGGCCTCGCGCCTGCGTCGGCGCTGCCGGCTCGCCGGGCCGGCTCGCCGCGGCCCCGCGCCTCCGTCAGCGCGGCCTCCTCACGCGTGCAGGCCGCCGTCGGAGAACAGCAGCTGGCCGTTGACCCAACCGCCCTTCGCCGAGCACAGGAACGACACCAGGTCGGCGGTGTCACTGGGCCGCCCGAGCCGGCCCAGTGGGCTCTGTCGCACCGCCCACTCGCGCAGCTCCTCGGTCATCCAGCCGGTGTCGACCGGACCTGGATTGACCACGTTGGCCGTGATGCCGCGACCGGCGAGCTCCCGGGCCGCGGCCAGCACGATGCGGTCCATCGCACCCTTGGTCGCCCCGTACGGCAGGTTGCCCGCGGTGTGGTCGCTGGTCAGCGCCACCACGCGCCCCTTCCCAGGCTCCCCGACGAAGCGGCGGGCCAGCTCGCGCACCAGCAGCCAGGTGGCTCGCACGTTGACCGCGTAGTGCCGGTCGAAGCTGTCGACGGTCGTGTCGAGCAGGCCGGAGTCGACGGACTCGCAGTGGCACAGGACGAGGGCGGTGACTGGTCCCAACGCCGCCTCGGCCCGGTCGTAGAGACGGCCGGGCACCTCGACGTCGGACAGGTCCTCGGCGAGCGCGACGGTGCGAGAGCCCGCCTCCCTCAGCTGCTCGCAGATCCGCTCGACGTCCCCCTCGGGGTGACCCCAGGGCATCCGTTCGTCGTACGGCACCCAGTACCCGGTCGCGACGTCCCACCCGTCCGCCGCCAGCCGGGCCGCGATGGCTGCGCCGATGCCGGCGGTCCGGCCGACGCCCGTCACCAGGGCCACCGGTCGGGTGCGGCTCCCCGTCGTCGCCATCGGCCAAGCCTGGCAGCCCCGGGGCCCGCCGGCCATGTCCGTTCGGGGTCCGACGTCCGGACCAGGTCGGGACTCGACGTCCGCACCAGGTCCGGGCCCGGCATCGGTCGCCGGCTGGCCCTCGGCGCCGCCACGCTGCTGTCCTGCGCGCTCCCCACGGTCTGGGGCACCACCACGGTTCTCCAGCTGCTCACCGGCACCGAGGCCGACCACCGCTTCCACCAGGTCACCGGGCAGGGCCTGCTGCTCTGCGCCGTCTGGCTGGCCGGGCTGGTGCCCCTCGTGCGTGCCGGGTGGCGCGGCCGGACGCCGTCGCCGGGCCGTGGCCCTGCACGCCGGGGCGGTCGCCCTCGCGGCGCTGGTGGCGGCCGTCCTGGCTCCCGGCGCCGGGGCGCTGCCCGTCGCGGTCGTCGTCTGCGTCAGCACCGGACTGCTCTGGCTGGCCCTGCCCACCCGGCCGCGGCTGCGGCTGCTGACCGCCGACCTTGACCCCCTGGTCGCGCCGGTCGTGCTGCTGGCTACGGCCCTGCTCGTGCCCTTCGCCCTAGGGCGGGTCGGCCGGCAGAACCACGTCCATGACGAGCACACCCAGCTGGCGCACTACTTCGACATGGCGTGGGTGTCGCTCGGGCTCGTCCTGCTGGGCGTGGTGGCCGCCGTCTCGCCGGCCCGTCGGCTCGCACTGTGGACGACGGTCGGGACCGCCGTCGTCGGGGCCGGCCGGCTGGCCTTCACCGACAACACGACCTGGTCCCTGCTCGCGCTCCTGGTGGGTGTCGTGGGCACCGCCGTCGTCCTCGTGCGGCCGACGTCGCAGGTGAATCGCCTCCCCGGCACCGCTGCGCCGCCTACCCTGCACGACGTGGCCAGCACGATCGCGCACCCCTCCCGGGTGCGCGGTCGTGCGGTGTCACCCGCGGTCGCGGTCGCCGTCCTGTCTGCCGTCGCCACCGGAGCCGCGCTGATCGCTGTCGTGCGGTCGGGGTCCTGGCCCGTGCTCGCCACCACCGACGCGCCGGTCGACGCCGTGGTGGGAGCCAGCTATGCCGGGATGGGCGCGCTCGTCCTGGCCGGCCGCCGGCGCAGCCGACGACTCGGTTGGCTGCTCGTCGGGATGGGGGCCGCCGGGTGCTCTCACCGTCGTGACGACCTCCGCGGCCGTGCTGGCGGACGAGCCCACGGCGCCGGCCCGGTTGGCCGTCCACCTGCAGAGCTGGCTGTGGGTCCCCGCCTTCGTGCCGCTGCTGACCCTGGTGCCCCTGCTCTACCCCGACGGCCGGCTGGTGAGTCGCCGGTGGCGGCGCGCGGTCGCCGCCTCGGTCCTCGCGATGGTGCTGCTGGCGACGGGCACTGCGCTGTACCCGCAGACCTTCCAGGGCGCGGTCGCCATCGCCAGCCGTGGACGTCCGAGCCGGTCGGGCGCTTCGCCTTCCCGCTCGGCGCGGCGATGCTGCTGGTCAGCACCGTCGTGGCGCTGACCAGCCTCGCGGTCCGGCTGCGACGTTCCGCCGGCCTCGAGCGTCGTCAGGTCGTCGTCCTCCTTGGCGCTGCGGCGGCGGTCGCGGTGAGCGCGCTGGCGTGGGCGGTGCTGCCGAGCCCTGCCGGCGCGCTTCTGCAGGCGGCGG
>DATFPQ010000116.1:0-13185 GCA_035264765.1 Actinomycetales bacterium | reverse complement strand
AAACCGAGGCGGACCGGCTCCTTGCCCTCATCCCTGACGACAGGCGCGCCAGCGCAACGGTGCTGCTTCATGGGCAAGGCGAAAGCGCGTGGCCTGCGCTGCGCCATGCCGGTCGGCGGGGGCTCGCCACCCGGATCGGCTTGGAGGACGTCCTCGAACTGCCCGACGGAAGGGTCACACCCGACAACGCCTCGCTGATCAGGGCCGCCCGGAGCATGATGTCGGCGTCGCCTCCTGTGGCGGGCTAGCGTCGCGGTCCCTGTCGCGCGAAGACTGCGGAGGTGCTCCTGCGCCGGCGGCGGCGCCCGTCCCGACGTGCCGCGCCGGACCAAATGCCACCGCCCGCACCGACCCCGACCACGGACCGCGTCATCCCCGCGCAGCCGACGGCGTGCCTTTCGAAGGGTGGCAGCAGCTCGCACAGTCGTTTCCTCGACCACCTCCACGGCGCGGGAAAGCAGTCCCGGTAGACGGTCGTCTTGCGGGACTGGACGGTGCCCTCTGCCCGCTACATCACTGGGACCGTCTGTCTCGACGTCCCGAGTCCGGCGGCGACCTCCGTCACCGACGGCCCGCCGGCACCGCCCGGACCGCGTCCAGTCGCCGTTCGACCACCGACAACGCCACCAGCGCCGAATCCCGGCCACGCCTAAGGACTCCGCTTCACTCATGCTGCAGGCCGGATACGCTCGCTCGTGCCGATGACCGCTAACTCCGTCAGGTGGCTTACTGCCGCGTTCGTCGCTAGGGCGCAGCCGGCAGAGCAACGGGTGCTGTCTCCGCGGGGGCGACGCCGGCTACGGAGTGGTTGTGGCGGAAGACGTTGTTGGGGTCGTACCGGTCCTTGAGCTCGCGTAGGCGGTTCAACGTGCGCTCGGGGAAAACCTCCGCGATCCGTTCCGGGCGCAGGTCGGTTTCGAAGCTGGAGTAGATGCCGGAGTAGTGGTGGCTCATCGCGTCCCACCGGCGGTCGAGCCGTTCCCGCGATGCAGCGAAGGCCACGACCTGGAAGTTTGCCTTGCGGTGGGCGTAGGCGGTGGCGTCGACGGGGACGTCGTTGACCGCTCCGCCGGCGGATCGGATTTGGAAGAAGTAGACCTCGCCGCTGCGCACCAGCTGCTCGGCGTCCTCGGCGAACTGCGGGGTGAGGTGCTCCAGCACCGCGGAGCGGGTCACTGGTTCGCCCTGGCCGTCATGCACGTTCTCGGTCCGGTGAACCACGCCGGTGTAGGGCATGACCTGGACCGACTGCTGGACCAGGGGGGCCAGGTGGGCGAAGGGCTGCAAGCGGTCGATGATCGTGTCGGGGTCGTCGGAGTTGACGACGGCCATGACCTGAGCCACCACGCGACCGCCTCGGGGGCGACCGACGATCAGGAAGGGTGTCAGGTCGCGGGGCGAGGCTTCGACGAGGGCGCCGAAGTCCTGGAGGTAGCCGGCGAGGTCGTCCACCGCGAAGGCGAGCTGGGCGAACCCGACGTCGCCGACTTGGTCGACCTCAAACTCGAACGCGGTGACGACGCCGAGGTTGCCGCCGGCGCCGCGGATGCCCCAGAACAGGTCGGGGTGGTGCTGGTCGTCGGTCCGGACGATGGTGCCGTCGGCGAGGACGACGTCGGCGGCCCGCAGGTGGTCGATGGTCAGGCCGTGCTGGCGGGCGAGGAAGCCCAGTCCGCCGGCGGTGGCCAGGCCGCCGACGCCGACGCCGCCGTAGTCGCCGGACGTCAGGGCCCATCCGTGTGGCTCGAGCGCTTCGGCGACCTCTCCCCAGCGGGCACCAGGCCCGATGCGGACTCGGCGGGTGGTGGGGTCGAGGACCTCGATGTCGTTGAGGTGGCGCAGGTCCAGGACGATCCCGCCGTCGTTGGTGGAGCGGCCGCTGATGCCGTGTCCGCCGCTGCGGATCGCGAGGGGCACGGGCTGAGTGCGGGCCCAGGTCAGGGCCTGGGCGACCTGGACGGTGTCGCGTGGGAGCAGGACGAGGCCGGGTCGGCCGCCGCGCAGGTAGGTCGAGCGCATGCCGGCGTAGCGGGTGTCACCCGGTTCTACTGTCTCCAGGCCGGCGGGCACGTCGTCGTAGTGGATGCCGTCGCGTCGGGCGGCGCGGACCCGAGCAGATCGGGTGGGAGCGGGCCGGGTGCCGCGGGACGCGCGAGCGGCAGCGACGAGGTCGCGGACGGCGGGGGCCACCTCGGTGGCGAAGCGCTGGACGGCGGCGGAGTCGGTCGTGGCCAGGACGACCGTGTCGATGCCGTGCTCGACGGCCAACCGCACGAGGTCAGACACCGCTGGGATGGTTCCCACGGTGAGCAGGCGGCGGATCTCTGCGGGGTCGCGGCGTGCCCGCCGGGCGGCGACGTCGAGCCGGAGCTGCGCCGATGACACGGTGCTCGGGTCGACGTCGGATGCGGTGGCGTCCATCCACCACCCGTCCGCGGTGCGTACGGCGACGTCGACCAGCGTGTCGTCGGTGCCGCTGAGCCAGATCGGGACGTCGTGGGCCGGTGCGGGACCGGGGTCGGCGCCCGGGACGCGGTGTGCGGGTCCGGCGGCGTGCACCGGGTTGCGGTCGGTCGCCCACATGCTGCGCAGGATCGGGATGGTCTCCCCGAGCGCGCCCGCCTCAGGGCGCACACCCACGGCGGGCGACGAGCCACCGTCGACGGTTGCCGGGACGGCGGTCAGCCCGAGCTCGAGGCGCCCATTGGTCATCAGGTCAAGGTTGGCGGCCGCGCGGGCCAGCACGGTCGCCGGGCCCGTCGGCGCGAGGGCGTGTGTCGCCAGCGTGATCCGGCTGGTTGCCCCGGCCACCCAGGCCAGCGTCGTCCACGGGTCCAGCCCGCTCCGCTCCGACACCTGCTCGGTCGCCGCGGTGGTGTCGGCGACGGCCAGCAGGTCAAGGCCCGCCTCGTCCGCGACCCGGGCCAGCTCGGTCAGTGCGTGCGGCGTGAGGTGCGCGGGGTCAAGGACGATGCCGAACCGGACCGGGTGACCGTGGTCGCGGCTCATCGGGTGACCGCCCCAGCGCCGCGGTGCTCGGCGACCAGGGCTCGGACCGCGGGGGCGACTTCGTCGCCGAGGACGCGCAGGGACCGCTCGTCGTCGCCCATCAGGATGTACCCGCTGAATCCGTGCTCGAGGGTGAGTGCGCCGAGCTGCTCGACCCACTGGGATACCGGTCCCTGCAGGAACCCGCCGTTGGTCCCGGTGGTGAACGTTCCGCCGACGTTGAGCAGGCGGCGGACGGCGGACGGCTCGCGTCCGGCTGCGGCGGCGGCCTCGTCGATGCGCGCGTTCGCGTCGGCGAGCTCCTGCTGGGTCTTCATGTACCCCAAGGACGGCAGCCACCCATCCGCCTTCTGCCCCGTCAGCGTGAGCATCCGCGGCTTGTACGCACCCAGCCAGATCCCGACCGGGTGCACGGGTGCCGGCCCACGCTTGGCGCCGTGGACGCCGTAGTACGTGCCCTCCACCTTCAGGGGCTGGCGGGTGGAGGTGTCCCAGACCCCGCGGATCACGTCGATCGCCTCGCTCAGTGCGATGACCGCCTGTCCGGCGGTCAGCCGGCGTCCGCCCATCGCCTCGATGGCGTCCCAGAACGCCCCGGCGCCCAGCCCGAGCTCAACCCGGCCGCCGCTGAGCAGGTCCAGGCTCGCCACCGCACGCGCCAGCACCGCCGGCGGACGCAGCGGCAGGTTGAGCACGTTGCCGGACAGACCGATCCGCTCGGTACGCGCGGCGACGTACGCCATCAGCGACCACGTGTCGAGAAACCCGGGCTGGTACGGGTGGTCCTGGAACGTGGCCAGGTCCAAGCCCGCCGCCTCGCTGCTCACCGCCAGCCGCACGGGCACCTGCGGGTCCGCGTTTGTCGGGGTGATGAAGGAGCCGAAGAGGAGGTCGTGCCCGTAGTCGCTCATAGAAGTCCCTGACGTGGTCGAGCCGCAGGGCTCTGCGGCAGGACAAACCGTATGTCGTACAGACGATCTGTGCAAGCGCGGTATCCGGTATGATGGAGGCGTGGCGAACGCGACGACGGACGGTGGCCGGCTCGGGCACGAGGAGCTGGGATGGACCCTGGGCGTGCTGCTGCGCCACTACCAGGACGAGGTGGGCCAGGTCCTGGCCGACGTCCCGCAGGGCCATCGGGGCTTTCAGGTGCTGGCCTCAGTCGTGCACGGCGACCAGCGCAGCCAGCTCGCGCTGGCCGGGCACCTGGGTATCGACCGGACCGTGATGACCTACGTCGTCGACGACCTCGTCACTGCCGGGCTCGTCGAGCGCCAGGTCGACGCCGCCGATCGGCGCCAGCGCCGCCTTGTCGCCACCACCACCGGGCGGCAGCGGCTGGCGCAGCTGGAGCGTGACGTCCGTGCGGCTGAGGACCGCGCCCTGTCGAGCCTGGCCAGCGAGGACCGCACCACCCTGCGGCACCTGCTCGCGGCGGCCGCCTGCGCCATCCGTCAGATCGAGCCGGTCCGCGATCCCTGTGAAGCCGTCGAGGGAGCCCTCCAGCGAGGCTGAAGCCTCCATGAACAAGACGACGGCGACGCAGCACGTCAAGTTCACCGAATTCCTGTTGATTCGCGAGTCGTCTGACGCGGTCTACGAGGCCACCGAGCTACTCATCCGTTGAAGAAGCGGAGTCGACAGTCCCTTCCCGAGCACCCGCTTCAGCGGGCAGCTCGCTGGGGTGGCTGAAGCTCGGGGTGACCGGAAGGGTGCACCCGAGGCAGTGCTTGAGCGTTGAATCTCCCGGGCTAGGGCCGGTTTTCGCGGCGCCGGACCGCCGGAGTCGTTGACGCCGCCGCTCGAACGATTGAGCGACGGAAGGTGCGTACCGAAGCAGGCACGATGACGACCGCTCACGCGCGCGCTCATGCCACTGGCCGGCGCACACTCATGCCGCCGGGTCGAATGCGCCCGGTCGTGCCGATGCGGGCGAGCCCATGTCCCGGTCGCCGAGTCGACGACGACGGCAGCGCGGCGACCACCGTGAGCGCTATCAATGCTGACCTCGCCCATGATCCGATGCCCGCCCCGACAGACGACCACGTTCATGCCGTCACCGCGTACCTGTCCCGCTACGAGGGCCTGTCACGCGAGCACACGCACTCCGACCTCCGGGTCGTCCTGACCGTGGTGCACCGGTCAGAGATTCGATTCCTCACGGTGCGGCGCGCGGGCTGGAGCGGTACGTGCGTGGCTGCAGGAGGTCCGCGGGTTCAAGCCATCGACCGTCTCGCGCCGCACCTGCGTTGGTGGCCGGTTTCTACGGCACCCTGGGTTATCGACGGAGTGCTCGATCGTTCCCCGGCCGACTATCCGCGGCGGCCCACCGTGCCCACCGCGTCACCGACCCTGGGTTCAACGCATCCGCGGTTCCAGGCCTCCGTTCGCCGCCCGGCAGTCCCCGGAGCGGCACGACTTGGCGCACGTCGCCATGCTGGGCCTTCTCGGCTTGCGGATCTTCGAGGCCACCACTTCCGACGTCGCCGACCTCGGTGAGCAACACGGCGACCGCGTCCTGCGGGACAACGGCAAGGGCACCAAGGTCGTCCTGGTCCCGCTACCCCCATCAGTCGGGCGGGCCATCGACCAGGCCGTTCCCGGCCGAAGCGTCGGGCCGATCCTGCCCAACAGTCGCGGTCGACGGATGTACCGTCATGCGCCGTCCGGCGGCTGCAGCACCTCGCAGCGTCGGCCAGCCTTGCGACGCCACACCTGCATCCCCACATGCTCAGCCATACATACGTGACGACGATGCTCGATGCCGGCGTGGGCCTGCGCGACGTTTGCGATCGCCGCCCGGCACGCCGACCCACGGACCACGATGCGCTGCGACCGCGCTCGCAAGAACCTCGACCGTCACCCGAACTACATCCTCGTCGCGTGCATGGCCGCAGGCAGCTGACCACCGCGGCGCGGCCCTGCGCGGTCACGCCGACGAGGGAGTGGAAATCATGCCGGAGCGTCACCGCCCGGTGGTTTGGCAATCGCCTGGTGCAACATCAAGACACCCGACCTTCGTCCGAACGGACTCATCCGTATGGCCAGAAACTTGCGGTGCTGCCTGGGACGCCACGCGTGGATTGCGGCGCACTCGAAGGAGCACAGCCACATGACGTCCGGAGGCTCTGCCGGCGATGCGGGAAGAGGACGGGTCCCGGCGGTGGGTCGGGGTTCCTCAACGGCGGCGGCGGTGCGGCAGTGTCGCGGGGCTGGGGAGGTGCGTCAGGAGGCGGCGGCTTCTGAGGCCAGGGCGGTAGCAGTCAGGCGCCACCGTCGGCGGCGCGCGCGACCGTGGAAGCTCGGTCGAGCGGATCATGAGGTTGGACTGCCCACGTACGGCAAGCCGGCCGCGCGACCGCGGACCATGCCGTCGGCCGGATGCGGGCGGTCGTGCCGAATTGAGGACGTCGTAGGCGGCATGCGACTGCCGAAAAGAGACGTCGGATCAGGGTCACTGCCTGTCGGCTGCGCGGTCGATGTGGACGGCGAGCAGGGCGACGTCGTCGTCCTGGTCGGGTCCGACCAGCTCGTCGGTCAGGGCGTCGCAGACCTGCTCGGGCCCGGCGCTGGGGTCCAGCGCGCCCAGCGCGCGCAGAGCCGGTCGATGCCCTGGTCGATGTCGTGGTCGCGGGTCTCGACGAGGCCGTCGGTGTACAGCAGCAGCAGCGAGCCGGGGGCAAGGGCCTCGGCGGCCTCGCCGCGGCGCCCCATGCCCGGGGCCAGGGCACCGATCAGCGGGGACGCCCCCCGGTCCATCCGCGAGACGGTCCCGTCGTGGCGGCGGACCAGCGGCGGTAGGCGCCCGGCGTTGAGGGCTGCGCCCGCCCAAGCACCCGTTCCAAACCATCATGATGCAGTCCGTGGTCCGCGGTCCTGAAGATGCACGCAGCTCTCGTGTCGGGCTGCTGGCGGGTCCTGCGGACCCGCGGTCGCCGCTGACTCCCGTCACAGTTGCCCGGCTAGGTATCGCCCCGTCCTGGCCCGGCGATGATGGTCCGTGCGAGGTCCTGCACCCGGACGCCGGCCTGGGCCGCGGCGGCCGCCAGCCGCTTTCGCGCCTCGTCGGCGGAAACGTCGTCCAGCACGGTCAGCATCCCAACCGCCTGGGCGACGACGTCCCTGTCGGCCAGCTCCTCGGGTGCCTGCTCGGCGGCGGCCCGGGTGGCGAAGGTCAGGTCCGCGTTGGCCATGGTGTCGCCAGCCCAGCCGCCGAGCATCTGGGCCAGCGTGGACTCGTGCCCAGTGAACGCGTGCGCGGCGGAGGCGTAGAGGTTCACGCCACCGAGCACGCGGCCCTTGTCGTCCCGAATCGGGAAGGACAAGGTGCTCAGCACCCCGGTGGCGGCCCCCGCCGTGGCGAACACCCGCCACGCCTCTTCGTCCAGCCGCCCGCTCAGGTCGTCGGTGCGCAACGGGCCGTCCCGGTCGAGGGCGTGAACGCACGGGCCGCCCTCTAGATACTGCACGGCGTCCAGCGCGGCGACCTGGGCGTCGGTCGCTACGAGGGTGAGCGTGAGCCGGTCTGCCAGCAGGCTCAGGCTCATCCCGGTGCACTGCGGCACCACGGTCCGGACCAGCCCCGCGACCTCGCGCACATGGTCGCTCAGCTCCTGCCCGCCTGCGGCCTCCAGGGCCGCAAGCACGGCCGCGGACTCGGGGATCGGTTCCATGATCAGATCTGGGTTCGACGTCGGGGGCCGCGGGTCAGTTACGCGAGGTGGCGGAGTCGACGATGGACTGGCACAGCACGCGCAGCTTGACGTTCTGCCGCTGCGAGGCGGCGCGCAGCAGCTCGAACGCCTCATCGGCGCTGCATCGGCGCTGGGCCATCACGATGCCCTTGGCCTGCTCGATGACCGCCCGGGAGGCCATCGCGATCTGAAGGTTCCGGGCGAGGTCCGCGGTGCCGGCGAACAGCGCGGCGTTGGCCACGGCCACCGCGGCGTGCCCGGCGAAGGCGTGCGCCGACTCGACCTCGCGGTCGGTGAACGGCCCCGCGGAGCCGTAGATGTTCAGCGCACCGATGGTGCGCTGCGGGATCGGCAGACCGACGGACAGCGAGTGCGTCACTCCCCGCCGGCGCGCGGCGGCGCTGAAGTCCGGGTAGCGGCTGTCGTCGCTGGTGTCGACCAGGATCGTCTCACCGCTCACCGCGACGTCCAGGCAGGGACCGAAGCCCGACCGGTACTGGCGTTCGTCCAGGTCCACCGCGAGGTCCCCGGTGAAGGCGACGGTCTTGGCTCGTGCGGGCCCGGAGGACGCAGCCCGCGCGTCGTCCAGGAGCGTCACCGAGACGTCCCGAGCATCCGGGAGCACCTCCTTGGCGAGCTGAGCCACCCGTTCGAGCACCTTGGTCAGCGGCCGGTCGTCCAACCGGATCCGCGCCAGCTCGGCCATGGCGCGCTCCCGGTCGTCCGGGCCGCGGTCCGCCATCTGCTCACTCATCGCGCCAACTTCCCCGCGCTCGCGCGCGACCTCCGCTGTGTCTCAAACGGATCCGCGCCTCGCTGCCGAGCCTACGCGCCCTGGTGGGGTCGGGCACCCTGCAAGGCCGACCTGAGCGGCTCAAGGGGCAACGCCGCGGTCGTCGACGACCGACCACGCTGCGAGCAGCCGTGTTGCACGGCTTGACTCCCTACGCCAGGCGCTGAGTGTGGCGCACTGCCCCGGCCGCACCGCGGCCCGTCCGAGCGGTACCACGTCGTCGGCCAGGGCCTGCATCTCGCTGAGCAGGTGGCTGGACACGAGCACCGTCCGTCCTTCGTGGGCCAGGCCCCGCAGGAACTCGCGCATCCACCGGATGCCCTCGGGGTCGAGCCCGTTGGCCGGCTCGTCGAGATCAGCACACCGGGGTCACCGATCATCGCGGTGGCGATGCCGAGCCGCCGACGCATGCCCAGGGAGTACCCGGCGGAAGTGCGGTCCGCGGCCGGGGTGAGACCGACCATGTCCAGGACCTCGTCCGCGCGGGTCAGGGGTAGACCGGCGGCGATGCACGCGGCGCGCAGGTGGTTCCGGCCGGTGCGGCCTCGGTGGCCGACGACGCCTCGAGGACGGCGCCGACCACCGGGTGGGCTCCTCGAGGTCGACGTAGCGACGGCCGCCGATGAGCGCTGTGCCCGAGGTCGGGAACACAAGGTTCAGCAGCATCCGAAGGGTCGTCGTCTTGCCGGCGCCGTTCGGTCCGAGGAACCCGGTGACGCGACCTCCCTCGACGGAGAAGGACAGGTCGTCCACCGCCCGCAGGCCGCCGTACCGCTTGGTCAGCCGCTCGACGACGATCCGGGGGGCCGCGGCTGGCGACCCCCGCAGCTCGTGGGGCCGTTACGGCAAGTGCACTCATGGCGACGACGCTAAGCGGCCGGCCCTGTGCGCCTCCTGTGCGGTTCTTGTCCGCGCAGTTCTCACCCCGTGCTGGAGTGACTGCCCTCGGGTCGGCGGCACCGAGTCAGGTCGGCCCATGACGCAGAGGCGGCGTCATGACGTGACCTGCCCTCGCTGGTGGCCTCGAGCACCTTCTGCACGTTTCGATCTCAATCACCGGAGGGCGCGCCCACGTCGACTGCCCCATGATGGCCTTCGTGCCCAGTGCCCCGCCCGGTGCCAGCGCTGACCTTGCCACGGCGGCGACCGACCTCGACGGACTGTCCAGCGGGGAGGCGGAGGCCCGCCGACGGCGGTGCGAGGGCAACGATGCGGTCAGCGCCTCCTCGCGGAGCTACGCGCGGATCGTGCGGACGAACGTCCTCAACGGCTACAACACCATCCTGTTCGCGATCGGCGCCACGCTGCTGGCGTTGGGCCGCTACAGCGACGCGCTGATCAGCGTCTCGATCGGCCTGCTCAACGCCGTGATCAGCGCCGTGCAGGAGGTCCGGGCCAAGCGGCAGCTGGACCGGTTGCAGCTGCTGGCGCGGACGCCGGTGGTCGTCGTCCGTGACGGCCAGGACACCGAGGTCTTGCCCGAGGCCGTGGTGCGCGGTGACGTCATCCGGGTTGGTCCCGGCGAGCAGCTCGTCGTGGACGGCCCCGTGCTGCAGGGTGCGGTCGAGGTGGACGAGTCGCTCCTGACCGGCGAGTCGGAGGCGCAGCTGCGCTCCGCGGGCGAGGACCTGTTGTCCGGCAGCCACTGCGTCGGCGGTGGCGGGCTGCAGCTGGCCCGGGACGTCGGTGCGGCCAGCTACGCCAGCCGGTTGACCGCTCAGGCGCGGCGCGCCTCGACCGATACGACGCCGCTGCAGCGGCAGATCGCCTTCTGCGTCCGCCTGGTCATGGTCCTGGTCGTCCTGATGAGCGGGGCGATCCTGCTGCAGGCGGCTCTGGAGGGCCTGTCCGTCCTGCGCGTCGTGCAGACCACGGCGGTGCTGTCGGGGCTCGTTCCCTACGGGCTGTTCTTCCTCATCGTGGTGGCTTACACCGTCGGGGCGGTCGCCTGCTCGCGGCAGGGCGCCCTGGTGCAGCGGGTCAACGCCGTGGAGTCCGTCAGCAACGTCGACGTGGTGTGCACCGACAAGACCGGCACGCTGACCACGGGCCGCCTCGCCGTGGCCGAGGTGGTCCCCCTCGGCGGGCACGATCCGGGGGCGGTCACGGCCGCCTTGGGGTCGATGGCGCGCAGCACGGCCGCGGCGAACCTGACCACCACGGCCCTGGCCGCCCACCTGCCGGGGGAACCGGTGCCGGTGCTGGAGGAGGTGCCCTTCAGCTCCTCGCTGCGCTGGAGCGCGGTGCGCACTGCCGACACGACGTGGGTCCTCGGTGCACCAGAGACCCTGGCATCGGCGCTGCGCGGGAGCGACGTCACCGCGGAGGTCCGCGCCCGCACGGCGCAGGGTCTGCGGGTGCTGGTCTTCGCGCGCACCACCGAGCCAGCCGCTGCCCTGCGCGGCTCCGACGGCAGACCGGCCCTGACAGCCTTGGAGCCCCTCGCGATCCTCGCCCTGGCCGACGAGCTGCGTCCGGACGTGCCCGACACCCTGGCCCGGTTCAGCGAGGAGGGCATCGCATTGAAGGTGCTTTCCGGCGACGACCCCGACACCGTCGCCGCGCTCGCCGCCCGTGCGGGCCTGCGTGACACCGAGCCCGTGCACGCCGGCCACCTCGCGCTCCTGGACGACGCCGAGCTGGACGCCGTCGTCGCCAGGGGTGCCGTCTTCGGAAGGGTCGCTCCGGAGCAGAAGGAGCGCATCGTCGCCTCCCTACGCCGGCAGGGTCGCTACGTGGCCATGGTTGGCGACGGCGTCAACGACGCCCGTGCCCTCAAGGCCGCGCAGGTCGGGGTGGCCATGCGCAGCGGCAGTGCCGTCACCCGCGACGTCGCGGACATCGTCCTGGTCGACGACTCCCTGGGCGCGCTCCTGCCGACCCGTCGGCACGGCCGGCGCATCATCAGCGGCATCGCCATCTCGACCCAGGTGTTCCTGACCCGGGTCGCGACCCAGGCGCTGGTCATCGCCACGATCACCATGCTCGGGCTGGGCTTCCCGTACTCCCCGGCCCAGACCGGGCTGACCCTGTTCACCGTCGGCGTCCCCACGATCTTCCTCACGGCCTGGGCCAGGCCCGGCGCACCCGACCAGCACCTGCTGATCAATCTCGCGCGGTTCGTCCTGCCCGCGGCCGTGATCACTGCCGGGGCCGGGGTCGGCGTCTACACCCTGCTCTACACCGGCATCACCCACGGGTTCACCGACCCCGCCATCCTGAACAGGATGGTCGCCGAGTTCGAGCGGTACACCGGCCTCACCTACGGCGTCGATGCGAACTTCGAGCAGGCAGCTGCCACCCTGGGCGCCCAGACCGGCCTGTCGACGTTCGTGTCCCTGGCTTCCATTCTGCTCATCCTGTTCCTTGAACCACCCACCCGGCTGTTCGCCGCCTGGACCCGCCCGAGCCCCGACAAGCGCCCGGCCGGCCTCGTGATCGCGCTTCTGGTCGTGCTGCTGGGCGCGTTGGTGACGCCGGCCCTCTCCGACTACTTCGGGCTCACCGGGCCCGCTCCCCCCGTCTACGAGACGGTCCTCCCGGCGCTCCTGCTCTGGTTCCTCGCGCTCTGGGTCACCTACCGGTTCCACATCTTCGACCGCGTGCTCGGCCTCCACGACGTCCTGCACGACTGAGCGCCCGGCGATCCGCAGTGGTGCGCCCAGGCGCCCCGGCGCCGTGGCCCCGATGCACAGGGCCGGCACAGGGTGCCCTTCGTCAGGGCCGAAGTGTGACCGCGACCCTGGGACACCCTCGTTCAGATCTTCCAGTGTCCCGGAGGCACCCATGTCGTCCGATCCACGCAGGCCCATCGACTGGGCGCCGAGCGCCGGAGCCGCCTGCGCACCGCCCGAACCCACGGCAGTGCCCCCGCCCGTGGCGCAAGCCGGTCCACACGCCACCCCGGGGAGCGGCCAGGCTCACCATCCCCGTGAGGTGCCGGACCCCGTCAACCGCTGGGCCACCGAGCACTACGGCTTCGACGACGAGCCCGCCGTGGCTACGGCGGCCGCCGTCCCGCCGCCCGTGGAACGTCCGAGAGCGACTCGGCGCCTTCACCGCAGGGTGCTTCTGGCGGGCGTGCTAGGCCTGACCCTTACTGGCGCGGTAGGTGGCGCTGCGGTGGCAGCGGACCTGGGTGACGGAGGCCCCGGCGGTCGTGACGGCCTGGTGCAGGTCGACCGCACCGGCGGGAACGGCGGTCCCGACCGCGCCGGGGGCTTCACCGGCGACGGTGGCCGGGGCGGTGGCTTGCGATGACCCGACGCTTCGACGTGATCGGCGTGGTGCTGCTCGTCGCCGCAGTTGTGGTGGGCTTGTGGCTCGGCCTGAGCGGTCCTGACATCTCACCGATCTTCACCGAGGCACCGCTGCCGGCTGGCCCAGGTGGCGGGGGCCTCGGGCGATGAGCATCTACCTGGCTTCCGCTCCGACCACTCCCGCGTCCACGGTCGCTGCCGTGTCACCACAGCGCGACATCGCCGGGGCGGTGCTCGTGATCGTCGGGGTGCTGGGCACGTTCACTGGGTTGTGGCCTGTGGTCGCGGTCGTGCTGGACGGTGTGGCGCCCGACCCTCTCGCGTCGGTGGCGCACATCTCCGGGATGCTGGCCGGCTACGGGGTGCTCGTGATGCTCATGCTGATGTCGCGGTGGCCCGTGCTCGAGCGCGGCATCGGCGCGGACGTGCT